>CAZCSD010000081.1:0-9644 GCA_964501235.1 uncultured Polaromonas sp. | reverse complement strand
GACCCTTGGGGGCCAGCAGGACCACTGCCAGCAGCACCCAGCCCACATAGAACTGCCAGTGCGGCGTGACCTCGGCGATCAGGTCTTCCAGGGTGAGCAGCAGCAGCGCGCCCCAGAGGCCACCGGCCAGCGTGCCCACGCCGCCCAGAATAACCATGATCATCAGAACGCCCGATTGCGTCCAGTGCATCAGGTTAGGACTGACATAGTTTTGCTGGTTGACCAGCAGCGCCCCGGCCAGCCCGCCTATGGCGCCGGCGATCACAAAGAGAGCCAGCTGATACCGGTAGACCGGAAAGCCCAGGGCCTCGGTGCGGATATCGTCATCGCGCTGGGCCAGCACCACGCGGCCCATGCGCGAGCGCATGAGCCTCTGCATGAAGGCCAGGCAGACGACCAGACACACCAGCACCAGCAGGAAAAAATGTAAATCGTTCTTGAGCACGATGCCCAGGCCAAAGTCGGAGCGCAGCTTGAGGTTCAGGCCCTCGTCGCCGCCGTAGGCCTTGACCGAGTTGACCAGGTAGAACAGCATTTGCGCGAAGGCCAGCGTGATCATGATGAAGTACACGCCCTTGGTACGCAGCGAGATGGCGCCGATGACCAGGGCCAGCAGGGCCGAAACCCCCATGGCCAGACCGAAGCCCAGCCAGCCGTTGGGCATGCCTTCGGTGATGAGGATGCCCACGGTGTAGGCGCCGATGCCCAGGTAGGCCGCGTGTCCGAAGGACACCAGCCCGCCATAACCGAGGATGAGGTTGAGGCTGCAAGCGGCCAGACCGTAGATCAACATGCGGCTGATCATGGACAGGTAGTAGCCCAGTCCGGCGCTGTGCATCCAAAAACCCAGGGCCGCCGCTGCCAGTGACAGCAGCAGCCAGACGGGCCACGAGGCCGCCTTGGGGATGGCCGATGCGGGGGAGGGACCGAACTGCATGCCTTTAACGCCGTGAAAACAGGCCCTGGGGCCTGAGGAAGAGAACCACGGCCATCAGAAGGTAGACCAGGATGGAGGCCACCGCTGGTCCGGCTGCGCTGGCCACCTGCGGCGGGAAGATCTCGCGGAACAAAGCGGGCATCAGGGTGCGGCCAAAGGTATCGACAAAGCCCACCAGCAGTGAGCCGACAAAGGCGCCCCAGATCGAACCGATGCCGCCGATAACGATGACCACAAAGGCCAGGATCAGCACCGTCTCGCCCATGCCGACCTGCACGGCCATCAGCGGCCCGAGCAGCGCTCCAGCGACGGCGCACAGCGCCGCACCCAGGCCAAACACCAGGGTGAAGAGCCACTGGATGTTGATGCCCATGGCCATCGCCATTTCTCGGTTGGAGGCGCCGGCGCGTACCCAGGCGCCCACACGGGTGCGGGTGACAGCCAGGTACAGCAGGCCGGCAAGCACCAGGCCCACCGCAATAATGACCAGGCGATAACTGGGGTAGTAGAGGCCGGGCAGCAGTTCGACCGGACCCGATAGCGAGGCCGGCGCGGCCAGCGGCATGTCGGTGCCCCAGATCATGCGCACCGCCTCATTGATGATGAGGATCAGCGAGAAGGTGGCCAGCACCTGCGACATATGGTCACGCGCATAGAGCGTACGCAGGAGCGTCGATTCCATGGCCATGCCAAACAGCGCGGTCAGCGGGATGGCCAGCAGGATGCCCACCACGAAGGACTGGGTCAGTTGCGCCAGCCAGGCGGCCAGGAAGGCGCCGACCATGTACAAGGCGCCGTGGGCCAGGTTGATCATGTCCATGATCCCGAAAACCAGCGTCAGCCCCGAGGCCAGCAGGAAGAGCATGAGACCGAATTGCAGGCCGTTGAGGGCCTGTTCCAGAAACAGGATCCAGGTCATGGGCTTAGTGTAGCGAGGCGGCGCGCCTCGGGGGCACGCAAATGAAAAACCCCGTCGCCGCCTTCAGGCGGCGCGGGGGTGGGGCCTTTTGTCGCTGCGTTCAGCGCATCGCGCATTCCTGCACGTAGGCATCGCCATGGTTGGTGGCGATCGGCTGGGGCGAGGCCAGCAGATTGACCAGTCGTCCCTGGGCGTCTTTCTTGACCTCGCGCAGGTAGTAGTTCTGGATCGGGTAATGGTTGGTGTTGAAGCGGAAGGAGCCGCGCACCGAGTCGAACTTGACCTCCCGCAGGGCCTTGCGCACAGCATCCTTGTCGCTGAGATTGCCTTTGACCGCGCGGATGGTTGCATCGAGGATGAGGGCGGTGTCATAGCCTTGCGCCGCATACACCGTGGGCAGGCGCTTGTAGGCCTTCTCGAACTCGGCCACGAAGCGGCGGTTGGCCGCATTATTGAGATCGAGCGCCCAGTGGGCGGTGTCGTTGATGCCCAGCATCACGTCGCCGACGCCGCGGCTGATGTCCTGGTCGGCGCCAAAGCCTGGCAGCAGCAGGCGGATGTCCTTGTTCAGGCCGGCAGCCACGAACTGCTTGATGAAGTTCACGCCCATGCCACCGGGCAGGAAGGCGTACATCACCTCGGGCTTGGCGGCGCGAATCTGCGCCAGTTCGGCCGAGTAGTCGAGCTGGCCGAGCTTGGTGTAGACCTCATCGACCACCTTGCCTTTGTAGAAACGCTTGAAGCCAGCCAAAGAGTCCTTGCCCGCCTGATAGTTGGGCGCAAGCAGGTAGGCCGACTTGAAGCCGCGGGCAGTGGCGTGCTGACCGGCCATCTCGTGGTAAGCATCATTGGGCCAGGAGGCGACAAAGAAGAAAGGGTTGCATTCCTTGCCGGCCAGCGGCGAGGGCGCTGCATTCGGGCTGACATAGAAGACCCGTTCGTTGGTGGCCTCGGGCAGGCCGGCGAGCATGATGTTGGAGAACACCACGCCGGTCATGAAGTCGACCTTGTCGCGCTTGACCATGCGCTCAAAGAGCTGTTTGCCCACCTGGGGGTTGAACTGGTCGTCTCCGACGATGACCTCGACCGCAACGCCGCCGAGATTGCCGCCGTTGAGCTGCACGGCCAGATTGAAGGCATCCCGGATTTCCTCGCCCAGGGCGCCATTGGGCCCGGACAGGGTGCTGACCAGACCGATCTTGATCCGGCTGGGGGTTTGGGCGATGGCGCTGCTGCCTGCGGCAATCAGGGCGGCGGCGAGCAGGCAGGTCAGTCGAAGTGCTTTCATCAGGGTCTCCTAGGTCGAAGGTCCATCATAAATTGACAAACCATAGAAAGATTGCATTCTGGTCTGCCTTGGGCCAGGCTGGCCTGAGGGTTTCCCCCGAAGCGGGAGGTTTTTCCGGGGGTTTCCTCTGAGCGCTCGATAAGACGGCCCAGGCATGGCGGGCCTACACTGGGGCTATGGCTGAACGATCGTTTTTGCAAGAAGTGCAAAAGCTCAAGCTGGGCGAGGGCGAAACCTTCCGCGGCGAGGGCATTCTGGCGGTGACCAAGGCCCTGTTGCAGTCGGGCGTGTCTTATGTGGCCGGCTATCAGGGGGCGCCCATCTCGCACCTGATGGATGTGCTGACCGATGCCAACGACATCCTGGCGGAGTTGGGGGTACATTTTGAGCACAGCGCCAGCGAGGCCACCGCAGTGGCGACCCTGGCGGCCAGTGTGAATTACCCGCTGCGCGGGGCGGTGACTTTCAAGTCGACCGTGGGCACCAATGTGGCCAGCGACGCGCTGGCCAACCTCGCCTCCGGCGGGGTGCGCGGCGGAGCCATGGTGATTGTGGGCGAAGACTACGGCGAAGGCTCGAGCATCATGCAGGAGCGCTCGCATGCATTTGCGATGAAGTCGCAGGTTTGGTTGCTCGATCCACGGCCTAATTTGCCCTCCATCGTGCGTATGGTCGAAAAGGGCTTTGAGCTGTCCGAGGCCAGCAACACGCCGGTCATGCTCGAGCTGCGCATCCGCGCTTGCCATGTGCACGGACAGTTCCAGACGCGGGCCAATCGGCGGCCAAGCTACGGCCTGAAGGACGCGATTGACAAGCCCGAGCGCGACACCCAGCGCATCGTGTTGCCACCGGCCAGCTATCTGCACGAGCAGGAGAAGATCCACAAGCGCTGGCCGGCCGCGGTGCGCTTCATTCGCGAACACGGTCTCAATGAAATGTTGGCGCCACGGGCGCGCGACATCGGCATCATCACCCAGGGCGGTATGTACAACGGGGTGATGCGGGCGCTGCATCTGCTCGGACAGGCGGATGTCTACGGAAACAGCCGGATCCCCGTGTATGTGCTCGGCGTGACCTACCCCCTCGTTGACGAGGAGGTACTGGAGTTTTGCGAGGGTAAGCGTTCAGTGCTGGTGGTGGAGGAGGGGCAGCCCGACTTCATTGCACAAAACCTCCACACCATCTTGCATCGCGCCGGCAGCAGCACCCGCCTGCACGGCAAGGACATGCTGCCCATGGCTGGCGAGTACACCGGCGCGGTCCTGCTTGAGGGCTTGCGCAACTATTTTGATGCGGCCGGCGCGGCCGCGCAGCCGGCGCCGGTGGCCGCGGCCATGCCGGCGCTGGTGTCCCAGGCGGTGGCACAGGTCCATCCGCGACCGCCCTCGTTTTGCACGGGCTGCCCCGAGCGGCCCATCTTTACGGCTCTCAAGATGCTCGAGAAGGAACTCGGGCCCCGGCATATCAGTGCCGACATCGGTTGCCACCTGTTTTCCATCCTGCCGCCCTTTGGCATCGGCTCGACCACCATGGGTTACGGCCTGGGCTGGGCCGGTGCCTCGGCTTTCAACACCCCCGAGACCGAGCGCCGCACCTTGGCCATCATGGGCGACGGCGGCTTCTGGCACAACGGGCTGACCAGCGGCGTAGGCAATGCGGTGTTTAACAAGACCGATAACGTGCTGCTGGTGGTGGACAACGGCTATTCGGCGGCCACCGGCGGGCAGGATTTGCTCTCCTCCAAGGCGCGCAATGAGATTCGGGCCACCAACCACCCCATCGAGAGGGCGGTGCGAGGCGTGGGCGTGAACTGGGTGCGCACCGTCACCCATACCTACAGCCTGGCCGATATGAAGCAGGCCCTGCGTGAGGCACTGACCACCCGCGAGCGCGGCCCGAAGGTGGTGGTAGCGCAAAGCGAGTGCATGCTCAACCGGCAGCGGCGCGAGCGGCCGCTGCGGCGCAAGCAAGCGGCGCAAGGGCTGAGGGTGGTGCGCGAGCGTTTCGGGGTCGACCCCGACACCTGCACCGGCGATCGATCGTGCATACGGTTGTCGGGTTGCCCTTCGCTGACCATCAAACCCAACCCCGACCCCTTGCGCACCGATCCGGTGACCACCGTGATCGACAGCTGCGTGGGCTGCGGCCTGTGCGGCGAGGTCGCGCATGCGGCCATCCTTTGTCCCTCTTTTTATCGCGCCGAGATCGTCGACAACCCCAGCGGCTGGGAGCGCTGGATCAATCGGATGCGGCAGACCGTGATCGGATGGATGCAGCGTCGAATTGAACGGCGCTTGGAAGGCTTGCTGGCATGAGTGCAGCGGTGGGGGCACCGTCCTCGTCCGAGGGCTTGATCACCCTGGCCATACTGGCCATGGGCGGTGAGGGCGGCGGTGTGCTGGCCGATTGGCTGGTGGATCTGGCCGAACACAATGGCTATTGGGCCCAGACCACATCGGTGCCCGGCGTGGCCCAGCGCACCGGGGCCACCATTTATTACCTGGAGATGATGCCCTCCGGCGGCGCCGGCCAGAGGCCGGTCATGGCGCTCAGTCCTTTTCCCGGTGCGGTCGATATCGTGGTTGCCTCCGAGCTGATGGAGGCAGGCCGAGCCCTGCAGCGCCATTTGGTCAACCCTGATCGCACCACGCTGATTGCCTCGACGCACCGGGTGTATTCGATGACCGAGCGCACCGCGGTTTCCGACGGGCGCGTGGATGCGCGGGCTCTGCTCGAAGGCGCCAAACAGGCGGCGCGGGTGTGGATAGGGGCCGATTTCGCCGAGCTCGCTCAAGCCAGCGGCAGCCCGATCGGCGCGGCGCTGTACGGAGCGATTGCCGCCAGCGGCAGTCTGCCTTTCAGCCGGGCTCAGTTTGAAGCCAGCGTCGAGCGCGGTGGCGTTGGGGTGGCCTCCAGCCTGAAGGCCTTTGCCGCCGGATGGCGTGCTGCGCAGCCATCGGGCAGCGGCGGTGCCCCAGCCGATGACTCCGCCTTGCCGGCGCTGGGTCCCCGGCTGCTCGAACGCGGCAGGCGTTTGCGTCAGCTGCTGCCGGCGGCGGCCCAGGCTCCGGCACTGCATGCCCTCGTGCGCCTGAGCGATTATCAGAACGAGCGCTACGCCGATCTCTATCTGGACCGACTTGAGGCACTGGTCGCCCGCGTGCCGGCCTCGGAGGCGGGCGCGCAGGTGGTGGCCGAGGTGGCGCGGCATCTGGCCTTGTGGATGAGTTACGAGGACACGGTGCGGGTGGCCGATCTGAAGGTGCGCCGCAGTCGTTTCGAGCGCGTCAGCCAGGAGGTGCGACAGGCTTCTCAGCAGGGCCTGCACATCCATGAGTTCTTGCACCCGCGTATCGAGGAGGTGGCCGACACCTTACCGGCGGGCTTGGGGCGCTGGCTCTTGCGCACGGGCTGGGCGCGTCGTTTGCTGGGGCGCTTTGTGGCGCGCGGACGGGTGGTGCGCACCAGCTCCCTGCGCGGTTTTTTGTTGCTCTATGGGGTGGCGGGCCTGCGCCGTTGGCGCCCGCACTCGCTGCGCTACCAGGTTGAGCAGCAGCGTATTGAAGCCTGGTTGGCCGAGCTCTCGGCCCTGCTGCCGCACCAGACTGATCTGGCTTTGCAGGTGGCCCGGGCGCAGTCTCTGGTGCGCGGCTACGGGGATACCCATGCCCGCGGGTGGCGCCATTTTGAGATGATCATGGGTCAGTTGCCTGTACTGGCGCGGCAGCCCGATGCGGCCGGGCGCCTGCAAGCCTTGCTGGCCGCAGCCTTGTCCGATGACAGCGGACGGGCCCTGGAGCAGGCCTTGCGCGGCACTTGACAGCGGCCTTCAGCCGTTTTTTCCAACCTCACTATCGGGAGACGAAGATGCAAAAACGAATTTGGCTCAAGGCTCTGGCGGCCTCACTCGTGGGTCTGGCCGCGACGGCCGGGGCTCAGGAGACCACCCTGCGGCTGGTCAGCGGTTTTGCCGAGAACGGTATCTATGTGCAGCGCCTGCAGCCTTGGATTACCAAGTTCAACGCCGAGGGCAAAGGCTTGTTGCAGATTAACTTTATTGGTGGGCCCAAGGCCATCCCCTCGTTTGAGGTGGGCAATGCGGTCAAGACGGGGGTGGTGGACATGGCGCTGAACACCGGGGCCTTCTACACCAATGTGATGCCCGAGGCCGATTTCCTCAAGCTGACCCAGATTCCGATTGCCGAGCAGCGCAAGAGCGGAGCCTTCGATGCGATCAACCGCGTCTGGAATGAGAAGGGCAATATGCAGTATCTGGGCCGTATGGTCGAGAACCAGCCTTTCCACATCTACACCAACAAGAAGATCGACAAGCCCGATCTGGCGGGTCAAAAGATTCGCATCACGCCTGTGTACCGGGATTTTTTCCAGGCCCTCAATGCCAATGTGATCACCACGCCGCCCGGTGAGGTGTACACCGCGCTGGAGCGGGGCGTGGTCGACGGCTACGGTTGGCCGATCGGCGGCATCTTTGACCTGAACTGGCATGAAAAAACCAAGTTCCGCGTCGACCCGGGCTTCTACGATGCCGAGGTCTCGCTGATCATGAATCTGCCGGCCTACCGCAAGCTCAGCGATGCCCAGCGCACGTTCCTGAACCGGCAGGTGCTGGCCCTGGAGGCCGAGAACACCTTCTGGAGCAAGTACGCTGCCGACGAGATTGCGCGCCAAGCCAAAGCCGGCATACAGACCATCAGCTTTGATGCGGCCACCGCCAAGGCTTTCCGTGACCGGGCCTACGAGATCGGTTGGGCCGGCGCGGCCAAGCAGAGTCCGGAGGTCGCGGCTCGCTTCAAAGCCCTGTTTTCCCGCTAAGCGTTGCGGTGATCGATCGGGTCTCTGCGCTGTGGGGCCGCCTGCTGGCGGCTCTGGCTCTTTTCGGTTGCCTGCTGCTGCTGGCCATGATGATCATCATCGTGGTGGACGTTGTGCTGCGCAATCTTGCGCTGGCGGGTCTGCCGCGCGGTTTGGCCTGGAGCAACGAAGTCTGCGAGTGGTTGTTGCTGCTTGTGACCCTGTGCGTGGCTCCCTGGCTGCTGCGGCAGGGCCAGCACATTCGGGTTGATATCCTCTTGCAGCCGCTGCCGGGGCGACTGGCCTGGTTGCTGGAGGGGCTCGGTGATCTGATCGGCCTGGCCACCTGTCTGGTGTTGATGGCGGTCTCGGGCAAGGCGGCCTGGGACAGTATGGCGGCGGGCTCGCTGAGCATCAAGACGCTGGTCCTGCCCGAATGGTGGACCCTGGCGCCTGTGCCTGTGGCCTTTGGGCTGCTGTCGATCGAGATGCTGTTTCGCATGCACAGGCTCTGGCACGCCGAACGGGCGCCGCGCCGTGATGCGGTGAGCGCGGCTTAGAGCGCACCATGGAACACAAGCGATGAGCTGGACGCTGGCAGCCTGGTTGCTTCTGGGCGGATCGACCGCGCTGCTGCTCATCGGCATGCCGGTGGCCTTGACCTTTCTGGCGGTCAACCTCGTCGGGGCCTGGATCTACATGGGGGGCGAGGCGGGCCTAGTGCAATTGGCTCGCAGCAGCGTCAGTTCGGTGGCCGCGTTTGCGCTGACGCCGATCCCGCTTTTTGTGCTCATGGGTGAGGTGTTGTTTCATACCGGGCTGGCGCACAAGGTGATCGAGGGTATCGACCGGCTTATCACGCGGGTGCCGGGTCGCCTGGCGGTGGTGGCGGTGGTGGCCGGCACGGTGTTTTCAGCGATTTCTGGCTCGACGATTGCCACCACGGCCATGCTGGGCTCGCTGATGCTGCCGGTGATGCTGGCCCGGGGCTATCACCCGCGACTGGCCACCGGGCCGATCATGGCCATCGGCGCGGTGGATATGCTGATTCCGCCATCGGCACTGACGGTGCTGCTCGGCTCACTGTCCGGAATTTCGATTTCCAAGCTGTTGCTCGGCGGCATCGTGCCGGGCTTGATTCTTTCGGTGGCTTTCATTGCCTGGATCGTGTTGCGGGTCAAGCTCAATCCTGCGCTGGCGCCGGAGGAGACCGAGGTTTCCGTGCACAAGGGTTGGGCGCGTTGGCATTTGCTCTTTGCCTACGTGCTGCCAACTTTGTCTATCTTTGCGGTGGTGGTGGGCGCTCTGGCGGCGGGTTGGGCCACGCCCACCGAGTGCGCGGCCCTCGGTGCCTTTGCCACCATGGTCCTGGCGGCGGCCTACCGGTGCCTGAGTTGGCAGGCCCTACAGCGGGCGCTGATGGGCACGGCGGGCATCTCCGGGATGATTCTTTTCATTATTCTGGGCGCCACGACCTTTGCGCAGCTGCTGTCTTTCTCCGGGGCGAGTAACGGACTGGTGCAGTGGATCACCGGTCAGGGCTGGTCCAAGGAGGCGGTGGTGCTGGGCATGATGGCGCTGCTGATCTTTCTGGGCCTGTTCGTCGATCAGGTCAGCATGATGATGATCACCTTGCCCATCTTCATGCCCCTGGTCAACGGCCTGGGTATCGATCCGGTGTGGTTTGG
>CAZCSD010000080.1:0-9761 GCA_964501235.1 uncultured Polaromonas sp. | reverse complement strand
AGGGCCTGCCCTTCGTGCTCAACAATTTCCTCTACGAGATGCTCAACTCGGCCAATCAGGCCTGGACCATGTATCCGGGCCTCTCGCATGGGGCCTATGAGTGCCTGCACGCCCACGGCACGAGCGAGCAAAAGGCGCTCTACCTGCCCAAGCTCACCTCGGGTGAGTGGACGGGCACCATGTGCCTGACCGAGCCGCACTGCGGCACCGATCTGGGCCTGCTGCGCACCAAGGCCGAGCCGCAGACCGATGGCAGCTACAGCCTCAGCGGCAGCAAGATCTTCATCAGCGCCGGCGAGCACGATCTGGCGCCCAATATCGTGCACCTGGTGCTGGCCCGGTTGCCCGATGCACCCGCAGGCAGCAAGGGCATCAGTCTGTTCGTGGTGCCCAAGTACCGGGTCAACAGCGACGGGTCGCTGGGCACACGCAACAGCATCCGCTGTGGTGGCCTTGAGCACAAGATGGGCATACACGGTAACGCCACCTGCCAGATGGTGCTCGACGGCGCGGTGGGCCATCTGGTGGGCCAGCCTCACAAGGGCTTGCAGGCCATGTTCGTCATGATGAACGCAGCCCGACTGGGTGTGGGCAACCAATCGCTGGGCCTGACCGAGGTGGCCTTTCAAAATGCGCTGGCCTATGCCAAAGACCGGGTGCAGATGCGCTCGCTCACCGGCCCCAAGGCCAAAGACAAGCCGGCCGATCCCATCATCGTGCACCCCGATGTGCGCAAAATGCTGATGACCGCCAAGGCCTATGCCGAGGGCGGACGCGCCCTGACCGCCTACTGCGCCCTGCTGCTCGATCAGGAATTCAACCACCCGGAAGAAAAAGTCCGCAAGGACGCGGCCGAGGTGCTGGCGCTGCTCACGCCCATCGTCAAAGCCTTCCTGACGGACAACGGACACATCGCCACCAACGCCTGCCTGCAGGTCTTTGGCGGCCACGGCTTCATCCGCGAGTGGGGCATGGAGCAATTCGCGCGTGATAACCGCATCAACATGATCTACGAGGGCACCAACACGATTCAATCGCTCGACCTGCTCGGACGCAAGGTGCTGGGCAACAACGGCGCGACGCTCAAGAAGTTTGGCAAGTTGATCGCCGCGCTCGTGGCCCAGGAGGGCGTCAACGAGCAGATGGCCGAATTCATCAATCCCCTGGCCTGGCTGGGCGAGCAGATGAACAAGTTCACCACCGAACTGGGTTTCAGGGCGTTCCAAAATGCCGACGAGGTGGGCTCGGCTGCCGTGGACTACCTGCGCGTGGCTGGACACCTGGTGTTTGCCTATTTCTGGGCACGCATGGCCCAGACGGCGTTGCAGCAGATTGCCGCAGGTTCGACCGACCCGTTCTACACCGCCAAGCTGCAAACCGCGCGCTTTTACTTTGCCAAGCTGTTCCCAGAGACAGCCACGCTGATGCGCACGGTACGCACCGGCAGCAAGCCCCTGATGGACACCGAAGCCGCACTGGCCTGAGAGGAACCCCCATGAAAAACATTCTCTTCTTGATCGGCGCCGGCTTGCTCGGCGTCAGCGCCCACGCCCAAATGACGCCTGTGGGCACCTGGCACAGCATCGACGATGCCACCGGCAAGCCCCGAGCTGAAATCGTCATTCGCGACTCGGGTCAGGGTGTGCTGGTGGGCAAGGTCGAGCGCAGCCTGCAGGCCCCCAGTACCGAGCCCCTGTGCACACTGTGCACCGATGACCGCAAGGGCCAGCCCAAGATCGGACTGGAAATTATTCGCGATGCCAAGAAGAGCGGGGCCGAACCCGTCTGGGAAGGCGGCACCATCCTCGACCCAGAGAACGGAAAGATCTACAAGCTCAGGCTGGCGCCGCAAGACGGCGGCAAGACGCTGCACGTTCGCGGCTACATCGGACCCTTCTTCCGCACCCAGGTGTGGCAGCGGGTGCAGTGAGCGAAGGACACCTCATGCAGCGATTTCATGTCAGACAGGTAGCGGTGCTGGGTGCCGGCGTGATGGGCGCGCAAATTGCTGCCCACCTGGTCAACCTCAAGGTACCCGTGCTGCTCTTTGATCTGCCCACCGGCGGCGCGGCCAACGGCAAGGACCCGGGCGGCAAGAGCGGCATCGCGGTGCGCGCCCTTGAAAACTTAAAAAAACTCAAGCCCGCGCCCCTCGGACTGGCCGAAGACGCCGCGTTGATCAAGCCGGCCAACTACGAAGAGCATCTGGGCCTGCTCCAGGATTGCGATCTGGTGATCGAGGCGATAGCCGAACGCATGGACTGGAAGCTCGAGCTCTACCGCAAGATCGCTCCGGCGCTGGCAGCGCACACTCTGGTGGCCAGCAACACCTCGGGACTGTCGATCACTGCGCTGGGCCAAGCCCTGCCCGAAGCGCTGCGCTCACGCTTTTGTGGCATCCATTTCTTCAACCCGCCGCGCTACATGCAGCTGGTCGAGCTCATTGCCGCCGCGCACACCGATCCGCAGGTGATGGACAGGCTCGAAACCTTTGTCACCACCACCCTGGGCAAGAGTGTGGTGCGCGCCAAAGATACGCCCAACTTCATCGCCAACCGGGTGGGCACGGCCGGCATGTTGGCCACTATGGTCGAGGCCGGCAAATTCGGACTGAGCTATGACGTGGTGGACGACCTGACGGGCAAAAAGCTGGGCCGTGCCGCCTCAGGCACCTTCCGCACCGCCGATGTGGTGGGCCTCGACACGCTGGATCATGTGATCGGTACCCTGCGCGAGAATTTTTCGCAGGATAACGATCCTTTTGCGGCCCTCTACCAAAGGCCGCCGGTGCTGCAACAGCTGATCGAGGCGCAGCGGCTGGGCCAGAAAACCGGTGCCGGCTTTTACAAGAAGGTCGGCCGCGAGGTGCTGCGACTCGATCCACAGACGCTCGAATATGTCAGTGGCGGGGCCAAGGCCGACGATGTGGTGGGCCGTATGCTCAAGAAGCCGGCGCCTGAGCGGCTGAGATTGCTGCGCAACGCCCAGGGCGCCGAGGCGCGCTTTCTCTGGGCTCTGCTGCGCGATCAGTTCCACTACGCCGCCGTGCACCTGCAAGACATTGCCGAGAGCGCACGCGACGTCGATCTGGCCATGCGCTGGGGCTTTGGCATGAAACAAGGGCCGTTTGAGCTGTGGCAGGAGGCCGGCTGGCAGCAGGTGGCGCGCTGGATTCAGGACGATATCGATGCCGGCCTGGCGCTGTGCAAGGCTCCCCTGCCGAGCTGGGTGTTCAAGGGCCCGGTCGACGAGGCGGGCGGGGTGCATACGGCCGAAGGCTCTTGGTCGCCGGCGCTGGGTCGCTTTGTGCCAAGGCGCGTGCTGCCGGTTCATGCGCGCCAGCACTTCCCCGAAGATGTGATGTCCACGCCGGCGCAGGCTGCGGCCGGCGCCGGCACCACGCTGCACGAGGACGATGCGATCCGCCTGTGGTCGCTCGATGGACAAGTACTCATTGCCAGCATCAAGACCAAGATGCACGCCATCAGCCCCGATGTGGCCGAGGGGCTGGGGCGGGCCGTCGAGATCGCCGAGCAGAACTACGAAGGGCTGGTGATCTGGTCGGCCGATGATGTGTTTTCTGCGGGCGCCGATTTGCAGGCCATGATCCCGGCCTTCATGCTGGCCGGGGTATCGGCCATCGAGTCGGCCGAGCACGAGTTGCAGAAAGTCATGCTGCGGCTGCGCTATGCCCAGGTGCCTGTGGTGGCAGCGGTGCGAGGGCTGGCCCTGGGCGGCGGCTGCGAGCTGGCCGTGCACTGCGCCCGCCGGGTGGCGGCACTGGAGAGCTATATCGGCCTGGTGGAGGTGGGCGTGGGCCTGGTGCCCGGGGCCGGCGGCCTGGCCTACATCGCCCGGCGCGCCGCAGAAAACGCGCAAGCCTCCACATCCAAGGACCTGCTGCCCTTCCTGATCGAAGGCTTTACCGCGGCGGCCATGGCCAAGGTAGGCACGAGCGCATGGGAGAGCCGCAAACTCGGTTACCTGCTCGAGAGTGACCTCATCGTTGCGCATCGCGACGAACTGCTGCACGTCGCCCTCGGCGAGGCGCGTGCGATGGCCGCCGGCGGGTGGCGCCCGCCACTGCGCCGGCCCTTTGCCGCGGCCGGCCGCCATGCGCAGGCCACCATCATGGGGCAATTGGTGAATATGCGCGATGGCGGTTTTATCAGTGCCCACGACTTTCATATCGGCAAGCTCATTGCCGGCGTGGTCTGCGGCGGCGACATCGAAGCGGGCACCCTGGTCACCGAGGAATACCTGATGGCGCTCGAGCGCAAGGCTTTCTGCGAGCTGGTGGCCCACCCCAAGAGCCAGGAGCGCATCATGGCCATGATGAGCACCGGCAAGCCGCTGAGAAATTGAATGAAGGTGCAGCCCGCCACTGAGGGCTGAACACAGGAGTTCCATGATGAGACAAGTTCAAGAAGCCTATATCGTTGCGGCCCGCCGCACGCCCATCGGCCGATCCGGCCGAGGGTTTTTTCGCAACACCCGACCTGATGAGTTGCTGGTGCATGCCCTGCGCGCAGCCCTGGCCGACGTACCCCGCCTGGACCCACAAGCCATCGAGGATGTGATCGCCGGCTGCGCCATTCCAGAGGGCCCGCAGGGGCTGAACGTGGCACGTATTGCCGCGGTGCTGGCCGGCCTGCCCACGGGCGTGGGCGGTATCACTGTCAACCGCTTCTGTGCCTCGGGACTGTCAGCGGTGCAAATGGCGGCAGACCGCATACGGGTCGGCGAGGCCGACCTGATGATCGCGGCCGGCACCGAGAGCATGAGCATGGTGCCCATGTCCGGCAACTCGCCCTCGCTCTCGCCGGCCATGTTTGCGCGCGACGAGGATGTGGGTATCGCTTATGGCATGGGCCTGACCGCCGAAAAAGTGGCCCAGCAGTGGAAGGTTTCGCGCCAGGCGCAGGACGAGTTTGCCTGCCAGTCTCACGCGCGGGCGCTCAAGGCACAGCAGGCGGGCGAGTTTGCGGCCGAGATCGCACCCGTGACGGTGACCGAGCGCAAGCTCGATCTGGAGCACGCGCAGGTGGCTTTGGGCGAGCGCACTGTCGAGCTCGACGAGGGTCCGCGGGCGGACACCTCGATGGAAGGGCTGGCCAGACTCAAGCCGGTGTTTGCAGCACGCGGCTCGGTAACGGCTGGCAATTCCTCGCAGACCTCGGACGGAGCCGGCGCCCTGATTCTGGCCAGCGAGCGGGCCCTGAAAACACACGGGCTCAAACCCCTGGCCCGCTTCGTCAGCTACGCCAGCAAGGGGGTGCCGCCCCACATCATGGGCATCGGTCCGATCGAGGCCATTCCAGTGGCCCTGCGCCATGCCGGAGTCAAACAGGACGATCTCGATTGGATCGAACTCAACGAGGCCTTCGCGGCCCAGTCGCTGGCCGTCATGCAGACCCTGGGGCTCGATGCGGCCAAGGTCAATCCGATGGGCGGTGCCATCGCTCTGGGCCATCCCCTGGGCGCCACCGGGGCGATCCGTTCGGCCACCGTGATTCACGCCCTGCAGCGCCACCGACTGCGCTACGGCATGGTGACCATGTGCGTGGGCATGGGCCAGGGGGCCGCCGGAATTTTTGAGCGAGTCTGATGCGACAGGTCTCCTGCGAGGCAGGCTATGCCCTCGATGAGGCTCTGACCCTGCACCCGGACCGCGAGGCCGGGCTCCTGCAAGGTCACACCCATCCCGCCTGGTCCAATATGGTCGGGCCTTATGGCGGCATCACCGCGGCCCTCATGGTGCAGGCCGTGATGCAATCGCAGTGTCTGGGCGAACCGGTTTCGCTGACAGTTAACTACGCCGCCGCGCTCAGGGACGGACCCTACCGCATTCAGGCGCGCGCCGTTCGAAGCAACCGCTCGACGCAGCACTGGCTGCTCGAGCTGACCCAATCGGACGAGAATGGCCCGTCCGTGATGGCCACCGCCACGGTGGTAAGCGCCTCACGCCGAGAAGTCTGGCGCCGACAGGACCTGGCCCTGCCGCCGGTGCAAGGGCCCGAAGCTTTCGAGCCGGTGATCCTGTTCGAATCGGTTGAATGGGTGCGACGCTATGAAGTCAGGCTCATCGACGGCGGGGTGCCGCAGGTCCCTGACGGCAGCGAGCGCGACAGCCTGACCCGCCTTTGGCTACGCGACGCACAGCAAAGGCCACTGGATCTGCAAGCTCTGGCGGCCATGAGCGATGCCTTCTACCCGCGCATCTGGTTGCGACGGGCAGGCTGGGTGGCCACCGGTACGGTCTCACTGACGGTGTACTTCCATGCCAGTGCCCAAGAGTTGGCTGCCGTTGGCGCGCAGCATGTCTACGCCCAGGCCCGCGCGCAGGATTTCCGGCACGGCTTTTTTGACCAGACCGCCCACCTCTGGTCGCGCGGCGGCCTGCTGCTGGCCAGCGCCCACCAGATCGTCTATTACAAGGAGTGATTTTCATGAGCGACATCCTCAACCACCATGAAGCCGGAGTAACCACACTGACACTCAACCGGTTGCAGCGCAAGAACTCGCTGACCGCGGCTATGTATGCCGATATGGCCGATGCGCTGACACAGGCGGCCGAGGATGCGCAGGTGCGGGTGGTGGTGATCCAGGGCCATGAGACGGTGTTCTCGGCGGGTAACGACATTGGGGACTTTCTCAATACGCCGCCGGTTTCGCAGGACGCGCCGGTGTTTCGTTTCCTGCGCAGCATCAGCGGTTTTCCCAAGCCCCTGGTGGCGGCCGTCTGCGGACCGGCCGTGGGTGTAGGAACGACGATGCTGCTGCATTGCGATTTGATTTACGCCGGTGACAACGCGGCCTTCTCAACGCCTTTTGTGAACCTGGGTCTGTGCCCCGAGGCAGCCTCCAGCCTGCTCATGCCGCGGCTGATCGGGCACATGCGCGCGGCCGAGGCCCTGCTCCTGGGCGAGCCCTTCAGCGCCGAAAGCGCGCTCGAATGGGGGCTGGTCAATCGCATCGTCCCGCCCTCGCAGGCCCATGCCCTGGCCCAGCAGCAGGCGCTCCGTCTGGCCAGCAAACCCATGAGTTCCCTGATAGAGACCAAACGCCTGATGAAGCTGGGCACGCAGTCGGAGGTGGCGCAGCGCATGGACCAGGAGTCTGTGATCTTCGGTCGCATGCTCAGCGAGCCAGCGGCCCGGGAGGCTTTTACTGCCTTCATGGACAAGCGCCTGCCCGACTTCAGCAAGCACTGAAGCGGCCGGCGGGAACGTGCAAGGAGGCGCCCGCATGAAGCACAATCGCCGCATGAGTTCTTCGAGCCCCGCCCCCAGCGCGTCCTGCGTGGATGCCGAATTTGACCGCTATTTGCGCTCTCTTTTTGAAGAGCAGATCGTATTCAACCGGCTGCTGGGCCTGAAGATGCTGGAGGCCGGCCCACAGTGGTTTCGGGGCGGCATGCAGATGCGACCGGAGTTGATCGGCAACTTCGTGCATGACCGTCTGCACGGCGGCGTCATCAGCGCGGTGCTCGATGTCGTGGCCGGCATGGCCTGCATCTGCGCCTTGGGAAGTCGGCATCCTGAGAAGCCGCTGGATCAGCGCATGAAGCACTTCGACCGGCTGGGCACCATCGATCTGCGCGTGGACTACCTGCGGCCCGCAGTGAGCGAGCGTTTCGAGGCGCAGGCTCGGGTGGTGCGTCTGGGCTCGCGGGTGGCCAACACCCAAATGGAATTCTTTTCGGCCAGCGGTCAGTTGCTGGCCACGGGTGCGGCCGCCTATATTGTTTCCTGAGCAGCACCCATCGCGGCGATGGGCTTTTACCGAATGGGCAGCGGCTCTATCGGGCTGAACTTGGCGCGATGAACGCTGAAGAAAGCCTTGACATTGCGCACGTTCGCATCGCTGCTGAACAGACGCTGGGCCAGCGCAGCGTAGCCGGGCATGTCGTGAACCCGAATAATGAGCACGAAGTCGGGCCCCGGCGTTACGCGATAACACTGCTGGACCGCGCCATCGGCGACGGCGCGAGCCTCGAAAGCCCGGGCCTGCTCATCGCCCTGTCGATCGAGCGTGATCTCCACCACCGCGCTCAAGCCATGACCGAGCCTGCGGGCCAACTCATCGGTGTTGAGCAGGGCCATCTGCCGTTCGATCAGACCGGCCTGACGCAAACGACGCGTGCGCCTGAGGCAGGTGGCCGGCGAGATGCCCAACATCTGCGCAAGGTCTTGATTACTGACCGAGGCATCGCGCTGCAGCGCCTCCAGTAAACGAAGATCAAGGTCGCCTAAATCTTCCATTTATATGTTTATTATGAAATAAAACTGCATCTCCATTGTACGACAAAATAAAATTTCATAATAATAGTGAAATAAAACGCCTATTTCTTATCGGCGTGCCTAGGATCGAGGTTTTCAGAGGAGACAGCCCATGTGTGGCATCGTCGCTGCGGTCTCGCACCGCGACATCGTTCCGATCCTGGTGCAGGGCTTGCAGCGGCTTGAATACCGAGGGTATGACTCCTGCGGCGTAGCGGTGCACAAAGGACAGCTGCAGCGCGCGCGCAGCGTCGCCCGGGTGGCGCAGTTGCAGGAGCAGGTGCAAAGCGAATCGCTACAAGGCGGCACCGGCATCGCGCACACCCGCTGGGCCACGCACGGCGCACCTGCGGTGCACAACGCGCACCCCCATTTCAGCCACGGCCCCGGCCCGCAAGCCCTGGCCAAACCGGGACGGGTGGCACTGGTGCACAACGGCATCATCGAAAACCACGAAGACTTGCGCGCGCAGCTGCAAGCCAAAGGCTATGTCTTTGACAGCCAGACCGACACCGAGGTCATCGTCCACTTGGTCGACAGCCTCTACGACGGCGATCTTTTCGAGGCCGTGCGTGCCGCAGTGGCCCGCCTGCACGGCGCCTACGCCATCGCCGCCTTTTGCCGTGACGAACCCCAGCGCGTGGTAGGCGCGCGCGCGGGCTCGCCCCTGGTGCTGGGCCTGGGCCAGCAGGGCGAGCACTTTCTGGCCAGCGATGCCATGGCCTTGGCTGGCGTGACCGATCAGATCGTTTATCTGGAAGAAGGCGATCTGGTTGATCTGCAACCGGGCCGCTACTGGGTGATCGATCCGGCAGGCCGCCCCCTGGAACGTGCAGTTCGCACGGTACAGGCACACAGCGGCGCGGCCGAGCTGGGGCCCTACCGGCACTACATGCAAAAGGAGATCTTCGAGCAGCCCCGGGCCATTGCCGACACCCTGGAGGGCGTGGCGGGCATAACGCCAGAATTGTTTGGCGACGGCGCCTACCGCTGCTTCAAGGAGATCGACTCCGTGCTGATCCTGGCCTGCGGCACCAGCTATTACAGCGGCTGCACGGCCAAGTATTGGCTCGAGGACCTCGCCGGCATTCCCACCAGCGTCGAGGTGGCCAGCGAATACCGCTACCGCAAAAGCGTCCCCAACCCGCGCACGCTGGTGGTGACCATCAGCCAGAGCGGTGAGACGGCCGACACGCTGGCCGCACTGCGTCACGCGCAAAGCCTGGGCATACAGCGCACCCTGACGATCTGCAATGTGAGCACCTCGGCCATGGTGCGCGAATGCGAGCTGGCCTACATCACGCGCGCCGGTGTGGAAATTGGCGTAGCCTCCACCAAGGCCTTCACCACGCAGCTGGCCGGTCTGTTCTTGCTCACCCTGGCGCTGGCGCAATCGCGCGGGCGCCTCGAGGCGGCGCAAGAGGCTGCGCACCTCAAGGCGATGCGTCATCTGCCAGCCGCCTTGCAGGCGGTGCTGGC
>CAZCSD010000079.1:0-9919 GCA_964501235.1 uncultured Polaromonas sp. | reverse complement strand
GGATTATGAGTCCTCTGCTCTAACCAACTGAGCTAACGCCCCAAACCTTGTAATTTTAGACGCCAGCGGGCCCGAGTCCTTAACGACTATGGCTGAGGGCTGAGCTGACGAGCTTGGAGGTGATGTCCACGATCTGGATCATCTTGTCGTAGGGCATGCGGGTGGGGCCAATCACACCGAGGGTGCCCACCACCTGGCCGTCGACCTCGTAAGGCGCGGTGACCACCGACAACTCCTGGAAGGGCACGACCTGACTCTCCCCGCCGATGTAGATGCGCACCCCCTCGGCGCGGCTGGAGACGTCGAGCAGACGCATGATCTGGGCCTTTTGCTCGAACAGGTCAAACAGCTTGCGCAGGCTGCCCATGTCACTGGAGAAATCGCTGACCGTCAGCAAATTGCGCTCGCCAGCAATGACCACTTCATCGCGCGCCTCAATCGCCTCAGAGCCCACCTGCACCGCCGCCTGCATCAGGCTGGCAATTTCGCTGCGCAGGGCCTCCACCTCGCTCTTGAGGCGCTCGCGCACTTCGTCGAGGTCACGGCCAGCGTAGTGGGCATTGAGAAAATTGGCCGACTCAATGAGCTGGCTCTGGCTGTAGTCAAAGTCAGTGAACAGAACACGGTTTTGCACGTCGCCGTCAGGCGAGACGATGATGACCAGCAGGCGCTTGTCCGACAGGCGCAGGAATTCGATGTGCCGAAACACCGACGAGCGCCGCGGGGCCATGACCACCCCGACGTAGTGCGACAAGCTCGAGAGCATCTGCGCTGCATTGCTGATCACCTTCTGGGGCTGATCGGGCGCCAGGGTGGCCTGCACCATCGGCTCGAGATGGCGGGCATCGCGCTGGGCCATGACCATGGTGTCAACAAAAAAACGGTAGCCGCGTGCGGTGGGAATGCGACCGGCCGAGGTGTGCGGGCTGACGATCAGTCCCAACTCCTCTAAATCGCTCATCACATTGCGTATGGTCGCCGGCGAGAGCTCGAGCCCCGAGGCACGGCTGAGTGTGCGCGAACCCACCGGCTGGCCGTCGGCGATGTAGCGCTCGACCAGCGCTTTGAGCAGCAATTTGGCACGTTCGTCCAGCATGGACCCATTCTACGAATCCGGCGGCCTTTGCGCTGCAAGCTGCCCGGGCGCGGGTGTGACCGCGCTGCCGCCAGAGCCGGCAGCCCCGGAGAAAAGCCTGTCGAAGTCATCCACCCTGTGATTTAATTTGCTCATGAAATCGCGTTTCCGTCATGTTGTGCTGGTGGGCAAGTATCAGGTGGCCGGCTCGCGTTCGACCCTGGAGGACATCGCACAGTTTTTGCACCGCCGGGGCTGCGAGGTGGCGCTGGAGGCGGAGACGGCGAGTAACACCGGGCTGACCGATTACCCGACGCTGAGCGTCCAGCAGATCGGCGCCCAGTGCGATTTGGGCCTGGTGGTGGGCGGAGACGGCACCATGCTGGGAATCGGTCGGCGCCTGGCTCCGCACGGGGTGCCGCTGATCGGCATCAACCAGGGGCGGCTGGGCTTTATCACCGACATCGCGCTGGAAGGCTATCAGACGGTGCTCGGGCCCATGCTGCAAGGCCAGTACGAGGAAGAGCACCGGGCCATGATGGAGGCCAGCGTCCTGCGTGACGGGCGCCAAGTGTTCTCGGCCACCGCCATGAACGATGTGGTGGTCAACCGGGGCGCCACGGCGGGCATGGTCGAGCTGCGGGTCGAGGTTGACGGGCGCTTTGTGGCCAATCAGCGCGCAGATGGCCTGATCATCGCCACGCCCACGGGGTCGACTGCCTATGCGCTGTCGGCCGGAGGCCCTCTTTTGCACCCCTCGATCGCGGGCTGGCTGCTGGTACCCATCGCTCCGCATACCCTGTCCAACCGACCCATCGTGCTGCCAGATCAGGGCGAAGTGGCCATCGAACTGGTGGCCGGTCGCGATGCCAGTGCCAACTTTGACATGCAGTCCCTGGCCTCACTCATGCTCGGCGACCGGATCGTGGTGCGGCGTTCTGAGCATCAAGTGCGTTTTTTGCACCCGCAACGCTGGAGCTACTTTGACACCCTGCGGCGCAAAATGCACTGGAACGAGGGCGGCGGCTGATTGCCCGCACCCCCGCCGCTTCTGTTGAACCCGCAAGCGTCTTTGTACCCCTATGAGTCTCAAGAGCCTGTTTCTGCGCGACTTCGTTATCGTCACCGAGCTCGAGATCGATCTTGATGCGGGATTTACCGTACTCACCGGCGAGACCGGCGCCGGCAAGTCGATTTTGGTCGATGCACTGCAACTGGCTCTGGGCGCGCGGGCCGAGCCGGCGGTGGTACGAGAGGGCGCCGAGCGCTGCGAGATCAGCGCCTGCTTTGACAGCCCCGAACGACTTGGGCCCTGGCTGGAGGCCGCTGGCCTGCCTGGCGGGGAGGACCTGTTGCTGCGACGCACGATAGACGCTCAGGGACGCAGCCGGGCCTGGATCAACGGCAGCCCCGCAACGGCCACGCAGTTGCGCGAAATCGGCGAGCAGCTGGTCGACATCCATGGTCAGCACGCATGGCAGAGCTTGACCCGCAGCGACGAAGTGCGGGCCCTGCTCGATGCCTACGCGGGGATCAGCACCGCCGAGCTGCGTCACCGGTGGCAGATCTGGCGCGCTGCGCTGGCCACCCTGGAAGAGGCGCGAGAGGCCCAAAACACCTTGACCCTCGAGCAGGAGAGGCTGAGCTGGCAAATCGGCGAGCTCGACAGGCTTGCGCCGCTGGAGGGCGAGTGGGACGAACTCAACGCTCGGCACAGCCGCCTGTCCAACGCACAGGCCTTGCAAGAAGCTGTGCAGCAATCGCTGCTGGCTTTGCAGGAGGCCGACTCCAACGCGGCCGGCTTGCTGGTGCAGTCTCTTGCGCTGATGCAGTCGCAGGCCCAGATCGAGCCGCGCTTTGCCGCTATCGCCGAGGTGCTGGCCAGCGCCCTGGCTCAGACCGAGGATGCGGCGCGCTCTCTGTCGGCGTATGCACGCCACGCCGATCTCGACCCGCAGCAACTGGCCGAACTCGACGAAAGACTGGCAGCCTGGATGACCCTGGCCCGGCGCTATAAACGCGCGCCAGCCCAATTGCCAGGCCTGCTGGCCGACTGGCGCGCCCAGTTGCAGCGGCTGGAGGCGGCGGCTGATCTGCAGGCCCTGGAGCGAGCCAGCGCGCAGGCCCACGAGGCCTATCTGAAAGAGGCCAAGATTCTGTCCAAAGCACGTGCCCTGGCCGCGCCCAAGCTGGCCCGGGCCATCACCCAGGCCATGCAGGGCCTGGGCATGCAGGGCGGTCGCTTCGAGGTTCAACTCGACGTGCTCGAGCAGGCGCAACAGTCGGGACTCGAGCAAGTGCAGTTTCTGGTGGCCGGCCATCCTGGGGCTACGCCGCGGCCGGTAGGCAAGGTGGCCTCAGGCGGCGAGCTCTCGCGCATCGCGCTGGCCATTGCAGTGACCACGAGTCGACTGGGCCAGGCACAAACGCTGATCTTCGATGAAGTCGATGCAGGCGTAGGCGGGGCGGTGGCCGAGACCGTGGGCCGCCTGATGAAACAGCTCGGCCGCGACCGGCAGGTGCTGGCAGTGACCCACCTGCCGCAGGTGGCTGCTTGCGCCGACGCCCATTTGCGAGTGAGCAAGCAGAGCCAGGGCAAGAGCACCAGCAGCCGGGTACTGCCCATCAAAGGCGAGGAGCGCGTGAGCGAAATCGCCCGCATGCTCGGGGGCGAGCGCCTGTCGGACACCAGCGTGGCCCACGCCCGCCAGATGCTGCAATGAACACCCAACTCCAAGCCGCCACCGCCGACCTGGTGCTGATCACCGGCATGTCCGGCTCGGGCAAGTCGGTGGCCCTGCATGCCCTCGAAGACGCCGGCTATTACTGCGTCGACAACCTGCCGCCCGAGCTGCTCGAGAGCTTTTTGGCCCTGGAGCATCAACGCGGCGCACGCAGGATCGGCATTGCGATGGATGTGCGCAGCGCGCAATCGCTGCATCTGGTGCCGCAGCACCTGCGGGAGTTGCGCGCCCGTGGACTGCCGATAACCTGCATCTTCCTCGATGCCAGCACCGACATGCTGGTGCGGCGCTTTTCCGAAACCCGGCGCCTGCACCCCTTGTCCCGGCCCGGGCAGTCCAACCAACACCGCATGCTCGAGCAAGCGATCAACCTGGAGCGCGATTTGCTCGGTGAATTGCGCGAACATGCCCATGCCATCGACACCAGCATGATTCGGCCGTCGCAATTGCAGCTCTACATCAAGGACTTGATCCAGGCACCGGCCGCGCAGCTTACGCTGGTATTCGAGTCTTTTGCTTTCAAGCGCGGCATTCCGCTCGATGCCGACTATGTCTTCGATGTGCGCATGCTGCCCAACCCGCACTACGAGAAGGAGCTGAGCGCCCTGACCGGGCGCGATCAACCGGTGGCCGCCTACCTGCGGCAGAGCACCGAAGTGGCCGAAATGCTCCAGGCCATCGAGCAGTTCCTCGCGCGCTGGCTCGAACCCCTGGCCCGCGACCATCGCAGTTATGTGACGGTGGCCGTCGGTTGCACAGGCGGTCAGCACCGGTCGGTGTACCTGGTCGAGGCGTTGGAACACGCCTTCGGCACCCGCTGGACCACGCTCAAGCGCCACCGGGAACTCGACGCCCTAAAACCCTGAGCCGGGTCGGGGGCGCAGGCTGCGCCAACAATCATCGCCGCGAAGGCGCGGAACCCCGAAACGCTCAAGCCTCGAGCAGCTTGCGCACAGGCGCTGGCAAGCCCAAAGCACCGATAGCGCGATCGGCCCACCACTGGCCCGCCGACGAGGCAGGCTTGAGGCGCACCGAAGCGGTCAACCTCACCGGATGCAGGTGCAGGTCGCGGTGGGTCAAGGCGTGCATGAGGACTGGCTCTTGCGTCATCCGGTCCCGTGCGGACTCAGGCACAGCGGCCTGCAACTGCTCGAAGCTGTCGTAAACCGGCAGGCAGTGCAAGCCACCCCAAATGCCGCGGTCGGGACGCCGTTCGAGCCACACAGCGCCATCGGGGCGAAGCAGCCAGAGCAGCCACAGGCGTTGACTCGATCGCTTGAGCACGCGAGAGCGCAGCGGATAGGTCTCGGGCTCGCCCTGGCGCTTGGCCTCGCACAGACCCTGCACCGGGCAAAGGCCACAACGCGGCTGACGCGGCAGGCAGACGGTGGCGCCCAGATCCATGATGGCCTGACTGTATGCAGGCATACGATCGGCCGCCGGCAAGAGTTGCTCGGCCACCTCAAGCAATTGCCGCTGCGCCGGCGTGCGGGCCAGATCGGCTTGAAAGGCCAGCAGCCGGGCCAGTACGCGCTGCACATTGCCGTCAAAGATGGCCGCTCGCTCCTCGAAACAAAACGAGGCAATGGCCGCCGCCGTCGACGGGCCGATGCCGGGCAAATCTTGCAGTTGCCGCGCGTTGCGGGGGAAATCGCCCAGCGTCTGCGCCACCTGCTGCGCGCACCGGTGCAAATTGCGCGCGCGGCTGTAGTAGCCCAGGCCGCTCCACAGGCCCAGTACCTCGTCGAGCCGGGCCGCCGCCAGGTCCTGCACCGTGGGAAAGCGCTGCACAAAGCGGTGATAGTAGTCCCGCACGGTGTTGACTTGGGTCTGCTGCAGCATGATCTCCGAGAGCCAGACCCGGTAGGGATCGCGAAGGCCCTGCCAGGGCAGATCGCTGCGCCCATGCACGGCCTTCCAGGCAAGCAGACGGGCGCTGAACTGGCGCTTCAGGCGCGCCGACACCGGGGGGGCTGGCGCTCGGGCCTGATCGATCAGGCGCGCTGGCATGCGGCGCAAAAATAGGTGGACCGCTGCTGCTGCACGATACGGCGAATCGGCGCACCACAAACCCGGCAAGGCTGCTGCTCGCGATCGTAGACCTGCGCCTCGAGCTGAAAGTAGCCGGTCTGGCCCAGAGCGTTTGAAAAATCCCTCAGCGTACTGCCCCCCTGGCGCACCGCCTGCGCGAGCACTTCGATAATGGCTGCGCGAAGACGGTCGGCGCGGGCTCGGCTGATACGGCAGGCCCGCAACGTGGGCCGGATGCCAGCCCGAAACAGCGCCTCACAGGCGTAGATATTGCCGACTCCCACCACCACCTGGCCGGCCAGCAGCACCTGCTTGATGCTCGCACGCTTGCCCTTGAGTGCACGATGGAAGGCCTGGGGCTCAAAGTCGCCCCCCAGAGGCTCGACCCCCAATCCGGCCAGCAGCTTGTGCGCCAGGCCCGAGCGCTCGTCGGTCGCCTGCACGACCGCACCAAAGCGCCGCGGATCATGCAGGCGCAAGGTGCCCTGACTGGTGACGAGATCAAAATGATCGTGTCGGCCGGGGGCGCAGGGCGCAGCCTGGAAAGCCAGGCTCCCCGACATACCCAAGTGCATCAGCAGCAGGCTTTGCGGATGTAGATCGAGCAGCAGGTACTTACCGCGTCGCCTGACGGCCACCACCCGTAGGCCGACCAGATCGCTGGGCTTGCAACCCAGCGGCCAGCGCAAGGGCTGGCCCAGACGCACCGATTTCACAACCGCGCCGGCAATGCGGTCGGCAAAGCTCAGCCGGGTGACTTCGACCTCGGGCAATTCAGGCATCTGGATGGAAGGAAAACTCGATCAGCTCCTTCCATTATCATCAGCCAATGAAGTCACTGCTTTCAGCCGCCCTGCTCGTTGCGAGCCTCGCACTGGGCCATGGCCAAGCCCTGGCCCAAGGAGCGGGCTCCTCGTCGGCCGAAGCGCGTCGTCAGACCGCCAATAATGCGCAGCTGTTCTACCAGGTGTTGCTCGGCGAAATGAGCGCCGCTTCTGGCGACAACGGCGCGGCCATCTCCCTGCTGCTCGATGCAGCGCGCAAGACCCAGGATGAAGCGCTGTTTCAGCGTGCGACCGACCTGGCCTTGGGTGCGCGGGCGGGCGAGACCGCCCTGCAAGTGGTGCGCAGCTGGCGACAAACCCTCCCGAAATCCCTGGCAGCGGCCCGCTACCAATTGCAAATCCTCACCGCCATCAACCGGGTGAGCGATAGCGCCGAAGCCTTGCGGGCGGTGATCGATCTGACGGCGCCTGACGAGCGCAACCAGGTGTTGGCCCTCATACCCGCGCTCTACGCCCGGGCGAGCGACAAAAAGCTGGCGGCCACCGTGATCGAGCAGTCGCTCGCTGCGGCGCTGGCCGATGCGCAAACCTCCGCCTCAGCCTGGACTGCGGTGGGGCGAGCGCGTCTGGCCTCTGGCGACTCGGCCGGCGCCCTGGAGGCGGTGCAGCGCGCGCTGGCGGTTGATGCACGCAGCCGTAGCGCCCTCGGGCTCGCGCTTGACCTGATGGCGCCCGGCCGAACCCAGGCGGAGGCCTTGGTGCGTGGCTATCTGGACGCTCCGGGGCTGGCCGAGGCGCAGGTGCGAATCGACTATGCGCGCCATCTGCTGGAGCAGCAGCGCTACGCCGAAGGCGCGGCGCAACTGCGCCGACTCACGACCGAGCATCCCCAGCTGCCTGAAGCATGGCTGATGCTGGGGTCACTACAAATGGACCAACCTCAGACCGGCGCGGCCGAAGCGAGCCTCAAACGCTACCTGGACCTGACCGAGTCGACCGATGCCGACCAGGCCGCACGGGCGCGACGTGGGCGCGGACAAGCCTACCTGATGCTGGCCCAGATGGCCGAGCGACGCGGCGATTTGGCCGGCGCCTCACGCTGGCTCGATCAAATCGAGGACCGCGACCTGATGGTGCAAACCCAGGCCCGACGCGCCTCGCTGCTGGCCCGTCGGGGGCAGTTGGCCGAGGGCCGGATGCTGCTGCAAAAACTGCCGGAACAAAACCCACAGGATGCGCGGCGCAAGCTGCTGGCTGAGGTCAATTTGCTGCGGGAGTTTAAAGACCATCGCTCGGCCTACGAACTGATGCAAAAAGCGGTCACCGCCGCACCGCAGGACCACGAGTTGATTTATGAAAAGTCCCTGCTGGCCGAAAAGCTCGGGCGCATCGAGGAGATGGAACAGTTGCTGCGCCGGGTCATGCAGGTCAAACCCGACTACCACGCAGCCTACAACGCGCTGGGCTATTCGCTGGCCGACCGCGGTCTGCGGCTGCAAGAGGCTCGGCAATTGATCAAGAAGGCGCTGCAATTGGCGCCCGACGATCCCTACATTCAAGACAGTCTGGCCTGGGTTGAGTTCAGGCTGGGCAACGCCCAGGAAGCCCTGCGGGTGATCGAGATCGCCTACACGGCCAAGCCAGATGCCGAAATTGCCGCGCACTTTGGCGAAATTCTCTGGAGCCTGGGCCAGCGCGATCGGGCCCGCATGATCTGGCGCGAGGGCCTGATGCTCAATGCTGAGAACGACACCTTGCAGGAGACTCTCAAGCGCCTGCAGGTCACCCCTTGAGCGCTGCAAGCCGGCGACCTGGGCCGGCCGATGATGCGCTTTCGCGGCGACATTTGCTGGGGCTGGTAGCCGCTCTCAGCGCAGGCTGTGCCAGCCAGCGCACCCATCCCTGGGCGGGCTGGTCCGGCCGGCTGAGCCTGCAGGTGCGCAGCGAACCGCCACAGTCCTTCAGCGCCGTCTTCGAACTGCAGGGCAACGCGCAGCAGGGCCAACTGCAACTGAGCACGCCCCTGGGCCATGCGGTGGCACAGGCGCGCTGGGCCCAGGGCGAGGCGGTGCTGCACAGCGGCTCGCAAACGCAGCGCTACGCCAGTGCAGAGGACTTGCTGATGGCAGCCACCGGCGCCGCCCTGCCCTTGGGCGCGCTCTTCGACTGGCTGGACGGCCGGCCTACCGCTGTGCCCGGCTGGGTGCCTGACCTCTCGGGACTGTCGCAAGGTCGTCTGCAGGCCCGGCGCAGCGAGCCCGCCCCGGCGGTGGACCTGCGCATCGTGCTGGAGCGTTGAGCCATGAAGGCCCTGTACGACCTGCAAGCGCCCGCCAAGCTCAACACCTTTTTGCATATCGTGGGCAGAAGGCCCGAGGATGGCTACCACCTGCTGCAATCGGCCTTTGTGCTGATCGACTGGCACGATACGCTGCATCTGCAATTGCGCCACGACGGTCAAATCAGCCGCGAAGACCAGGGGGGAACCGGCCTGCCCGAGCAAGACCTGTGCGTGCGGGCCGCGCGGGCGCTGCAGGCAGCCACCGGCAGTACGCTGGGGGTGCACATTCACTTGCACAAGCGCATCCCGGCCCAGGCGGGATTGGGCGGCGGCTCCTCCGATGCAGCCACCTGCCTGCTCGGCTTGATGCGGTTATGGAACGCACCGCTGCCCCGACCGGCGCTGGCCCAACTGGCCCTGGGGCTGGGTGCCGATGTGCCTTTTTTTCTGCTCGGGCGCCATGCCTGGGTCGAAGGGGTGGGCGAGCGGCTGCAGCCGCTGGACATGCCGCCGGCCCGGTTTTTGGTGCTCAAGCCCCCGGTGGGCTTGGCAACGCCGCAGATCTTTGCCTCGAACGAGCTCAAACGAGACAGCGAAACTGCTACAATTTCGGGCTTTGCTGCGCTCGGTCCGGACCGTATTTACGAATTTGGCCGGAACGACCTGCAGCCGGTGGCGCAAAAGCTTTGCCCGGAGATCGCTCAAGGCCTGAAATGGCTGGGCGAACGGGGCTTGCAGGGGCGCATGACCGGTTCAGGCAGTGCGCTGTTTGCCCGGCTGCCCGATGGGGCAGAGGTCAGCAGCCCTCTGAGTGGGCCCGCTGACGGTTGGATCGTCCGGGAGTGCAGCACGCTACAGTTGCATCCGCTGGCCGATTGGTAAACTGCCGCCGCCCGCGCCGCACCTGGGCACGAATTGAGGGTTTGCACCGCTTGGGTGCAGGTCCTGCGTAGGGGAGTCGCCAAGTTGGTCAAGGCACCGGATTTTGATTCCGGCATGCGAG
>CAZCSD010000078.1:0-9919 GCA_964501235.1 uncultured Polaromonas sp. | reverse complement strand
CTCGATAACACCCCCGGGCCGTGGGGAATCGGCCCACCAGACCCAGGCAGGTAAAGCGCTAATGCTTCAAAACGAATTCAGCGGCTGTTTTAATCAAATCCTGCTCGATTCCATGGAAGCCGTGATAGGCCAGGGCCTGACAGCGATCGCCCTGGTCATTTCCGCCGTCCAGCAGAACCATTGCCCGCGGGGTATCCGGAGTTCTCGATTTGATGATGGCTTCGGACGCCGAGATTGGCGTCGACGGACAAGCCTCCCGCTTGTGATGAATGCCGAGGACGGGTAATTTGATCGACGCGGGAACCGATTCCCCCCTGTGGGTTCCCGCAACGATGTAGCCCTTCAGCAGGGAAACTTCGGGTCTATTTGAGCTTAGAAAAGCCGCAACGGTTGATGTTCCCATGCTGTGGCCGAAAATCCAGATCGGCTGGCTGGCGTTCGAGTGAAAGTGGCGAACAACTTCGGACACACGATCCAGATGCTCTTTTGAGCCTCTTTGATGCCCTCTCAGAGCGTTGCCCAAGTCGATGGGTGAGTCAATCAAGACGGCCTGAAGCTCGTAGGCCCGCCACATTCCGAGCGACCGCACGAAGGTGTGGATATGGTTTGTCCGACCGTCGTCGGCGATTTTTACAAGCCCACCGCCCCCAATAAAGAGCAGGACGGTTGCCTTTGCAGCTTGGGTAGGCGCGATCAATACTCGCGTAGGGACCCCATGGACCGAGGGTATATCCACTTTTTCGTAGGCCCGCACCGCACAGCTGGCCAGGATCAATATGAGTGCAAAACATATTCGAATCAATTGCGTTACCTCCAGCGTAGTCCCTGTTTCTGGTTGCCGGGTGCACCGGATGAAGGGGCGAAGTTGTTCAATGGCAGGGCCTAGCCGATTTGGCTGGGCGACGGCATGAAAGAGGTGGCGCCGGGGCGCCCGGGCAGTTGCAGCTGGGCTGTCGCCGCCGGTGACTGAGCGAGTAAAAGGCCGCGGCGCCAGACTTTCAGGCGGGTGGCCTTCAATCGCAGGGCCTCCACCGGGTCGCGCGCTTGCAGCAAGACAAAACTGGCATCGCAGCCTTTGGCCAGTCCGTAGCCGCTCAGATGCATGATGCGGGCCGCGTTCGTGGTAACGGCCTCAAAACACGCGCGCATCCCGGCCTGGCTGGTCATTTGCGCCACATGCAAGCCCATACTGGCCACCTCCAGCATATCGCCTGAGCCCAGGGAGTACCACGGATCCATCACGCAGTCGTGCCCAAAAGCCACCGTCACGCCAGCGGCCATGAGCTCGGGCACCCGAGTCATGCCGCGCCGCTTGGGATAGCTGTCGTGCCGACCCTGTATGGTGATGTTGATCAGCGGATTGGCCACGGCACTGACACCGGCTTGGGCTATCAGAGGGATCAGCTTGCTCACATAGTAGTTGTCCATGCTGTGCATGGAGGTCAGGTGCGAGCCATTGACGCGCCCCTGCAGTCCGAGCCGGTGCGCGTGATAGGCCAGTGTCTCGATATGGCGCGACAGGGGATCGTCGGTCTCATCGCAATGCATGTCCACCAGCAAGCCGCGTTGGGCCGCGATCTCGCAAAGCAGCTTGACGCTGGCCGCGCCTTCATCCATCGTGCGCTCGAAATGAGGAATGCCGCCGACCACATCGACCCCCAGGTCCAGGGCGCGATTTAAGCTTTCCACGCCTGTGGCTGTGCGCAGCACGCCGTCTTGCGGAAACGCAACCAGTTGCAAGTCGAGGTAGGGGGCCACGCGCTTTTTGACCTCCAGCAGTGCGCGCACCGGCAGCAGGCTTGGGTCGCTGGTGTCGACATGACTTCGAATGGCCAGCAGCCCGCGGGCCACGGCCCAGTCGCAATAGGCCAGGGCGCGTTCGACCAGGGCCTCTTCGGTCAGCAGGGGCTTGAGCTCTCCCCACAGCGCAATGCCTTCGAGCAAGGTGCCGCTTTGGTTGATCCGTGGCTGGCCGTAGCTCAAAGTGGCGTCCATGTGAAAGTGCGGATCACAAAACGGTGGGCTCAGCAAGAAGCCCTGTGCGTCGATCGTCTCTCGAGCGGGCGCGTTCAGGCCCGGGGCCACCTCAACGATGCGACCGTTCTCAACGGCCACGCTCATGTGGCGACGCCCATCGGGCAAAGTGGCCTGGGTGATGAGCAGGTCGAGCATCAGCGTTCCCCCTTTCGGTAAGGCTTCATCAGGGCTTGGGGGTAGGCGGCGCGGCGCGCCACCAGGACCAGCGCCAGAATGGACAGGGCATAGGGCAGCATCAGGTAGATCTGATAGGGGATGCCGGCATCGCCCATCTGCTGCACCCGCAATTGCAGGGCATCGAAGAAAGCAAACAGCAGCGCCCCGATCAACGCTTTGCCGGGCCGCCAAGAGGCGAAGACCACCAGCGCCACGCAAATCCAGCCACGCCCATTGATCATGTTGAAGAAAAAGGCATTGAAGGCCGACAGCGTCAGAAAAGAGCCGGCCACCCCCATCAGCGCCGAGCCGGCCACGATAGCGCTGGTGCGAACCGCCGCCACCGAAATGCCTTGCCCTTCCGCCGCCTGCGGATTCTCCCCGACCATACGAACGGCCAGACCGGCCGGTGTGCGGTAGAGGATCCAGGCCGACACCGGAATGAGCACGAGAGCCAGCAGCGTCAGGGGTGTCTGGGCCGATAAGACTGGAAGGTCCAGCCAGTCCATGGGCTCAAAGGGCGTGATGGTCGGCGGCGTGTTGACTTTGGGAAAGCTCACCCGGTAGCTGAAGTAGCTCAGCGCCGTGGCCAGCAAGGTGATGCCCAGTCCGGCGACATGTTGAGACAACGCCAAGCCGACGGTCAGCAGCGCATGGAGCAGGCCCAGCGCAGCGCCGGTGAGGGCGGCCACGGCTACGCCCGCCCAAAGCGGCAGCCCCTGATAGACGGCCAACCAACCGGTGAAGGCGCCGGCCACCATGATGCCCTCGATACCCAGGTTAAGCACGCCGGCGCGCTCGCACCACAGGACGCCCAGGGTGCCCAGAATCAGCGGCGTGGCAATGCGCAACACGGCCACCCAGTAGGCCGATGAGCTGAGCAAGTCCAGCAGGTCGGACATCGGGCCCTAGCTCCAGCGCAGCCGGTATTGCGTCATCAGCGTGGCCACCAGGACGCACAGCAACGATACGGCAACGATCACATCGGCCAGGTAGGTGGGCACGCCGATGGCCCGACTCATGCTGTCGGCGCCCACCAGAACGCCGGCAATGAAAACGCTGGCGGCCACCACGCCCAGCGGATGCAGGCCTGCGAGCATGGCCACCACGATCCCGCTGTAGCCGTAGCCCGGGGACATATCCAGCGTGACGTAGCTGGTGCGGCCTGCCACCTCGATGGCCCCGGCCAGTCCCGCCAAAGCGCCCGAGAGCAGGGCCACCAGAACCACCGTGCGGGTCACCGGCACGCCAGCAAACGCGGCCGCGTGCGCATTACTGCCCAGTGCACGAACATCAAAACCGAAAACGGTGTACTTGAACACGCCCCACAGGCTCACGGCCAGGACCAGGGCCCAGATCAAACCCGAATGCACCCGGGTGCGCTCGATCAATCGCGTCAGTTCCAACTCGCCCTGCAGGGCCACGCTCTGCGGCCAGCCCATGGCCGTTGGGTCTTTCATCGGTCCATCGAGCATGGCCGAGACCATCAACAGCACGATGAAGTTGAGCAGCAGCGTGGTGACCACCTCATCGACACCAAGTCGCACTTTCATCAGGGCCGGGCCCAGCAGCAACAGGGCACCCGCCGAAGCCGAGGCCAGCATCATCAGGGGGAACAAGACCCAGATGGGTCCGGGCAGACCCTCGGCCCCGTGCAGGCCGCCCACGGCCACCGCCGCTAGAGCGCCAGCATACAGTTGCCCTTCGGCACCAATGTTGAAAAGCCGGGCCTTGAACGCCACCATCGCCGCCAAGCCAGTGAGCATCAGCGGAATGGCGCGGGTCAGAGTCTCGCTCCAGGCAAAGACCGAACCGAAAGCGCCTTGCAAGAGCAAGCCCCAGGTGCGCCCTACCGGCGCGCCGGCCCAGGCCACCAGCAGGCTGCTGATGATCAGGGTCACCAATACGGCCAGCACGGGCGCCAGCAGCAGGGCGGTTGGCGAGGCGCTGGCTCGTTTTTCAAGATGCATGTGCCGCCCCTGCCATGGCCAGACCTATGCTTTCGCGACTCCACTGCCCATGCGGCCGGGCTTCGGTCAGGCGGCCCTCGTGCATCACCGCGATCCGGTCGCCCAGCGCCATCACCTCATCGAGGTCGTCCGACACAAGCAGCACAGCGGCGCCGGCCTCGCGCGCGGCCACCAGCTGCGCCTGCACATAGGCGACGGCCCCGATGTCCAGGCCCCAAGTCGGCTGATGCGCCACGATCAGCTGCGGCGCCCCCGCACCTGGCGGCGGCAGCAGCGCGCGACCGAGGATGAGCTTTTGCATATTGCCCCCGGACAGCGACCGTGCTGGCGCAAGCAGGCCACCGCCTCGCACATCGAAGTCGGCAACGACCCGCTGCGCATGTTGCTGCGCGGCGGCGCGCCGGACCCAAGGCCCGCGCGAGAAGGTCGGGCTGCGCAGGCGCTCGGAGGCCACGTTCTCCCACAAGGGCAGGTCGCCCACCACTCCCATCGCATGCCGGTCCTCCGGGATGCGGGCCACTCCATGACTGACCAGCCAGGCCGGCGACGTACGCATCGGCTCGCCCGACAGCGTGATGGATCCCGAAGTGGCGCGCTGCATGCCGCACAGCAATTGCGCGAGCGCAGCTTGTCCGTTGCCGGAGACGCCCGCGATCGCGACGATCTCGCCGGCTCGCAGCGTCAGTGACACCCGATCGAGTCGGCCGCGCAGCCCGCCTGCGGTGCTTACCGAATCGAGGTGGCAGACCGTCTGACCCACCGATTGCGCCGGGCGTCGGGGTGCGGCGTCAACGGCGTGACCGACCATCCACTGGGCCAGTTGAGCCTGGTTCGTCTCGGCCGTCTTGGCCTGCGCCACCAGCTTGCCCTGCCGCAGCACCGCAACGCGGTGCGACAGTCGCAGAACCTCGGTCAGCTTGTGGCTGATAAAGATAATCGACAGACCTTCTTGCACCATCTGAGACAGCGTACGAAACAGGGCCTCGCTTTCCTGAGGGGTAAGTACGGCGGTGGGCTCATCGAGGATCAGGATGCGCGCGCCCCGGTAGAGCGCCTTGAGTATTTCGACGCGCTGCCTCTGGCCGACGGAGAGGCTGCCGATCAAGGCTTCGGGTTGCACCGACAGGCCAAAGCGCTGGGCCACCTCCGTCAAGCGAGCGCGGGCCTCGGTGCGGCGTGAGCGCAGGCGCCACAGGGGCTCGGTGCCCATCACCACATTGTCTAGAACGGACAGGTTATCGGCCAGCGTGAAGTGCTGGTGCACCATGCCAATACCTGCATCCAGTGCCGCGCGGGGGTTGCCCGCGGGCAGCGGCACTGCGTTCACCTCGATCGTCCCCGCGTCGGCCATGTAATGCCCGAACAAAATGGACACCAGTGTGGATTTGCCGGCACCGTTTTCGCCGAGCAAGGCCAAGACTTCCCCGCGCCCGAGCGAGAGCGAGATGTTGTCGTTGGCCACCAGAGAGCCAAAGCGCTTGGTGATCCCCGACAGGCGTAGAACGGGGGCTTCGACCATCGGAGATCGCGGGCCTGGGCCCGCGACCGTCAGGAGTGCATCACTTGCCGGATTTGGGCTGGGTATCGTTCACCTTCACAGTGAACTTGCCCGCCAGGATTTCAGCTTGGCGAGCCTTGACCTTGGCCACAATTTCGGCCGGCACTTTCTTTTCAAAGGTGCCCAGCGGCGAAAGCTCCGAGCCCTTGTGCTTCATCATGGAGTACTGGCCGTAGTCCTCGGCAGTGAACTTGCCGTCCTTGACCATTTTGAGCGCCCGGTCGATGGTCGGCTCCATATTCCACAGGGCCGAGGCCACCACCGTATCCGGATATTGGTCCTGGGTGTTGATCACATTGCCAATGGCCAGCTTGCCGCGTTCCTTGGCTGCATCTGAGACGCCAAATCGCTCGGCATACATAACATCGGCGCCCTTGTCGATCATTGCGAAGGCCGCCTCTTTGGCCTTGGGCGGGTCGAACCAGCTGTTGATGAAGGTCACGCTAAATTCCACCTTCGGGTTGACCTCCCGGGCGCCGGCCATGAAGGCGTGCATCAGGCGATTGACCTCGGGGATGGGGAAACCGCCGACCATGCCGATCTTGTTGGTCTTGGTCATGCCGCCGGCAATCAGGCCGGTGAGGTAGGCCGGCTCCTGAATGTAGTTGTCAAAGACGCTGAAGTTCGGGGCTTGCGGCTTGCCTGAAGACCCCATGAGGAAGGAAACCTTGGGAAAGTCCTTGGCCACTTTGCGTGCGGCCGCTTCCACCGCGAAAGATTCGCCGACGATCAGCCGGTTGCCCGAGGTGGCGTACTCGCGCATCACCCGCTCGTAGTCGGCGTTGCTGACGTTCTCGCTGGCCTTGTATTCGATTTCGCCCCGTGCCTCGGCCGCCTTGAGGGCCTTATGGATGCGGCTGACCCACTGCTGCTCAAAAGGCACGGTGTAAATGGCTGCCACCTTCATCTTGCCGCCGGCCTGGGCGAAGGAGAGGGTCGGTACCGTGGACAGGGCGGCTACCGCAAGGGCAGTGACGGTGCGGCGGCTGATGCGAAAGGGGCTCATGGTCAAAATCTCCTGTGGGGGTTGAAAACAAAGGGGAAACCGTTACTTGGTGCCGAAGATGCGGTCGCCCGCATCGCCCAGCCCGGGCAGGATGTAGCCGTGGTCATTGAGTTGGCGATCAATGGCCGCGGTGTAAATGGGAATGTCCGGGTGCGCCTTATGAAAGGCCTGGATGCCCTCCGGGCAGGTGAGCAGGCACACGAACTTAATGGAGCGCGGGTGTAACTCCTTGATGCGTTCCACGGCTGCAATAGCCGAGTTGCCGGTGGCCAGCATCGGATCGACCACCACCACATCACGCTCATGCATGCCCAAGGGCATCTTGAAGTAATACTCCACGGCCACCAGGGTCTTGGGGTCGCGGTACAGGCCGATATGCCCGACCCGTGCGCCGGGTACCACGCTGAGCATGCCATCAAGAATGCCCGTGCCAGCGCGCAAGATGGAGACAAATACCAGTTTTTTGCCATCAATGGCTTTGGCTTTCATCGATTCCAGCGGTGTCTCGATATCAATCTCGTGCAAGGGCATATCGCGCGTGACCTCGTAGGTCATCAGCATGGCCAACTCGTTGAGCAGCCGGCGAAAGCTGTTGGTGCTCGCATCCTTGCGACGCATCAGGGTCAGCTTGTGCTGTACCAGAGGATGGTCAATGACGTGGACATGGCGCATGGTAGAAAAGTCCCCGGTTTCAATGATTCAGAAAACAGTGCCGTCGCTGACAATAGAAAGAGGCGGCAGACCCTGGCGCAAAGATTGTGCCAGCGCCCGTCCTGCCGCCCAGGTCCCCCCCTCGAGTACGCACGCCAGGGGCATATCCTGTGCCGTCTGCCCCAGCGCGCGGCGCACTCTGGGAGCCAGCTCGTCGAGCAGGGCCACGGTCAGCGCGCGCCATTCCACGATGAAGGGCTCGCCCACCTGCCAGGAGCGGGTCGCGAAGTCGGCCACTTTCGGTTGGAGCACGCCGGCGTCGATGAATAAACCGCCATTGCGATATTCAGGCAGGCCGGTCAAGGCGTCGAGCCCGACGACTTTGATGCCCGCCCACTCCAGCGGCTCGAGCAGCGAGTAGGTGAGCCACTGTGTGAGCTTATGGAAAGGCATCCACCCCGCGGTCAGGCCGGGACCGGGCGCACCAGAATGGGGCCAGCAATCACCCAAGGCGATGCCTTGGATCGAATGGGGTGCGGACCAGATGCCCGACAAGCCGGACAACAGCATGTCCAGCACATCGTGGGCCTGAACCTGACCCTCGCTGCTGCGGGGCAGCCTGTCGAACAGGCCACCGGGCCGACCCGATGCTCCAAAGGACCCGGATGGCTCGGCCAGGGATTGGCCCAAGCGTCGCATCAGGGCGGCGCGGCCCTCGAGCCCGACCAGCGGATTGGCGGCGGAGACTTGAAAGGCCTTTGCCAACCGGTCGGCGTCGATGGCTCGCAGCCCCGCTGCATCGGCTTGCAGGGGGCGGGCCGGATCGCTTGAAAACAGGCCGCTCGTAAACGCATGAAAGCTCGCAACGCCCAGCCCTTCAGAGCGCGTCAGTTGCAGGCCGGTACCCGGTTCGAGGTAGCGCCAGGAGGCACCAGCGCCGGCGTCAAGCAGTACGCTGACCAGCGCCAGATCGATTTGCGCACGCGCGCGCGCAGGGGCATCCGCAGGGTCCAGCCGTTGCTCGAGTTGCGCTGCCCTTGGCACGCCGCCGGCTTCGAAGTGTCGCCATCGGCTGTGGTAGGGAATGCGCAGCGAAGGATATCGGCTGCGCGTCACTTCGGCCACCTCGGCGGCAGCGGTCTCCAGGGCGTGGTCGTTGACTCCAAAATAAGGCGACAGGCCTGCGCGGGCGTGCTCCAGCAGGGCCTGCGCCCGCACGCGTATGGCGGCCGTGCTGCGCAGCAGGGCCGCGGCGCCTTGCGGCGTATCGACATCGACCTCGCGCTTGTTCATCGGTCCAGACCCCGACCCTTGGCTTTCTTGAGCTCATCGGCGTCGGGCACCGGTCCCGGTGTGAAGTAGCCCGCAGCCATCTTGGCATCTATCTCCACCCTCGCATCGGCGGGCACCAGTTCGTCGGGGATGTTGACGCGTTCGCCCACCTCGATGCCGGCACCGGTGATGGCGTCGTACTTCATGTTGCTCATAGAGACGAGGCGATGGATTTTGCGAATGCCCAGCCAGTGCAGGACGTCGGGCATGAGTTCTTGAAAGCGCATGTCCTGAACGCCCGCCACGCATTCGGTGCGGGCAAAGTACTGGTCGGCGGTGTCGCCGCCTGGCTGGCGCTTGCGCGCGTTGTAAACGAGGAATTTGGTGACCTCGCCCAGGGCACGCCCCTCCTTGCGGGAGTAAGCGATCAGCCCTACGCCTGCCCGACCGCCAAACTCGCGCGGTTGTGCTCCGCGTATGCATTCTTCGATGGCATGGGTCAGGTAGGGCCGGCAGGTGCAGATGTCTGATCCGAACACATCAGACCCATTGCATTCGTCGTGCACCCGTGCCGTCAGTTCGACCTCTGGGTTAGCCAAATCCTGCGGATTGCCGAAGATGTAGATGGTTTGACCCCCGATCGGCGGCAGAAAGATGTCAAGGTCTGAGCGGGTGACGAGTTCAGGGTACATGCCACCGGTTTCTTCAAAGAGGACGCGCCGCAGATCCGTCTCGGAGCAGCCAAAGCGCCGGGCCACCTCGGGCAAATACCAAACAGGCTCTATGGCCACCTTGGTCACCACAGCGGCTCCGCCGGCCAGCAGCAGGCTGCCGTCGGGCCGCAGGCGTTGCTTGTGCAAAGCCTCGATGACCTCGGGCAATATCACGTGAGCCTGGGTGACTGCAATCGTTGGGCGGATGTCGTAGCCGGCGGCCAGTTCTTGCGCAAAGACCTCGGCCACCTCGGCGCCCCAAGGGTCCAGGCTGACAATCTTGCCGGGATCGCTCCACTGGGGATAGGGCCCGATCTTGTGGGTGGGGGAGGTATTGGTCAGGTCGGCGCGATGCTCGCGCTTGAGGGCGCCGGCGGCAACTGCCAGTGCACGATAGACGCTGTAACTGCCGCTGTGGGTGCCGATCACATTGCGATGGCCGCGGGTCGTTGTGGTGCCCACCACCGGCCCGCGCAATGCGGCGGTATCGGCCCCCCAGCGCAGGGGCAGGGCGCCGTAGCCGCCTGAGTGAGAGGTCAGCCGGATGTGCCCAGGA
>CAZCSD010000077.1:0-10031 GCA_964501235.1 uncultured Polaromonas sp. | reverse complement strand
CAATGGATTTGAAGAGGGCATCAATCAGGGGCCGCTGATCGAGCCAGCCGCACTGGCCAAGGTCGAGCGTCATGTGCAGGACGCTCTGGACAAGGGCGCGCGGGTGCTCACCGGCGGCAAGCGACTGGCGATAGGAGCCGGCCAGTTCTTTGAACCGACCGTGGTGGCCGATGCCCGGGCCGACATGCTCTGCGCGCGCGAGGAAACCTTTGGGCCCTTTGCGCCGCTGTTCAAATTCAAGACCGAGCAGGAGGCCGTCGAGGCAGCCAACAACACCGAATTTGGATTGGCCAGTTATTTCTACAGCCGCGATGTAGGCCGGATTTTTCGCGTCAGCGAAGCGCTCGAATACGGTATGGTCGGCATCAATGTCGGTATCCTGGCAACCGAGCATGTGCCCTTTGGCGGGGTCAAACAGTCCGGGCTGGGCCGAGAGGGCTCGCACCATGGCATCGACGAGTATGTGGAAATCAAGTACCTGTGCGTGGGCGATGTGCTGCGCTGAAAATCTGCACCCAAGCGCGCAGTCGCGCTAAACTGCGAACTCAATCCAGCGGGCGTCGTTCAATGGCAGGACCTGAGCTTCCCAAGCTCAAGACGTGGGTTCGATTCCCATCGCCCGCTCCAAGGTAGCCGCGCCCATGCTCGATCCCCAAGCCGCTCACGCCCTCCAGTTGCTGGCTGCCCACAATGCGCAGGCCGGCGCCAACCCCAGCCCCGAGCGCCTGCGCGAGTTGTATCAGGCCCGGCGGCGCTTTACCGAGCCGACGGCCGAGGCGGTCTCGCTCAGCCGGGATCACCGCATCGATCGGGGCGATGGAATGATCCTGTTGCGCGAGCTGCGGCCAGCCCAGGCCAGCGCCGACGAGGTGCTGCCGGCCCTCATCTACCTGCACGGCGGTGGCTGGGTGGTGGGCAGTATCGACACCCACGATGTGATCTGCCGGGCCCTGGCCAATGCCAGCGGCTGCGCGGTGATGTCGGTGGACTACAGGCTCTCGCCGGAACATCGTTTCCCCACCGCCCTGGAAGACACGCTGGCCGCCCACGCCTGGGTGGTCGATCAGGCGCGGGCCCTGCGCATCGATCCGACTCGCCTGGCCTTTGGAGGCGATAGCGCCGGTGGCAACCTGGCCGCAGTGGCTTGCCTGAGCCTGCGCGGTCAGGCCCACGCACCAGCGTTTCAGCTGCTGGTCTATCCAGCCACCTCGGTGCGCACTGACACGCCGAGCTACCAGACCAACAGCGAAGGCTATGGCCTGACACGCGCCGGCATGGCCGCCTATATCGCCGCCTATCTGGGCAGCCATGACCCGGGCGAGGACTGGCGTGCCAGCCCCATCAAAGCGCCGAGCTTGAAGGGCCTGCCGCCTGCCCTGGTCATCACCGCCGGTTTCGATCCGCTGCGCGATGACGGCCGCTTGTACGCCGATGCGCTCTCAAGCGCCGGCGTACCCACTCAATACCTGTGTTTCGAGCGCCAGATTCACGGCTTTTTGGGCTTGGGACAGCTCATCAGCGAGACCCGCACTGCACTCGATGTGAGCGGTGCGGCCCTGCGACGCGCGCTGGCCTGAGCCGACTCAGGAGGCAGGCGCAGCAAGCGCGCCGCGCCGGATCTGATCGCGCTCCATGCTCTCAAAAAGGGCCTTGAAATTGCCCTCGCCAAAACCCTCATCGGCCTTGCGCTGAATGAATTCAAAAAACACCGGGCCCAGCAAAGACTGGCTGAAGATCTGCAGCAGCACCCGCTTGTCACCCTGGGCAGTCGATCCGTCCATCAAGATGCCGCGTGCCTGCAATTGCGCCACCGGCTCGCCATGGCCAGGCATGCGCTCTTCGAGCATCTGGTAGTAGATGTCATTGGGCGCGGTCATCAAGGGCACGCCGGCCATCTGTAGCGCATCGACGCTGGCCAGGAGATCCTCGCTGGACAGGGCGATGTGCTGGATGCCCTCGCCATTGAACTTCATGAGGAACTCCTCGATCTGCCCGCCCTGGCCCCCGGCCTCCTCGTTAAGCGGGATGCGGATGAGCCCATCGGGCGCTGTCATGGCGCGGCTGGTCAGGCCGGTGTGTTGCCCTTGAATGTCGAAATAGCGGATCTCCCGAAAGTTGAAGACGCGTTCGTAGAAACCGCCCCAAAAAGACATCCGGCCCTTGTAAACATTGTGCGTAAGGTGATCGATGGATTTGAGGCCGTGACCCACCGGATGCCGATCCACACCGGGCAACCATTCGAAGTCAATGTCGTAGATGCTGCGGCCTTCCTCGAAACGATCAATGAGGTACAGCGGCGTACCGCCGATGCCCTTGATCGCCGGCAAACGCAGTTCCATCGGGCCGGTAGGCACTTCGATGGGCTGCGCCCCCAGTTCCAGGGCGCGGGCGTACGCCCTGTGCGCATCACGCACCCGGAAGGCCATGGCGCAGGGCCCGGGGCCATGCTCGGCGGCAAAGTAACCGGCCAGACTCCGCGGCTCGCGGTTGACGATGAAGTTGATGTCACCCTGCCGATAGAGCGACACTTCCTTGGAGCGGTGCCGCGCCACCTCGGAAAAGCCCAGTTTCCCAAACAAGGCTTCCAGAACGCCTGCCTGCGGCGAGGCAAACTCCACAAATTCGAAACCACACAATCCCATCGGATTGTCAAAAAGATCCGGCATAAATATCTCCCGTGAAAAAACGCAATACTGAAACGACGGTCAGGCGTTTTTCTTCGGTGGCGCACCAGATCGCCCCCGCGTGCTGCGGGCCAGGTGCATGCCAATGATGAGGAATTGAATGCTCATGAGATGTTTACGCGCAGGCTCCAGTGTGCCCTGACTGGCGCTGTCCGTAAAGCCTCCTGAACGCTTGGGCTGTAGGCGTCCTTCATCCGCGACCAATCCAGAGCTTGTAAAAATCACTGCACGCGGCATAGGGGAAGACCGCCGCCGGTCGCACCATCGCTCCAGGCCACCGGCCTTGCGGTCCCGCCCAGTGTTGCCCACGCAAGGACCAGCCTCGGCGCGATACGGCGATCTTCAGCGCAAGACCACCAGCACAATGCCCGCCAGGGCCAAGGCACTGCCACCGAGCAGCTTGAACGTCCAGGGCTCGCTGTCGGCCAGCATCAGCCGACTGAGCGGAAACACCAGCAAAGGCGTACACATACCGATCAGGACCGCGACGCTGATGGGGATGTAGCGCATGGAGGCAATACTGAAAATCTGGCCGCCGATATTGCCCAGGCCCACCACAGCAAACATCAGCAGGCCGCGCCGCGATGCGCGCAACAACTGCGCCAGCAAATCGCCCTTGCCGGGCGTGATCGCCACATGCAAGATCAGTCCCGCCACCGCCCCCACCAGGGCACCCATGACCGGCTCGGGCCACTCGCGCACCGCATAGCCGCGCATCAGATTGCCGCTGGCGTAGGCTGCCGAACTCCCAAAACCGAGGATGAGCAGCGAGTTGGCCAAAGAAAATCCCCCGCCGGACGAGCCGAGCCGCAGAGCGCCGCGCTTGTGGCCGACGATCAGCAAGCCCGTGACCGACAGGGCCATGCCGACCCAAGCAGGCAGACTCAGGCGCTCATCAAACAACAGCCACGCCAGCGCAGCAGTGAAGACCGGAATACCGATCTGAAACACGCTGGTTCGCTCCGGTCCGAAGCGTGAGACCGCCTCATAGAACAGCCAGCGTCCCATGAAGGTGGCACACACCCCGGCGGCCACAAAAGCCCAAAAGGCCTGGGCATGCCAGCCCATCGGATGCGGCTGCCACACCTGATCGACCCCAACGATCAGGCCGGCCACCAACACATTGACGGCGGTCGACACCACAAAGCCCAGGGGCATCGACAGATGCGGCGAGGCCAGCCGAGTCACCATGATCGACAGGGTGAAACTGCTCAGGCTACAGACCGCCAGCAGGTAGCCGATCAGCTCGTCGCTCATGGCGGGCGGTCGGCGCGGATCAGAAAATCAGGTTGACGCTGGACTTCGATGCGATCAGCTCGCGGCTCACGCCGGGGGCCAGTTCGACCACCTTCAGGCCTTGGGGCGTGACATCCATCACCCCGAGATCGGTGATGATGCGGTCAACAACGCCCACGCCCGTCAGGGGCAAAGTGCACTGGGTCAGGATCTTGTGGTCCTCGCTGCCGTCCTTCTTGCGCGCCACATGCTCCATCAGCACGATGACCCGCGGCACGCCCGCCACCAGATCCATGGCCCCGCCCATGCCCTTGACCATCTTGCCCGGGATCATCCAGTTGGCCAGATCGCCGCGCTCGCTGACCTGCATGGCACCCAGAATGGACAAATTGATTTTGCCGCCGCGAATCATGGCAAAGCTGTCGTGGCTGCCAAAAATCGCAGAGCCAGCAATGGTGGTCACCGTTTGCTTGCCCGCATTGATCAGGTCAGGATCGACCTGCTCCTCGGTCGGAAACGGACCGATACCCAACATGCCGTTTTCCGACTGCAGCCAGACCTCCTTGTCACCGGTGTAGTTGGCCACCAGCGTGGGAATGCCGATGCCCAGATTGACATAGAAGCCATCTTGCAACTCCTGCGCAGCGCGCGCAGCCATTTGTTCTTGGGTCCAGGGCATGGTTCAGCCTCCTGCTTTGACGGTGACAGTGCGCTTTTCGATCCGCTTTTCGGGCTGGGCATTGAGCACCAGTCGGTGCACATAAATGCCCGGCAGGTGGATGTCATCGGGATGCAACTGCCCCAAAGGCACGATCTTCTCGACCTCGACAATGCAGATCTTGCCGGCCATGGCCACCGCCGGATTGAAATTGCGCGCGGTGTACCGGAATCGAAGATTGCCCGAGGTGTCGGCGATATCGGCCTTGACCAGGGACACGTCGGGCAGCAGCGAGCGCTCCATCACATACGTCTGGCCTTCGAATTCGCGCGTCTCCTTGCCCTCGGCCACCAGGGTCCCGACCCCGGTCTTGGTGAAGAAAGCCGGAATACCGGCCCCGCCGGCGCGCAGCTTCTCAGCCAGCGTGCCCTGCGGGGTGAATTCGAGTTCGAGTTCACCGGCCAGGTATTGACGCTCGAATTCCTTGTTTTCGCCCACGTAGCTGGCGATCATCTTGCGGACCTGCCGCGTCTCCAGCAGCTTGCCCAAACCGAAGCCATCAACCCCGGCGTTGTTGGAAATAGCGGTCAGGTTCTTCTTGCCCGAATCACGCAGCGCGTCGATCAAGGCCTCGGGAATACCACACAGACCAAAGCCGCCCACGGCGATCAGCTGGCCATCCTGCACCACGCCCTGCAAGGCCGCTGCAGCCGTCGGAAAAATCTTCTTCACGAATGCCTCCTGAACATCAAGATCCGAGACGGGCCTCCTTGGAGTCGGCCCGAGCAGCGCATACGATACTACGTACTCGATTACGTAGTATTGCCTAATCAAAAACCCCCATGGCCGACCGCACTGAAGATGCCCAGGAACCGCTCAGCGCAGCAGCGCCTCAGGCCGATTACCGTCTGGCCTTCGATCTGGCGCCCATCGGCATGGTGCTCTCGCGTCAACGCATCATGGTCGACTGCAATCAGCGTCTGTGCGAAATGTTTGGCGCTGGACGCGATGAACTCCTGGGCCAATCCTTTCGCATCCTTTACCCAAGCGCCGACGAGTATGAGCGCATGGGACAAAGGCTGACCACCATCCTGCGCAGTCGCGGCGTCTACGCCGACGACCGGATCATGCGCCGCCTCGGCGGCCGACTCGCTGGCGAGAACTTCTGGTGTCACGTCACCGGCCGCGCCCTCAACCCGCAGGCCCCCCATGAGGCGGGCATCTGGAGCTTCGAAGATCTGAGTTCGCGCCGCCCAGTCACGGCCGAACTGACTCCGCGCGAGCGCGAAGTGGCAGCGCACCTCATGGAGGGCCTGACCGCCAAGACCATAGGGCGGGCCCTGGGCATCAGCCATCGCACGGTGGAAATCCACCGGGCCCGTCTGATGCGCAAATACCGGGCCTCAAGCACGGCCGACCTGGTGCACAAGTTGCTCGTGGGCTGATCCCTTGAGCATGTTCTCCCAGGCGCAGCCATTGGGTCAAATATATACAAAATTTATTTTTATTTAAAAATATGAGTTATATTTTTTACATACGATGGGCAACAATCTGGCCGCTTTTAAATGCCGGAATCACACACTTGGAAGCCCACCCCCATGCCGATGAGCCCGCCCTTGAGCCGCCTTCTGGCCCCCAGCATCGCAACCTGTCTTTGTCTTTTGGCCGTGGCCGGCCACACACTGGCTTCGCCGCCCAAATGGGAAACTTTTGCTCAGGCAGAAGACCGGCCGCGGCTGAGCCTGGCCCAAAACGCAGGCCTGATCGTTTTCATTCGCCACCCCGAGGCCGGTTCAGGTCTATCCGGTCCCCTGCCCACCGACATCCTGGTTGACGAGCGCCTTCACACCTCGCTGCTGCCCGGAGGGTTCTCAGAGGCGCACGTCTGCCCGGGCCTGATTGAACTCAAGGTCGGAGGCCAAGCTACCAACGGACTGCGGCAGCAGCCCAGCGTACTGATCGAGGTCAAGTCCAACAGCATCACCTACATCGAAGTGGCTGCACCCACGGCTCCCCGACCGTTTAGGGTCGTCTCCGGAGATCCCCAGCCCTCGATGCAAGGCCTGCGGCGCCAGGTCCATGCCTTGTCCCGTTTGCCCTCAGGCCAGGAATGTCGCACCACCCCGCCCCATGAAACACTCATGGCGGCCGCGCCCCTGCCACCGAGTCCCGGCGCGCCCCAAACCGTGCCCCCCGCCGCCAGCCTGGCACCCACCGCCGTGGTGGCCACCCCCTGGAAGCCGGCCGCCGACGATCCCCTTGCGAGTTCGCTGCCCGAAAAGCGGCGCCACACACTGTCGGGCGAAATGCTGTTCCGGTTTGGTGGTTACCGCGTCAAGGATCTCAGCGCCCAGGGCCACGCCGAACTGGTACGCATTGCGCGCACCCTGCGTGAGCGGCCTCACCGCATTCAAAGCGTGGTCATCCAGGGTCACACCGATCCGATGGGTCCGCCGGCGACCCATCAGCGCATTGCCAACGAGCGCGCCCAAACGGTGCGCAAGATCCTGATGACCAGCGGCCTGCCGGCTCACAAGATCAGGGCCGAAGGCCTGGGTATGACGCAACTGCTGGTGGCGGACTGCAAAAAACAGGGCAAAAGCCAGGACGATCAACGGGCCTGCAATGCCCCCAATCGCCGCGTCGAAATCGTGATCACCGCCATCGGCCATTGACCAGCGCCATGAAGTCCAAGACCTACCAACTCACCATCTCCGAATCCCCGCGGGCCCCACTACAGGGCACAAACACGTCCCCTTCCGCCGCTCCGATGACGGTTGTCTTACCGGCCGAGCGAAGCGCGGCCCTGAAGGTAACGGCGGTACCGGGCGCGCAATATCTGTTGACCGACACAGCCACCGGACGCGCTCCGCAGCAGGTGCATGCGCGCCGCCGCGGCAAGGATCTGGCCATCCACTTGGATGAGTTTCTAGCCGAGCAACCCGACCTCATCGTGGAGAATTTCTATGACGCGGCCCCGGGCAGCTTCACGGGGGTGGCTGAAGACAATCTGACCTATCCCTTTATCCCCAGCACTGCCGCGCAGGCCGATGACCTTGTGGCCATGGCCGATGGACTGGCCATCTCGCATGTGCTGGGCAGCACACAGGTCGCCGCCCTCGGCGCTGCGGGCGTGGCCGGAGGTGCGGCAGCCGGAGGTGCGGCAGCAGGGGCTGCAGCGGCCGCGGCCGCCGGTGTCGGTGCAGGCGGTCTGGCCGCCGGTGGCTTGGCGGCCGCTGCGTTGGGCGGCGGCGGCGGTGGCGGCGGCGGTGGTGGTGGCGGCACCCCTCCCAGCCTGCGCATCTCCAGCGACAAGTCAACCTTGAGGGCTGGCGAGACCGCCCTCATCACCTTGAGCTTCAGCGAGGACCCGGGTACCAGCTTTGCCCGCGAGGACATCGTCGTCAGCGGCGGCACACTGGGGACTTTGAGCGGCAGTGGACTGACCCGCACCGCCCTTTTCACGCCGACCTCCGGCATCAACGGTGGCAAAGCGTCTTTGGCCGTGGCTGCCGAAACCTACACCGATAAAGCGGGAAACGGCGGTCTCCCGTCAAATACGCTGGAGCTGAGTTACGACACCCTGGCGCCGAGCGTCAGTCTCGGCAATCCGGATGGAAGCAAGCTGGCCTTGCAGCTTACTGACACCAGCCAGGACCTCAAGCTGGCCTTCGCTGTGGAGGGCGCCTCATCCTGGAAGGCGAAGCTGCTGGGGGTTGAGCTCAAAGAGTCAGGAAAAGATCTCGTACTTGCGCAGAAGGGCCTTGAAGATTTGATCAATGGCTACTACACCGTCACACTGTGGGCCGCTGATCAGGCAGGCAATGAGAGCATCGCCCATAAACTGATCCGAATCGATCGCGGCGGCGGGATCGAGGATCTATGGAAAGACTCAAGCAGCCCACCCCAGGGAAACAGCGGTGACGACCTGTTCCTCAACCGCGTTGGCCCTCAGACTTTCACAGGCGGTGGGGGCGGTGACGCGTTTGTTTGGCTGCGCAGGGATGCTGGGCAGCCGGGCTCTCCCGATATCGATCGAATCACGGACTTCCATATCGGCGAGGGGGGTCAGGCGGACAAGATCAACCTGTCCGATTTGTTCGGGGTCGCGACACAGGATAAATTTGAGAACCTGGGCGCCTTTATCCAATCTGAACCGATCGACTTCAACGCCGATGGCAAAACGGATACCCGGCTGTTTATCAGCAGTGAGGGCAAATTCACAACCCATGACGACTTCTCAAAAATCGCCGATCAGGTGATCATTCTTGAGAGCTGCCAGACGACGGTCCTTGAGTTGGGAGACCAACTCATCTGGAAAACCCACTGGGTGCTCTAAGCCCGCCCCTCCCCGTCCACCACCTCCGCCGCCGTACGAAACGCATCGACGGCCGTGGGGATGCCGCAGTACACCGCGGCGTGCAGCAGCAACTCTTGCAACTCCTGCGGCGTCACCCCGTTGTTGAGCGCACCGCGCACGTGCCCCTTGAGTTCGTGCTGTTTGCCCAGGGCGGTCAGGATAGATACCGTGATGAGGCTGCGGGTCTTGAGGTCCAGGCCTGGACGCTGCCAGACATCGCCCCAGGCCTTGCTGGTGATGTGATCCTGAATCGCCTCCGAAAAGCCGGTCACGCCCGAAAGGGCACGGGCCACGTAGGCCTCGCCCATGACCTGCTTGCGCAGCTTGAGGCCACGGTCGTAGGCTGGGCCTTTGTCATTCGATGATGAAGGGGTGAGGTCGGCCATCGGTTTTGCTCCAGACATTCAAAGCCGCAAGCATAAAGCCCCCTTATCATTGAGAAACCGAACTCAACCGCCCAAGTCATGAGCCGCTACCCCCACCCCGCCCTGCCCGACCTGCCTGAGGACATTCGAGAGCGCATTTTGCAAGTGCAGGAAAAAGCCGGCTTTGTGCCCAATGTCTTTCTGGCTCTGGCCCGGCGGCCGGCCGAGTGGCGCGCCTTTTTCGCTTACCACGATGCCTTGATGCTCAAGGAGGAGGGGCATCTGAGCAAGGGCGAGCGAGAGATGATCGTCACGGCCACCAGCGCAGCCAACCAGTGCCTGTATTGCGTGGTGGCGCACGGGGCCATCCTGCGCATCTACGAGAAGAAGCCCCTGGTGGCCGATCAGGTGGCGGTCAACTACCGCAAGGCCGACATCACGCCCCGGCAACGCGCTATTTTGGACTTCGCAATGAAAGTCTGCCAGGCCTCACATCTCATTGACGAGGCCGATTTCTCGGCCCTTCACGCCCACGGCCTGGACGACGAAGATGCCTGGGACATTGCCGCCATCACCGCTTTCTTCGGGCTGTCCAACCGCATGGCGAGCTTCTCGGGCATGATGCCCAATCCGGAGTTCTATCTGATGGGCAGGGTGCCCAAGCAGAAGACTTGAATGCAGACCGAAGTTCAATAAGGTCCAACGACAGAAGCGGCGCCCTCGCGGCG
>CAZCSD010000076.1:0-10317 GCA_964501235.1 uncultured Polaromonas sp. | reverse complement strand
GCACGCTGCAGTCGCCGCAACCTTCGCAGACCAGCTCGTTGATGATCACTCGGCGGTCCGGGTCGACCATGGTGCCGCGCTTGCGGCGACGTCGCTTTTCGGTGGCGCAGGTCTGGTCGTAAACAAGCACGGTGCAGCCGGGCACATCGCGCAGCTGGCGCTGGACCTCGTCGAGGCGATCCCGGTGCTCGACAGCCACGCCACCAGGCAAGTTGACCCCGCTGTACTTCTGCGGTTCGTCGGTGACCACCACCACCGCTCGCGCGCCTTCGGCCAGCACCGACTGCACGATCTGCGGCACCGAGTGGCCCTCCGCTCGCTCGCCCACCGGCTGTCCGCCGGTCATTGCTACCGCATCGTTGTAGAGAATCTTGTAGGTGATGTTCACCCCAGCAGCAATCGACTGGCGGATGGCCAGTAGCCCACTGTGGAAGTAGGTGCCGTCGCCCAGATTGGCAAAGACATGCGGCTCGTTGACAAAAGGCGCCTGCCCCACCCAGGGCACCCCCTCGCCGCCCATCTGAGTAAAGCCGGCGGTGGAGCGGTCCATCCAAAGCGCCATGAAATGGCAGCCGATGCCGGCCATGGCCCGCGAGCCTTCGGGCACGCGGGTCGAGGTGTTGTGCGGGCAACCCGAACAGAACCAGGGTGTGCGATCGGCGCTGGCCCCCAGGCTCAGGCTTTGCATGGCACGGTCCTTGGCATCAAGCACCGCCAGGTGCGCGTCCATACGCGCCTGGGTCTGGGCATCAACGCCCAGTTTTTTCAGGCGGCGCGCGATGGCCCGCGCCACGATGGCCGGATTGAGGTCAGCGTTGGCGCGCAAGAGCGTGTGCGCGCTCGGGTTGGGCACCGACCACTCGCCACCGCTGTGATCGCCGCCCACCTCATCGAACTTGCCCAGCACATCGGGCCGCACATCCGGCCGCCAGTTGTAGAGCTCTTCCTTGAGCTGGTATTCGATGACTTGGCGCTTTTCCTCGACCACCAGAATCTCGCGCAGCCCGGTGGCAAATTCGCGCGTGGCCTGCGCCTCCAGCGGCCAGACCACGCTGACCTTGTGCACGCGGATGCCCAGTTGCCGGCAGCACTCATCGTCGAGCCCCAGATCCATCAAGGCCTGGCGTGTGTCGTTGTAAGCCTTGCCACTGGCGATGATGCCAAAGCGGTCACCGCTGCCGCCATTGCGGCCCTCGATCACATTGCGGTTGAGCCGATTGGCCCGGATATAGGCCAGCGCCGCGTACCACTTGTAATCAAACAGGCGCGCCTCCTGTTCCAGCGCGGTATCGGGCCAGCGGATGTGCACACCGCCCGGCGGCATCTCAAAGTCGGGCCTCACGATCTCCACCCGATCGGGGTCCACCCAAACGCTGGCCGAGGACTCGACGATTTCCTGGATCGTCTTCATGCCCGCCCAGACGCCCGCAAAACGGCTCATGGCCAGGGCGTGCAAACCCAGGTCCAACACATCCTGCACACTGGCCGGAAAAAACACCGGCAGACCACAGGCCTTGAAGATATGGTCGCTCTGGTGCGCTGCGGTCGAGCTCTTGGCCACATGGTCGTCGCCGGCTACTGCGAGCACCCCGCCCCAAGGCGTGGTGCCAGCCATGTTGGCGTGCTTGAAGACATCGGAGCAACGGTCCACGCCGGGGCCCTTGCCGTACCAGATGCCGAAGACCCCATCGAAACGGTTGGAGCCTGGCGGCGCAAAACCGAGCTGCTGGGTGCCCCACAAAGCGGTGGCGGCCAGCTCTTCGTTAACGCCCGGCTGAAAATGAATATGGTTGGACTTGAGGTGGTCCTTGGCCTTCCACAAGGCCTGGTCATAGCCCCCCAGGGGTGAACCACGATAACCGCTGATAAAGCCCGCAGTGTTTTTGCCCTGCAACTGATCGCGCTGGCGCTGCAACATGGGCAAGCGTACAAGGGCCTGCACGCCGCTCATGAAAGCCAGCCCTCGGTCCAGGGCGTACTTGTCGTCGAGCGTGACGGATTGAAGCGCCCGAAGGATGTGCTCGGGCAGAGGGGCATTCATGGATAGATCTCCTCAAGGACTGGGCCCGTCTTGTGAACAGGCTGATGAAATGCCGCGCCCGGGTAGGGCAGGGCCTGGAGACTGGAGTTTATGCGAGGCGCGAGCGCAACAGGCAGGGAGCCGGCCGGCGCTAGAATAGGCGAGCTTTGACCACGGAGCCCGACATGAGCCAAGCCGACCCTTCATCACACAGCCACGACGACGACAAGGACCCGATGAACGAGATCATGCCGCTGATCCCCATCGTGCTGCCGGTGGTCGGTGGGGTGCTGATTTTCTTGCTGGCCTTCATTGCCGTTGCCATGGCCTGATCCCTCCCCCATGAAAGGGCCTGCTCAAAATCCGCTGCGGCGGATTTTTTGCTTTTGATCCCCATCCCACACCCATGGGCACTCCCCTGTTTCGAATTGAGGGTTTGTGCTGGAGCTTCCCCGCCAGCGATCGGCCGCTCCTGCACCGACTCAGTGCGGAAATTCCGGCCGGCGTCACGCTGATCACCGGCGAGGAAGGCTGCGGCAAAACCACCCTCTTGCAATTATTGGCCGGAGCGCTGCAGGCCCAGGCCGGGCAGATCCTGAGCGATCGACCCTTGAGCCCGCAGCAATTGCAGACCCTGAGCTGCTGGCATGATGTGCGCGACAGTCGCTGCGACGCGGTCGCCGTGGCCGAGCTGTTCAGGCAGTGGGTGCCGGCCGGGGAACAAGCGCGCCTGCCGCCCCTGATTGAGGGCCTCTGCCTCGGCCCGCATCTGCACAAACCGCTCTACCAACTCTCCAGCGGCAGCCGGCGCAAGGTGCTGATCGCCGCCAGCCTGGCCCGCGTTTGCCGACTGACCCTGCTGGACCAGCCCTTTTCCGCGCTCGACACCCCCTCCATGAGCTTCCTGCGTCATCAGTTTGCCGCGCGCGCGGCGCTGCGCGATCAGGCCCTGGTGATCGCCGACTACACCGCCCCCGAGGGCGTACCACTGGCGGCCACCCTCGAACTGAGCCGCTAGTTCAACGAATTGCGCAAGACAAAGCACGGCCATCCGTGATAGGCTGTCAATGTATATCTCCACACTGTTTGAAACCATGAAAATCCTTCTCACCCTGATCGGCGCTAGCCTTCTATCCCTGGGCATCTCGGCGGCCGAACCCACCTGTAGCGCTAGCGCGACCGAAAAGAAACTCGCGGGCGCAGCCAAGACCTCTTTCCTCAAAAAGTGCGAAGCCGACGCGCAGGCCAAATGTGAGGCCTCGGCGAGCGAGAAAAAGCTCGCAGGCGCGGCCAAGAACAGCCATGTAAAGAAGTGTGTGAGCGAGGCCGTCGGCTCCTGAGCGCCGCCTCCCCGAAGGCGGTCGAGGCTGGGCCCGCCTTGCCTCAGCGCTAGCATCTCACCTATGGCTTCGCACAAGCTCTCCTCACCACGGCGCATCGAACGCCTGATCACCGGCCAGCGCACCTCTGACGGCGCCGGCGTCAAGCTGACCCGGGTGCTGACCCAGGATCTGCAGCAGCGCTTGGACCCTTTCCTGATGCTCGATGCCTTTGGCAGCGACCAGGCCGACGACTACATTGCCGGCTTTCCCGACCACCCGCATCGCGGTTTTGAGACGGTGACCTACATGATCGCCGGGCGCATGCGTCACCGCGACAGCGCCGGTCACGAGGGCCTGCTGGAAAACGGCGGCGTGCAATGGATGACCGCGGGCCGGGGCGTGATTCACTCCGAGCTCCCCGAGCAGGAGGAAGGTCTGATGGAAGGGTTCCAGCTCTGGCTCAACCTGCCCGCCTCACGCAAGATGCAGGCACCCTGGTACCGCGACTTCAAGGCCGGCGAACTGCCCAGGACGTACACGCCCACCGGCGCCCAGGTTACGGTGATTGCCGGGCAGTGCAACGGCACGTCGGGGGCGGTGCAGCGCGAGGGAACCGAACCGCTGTACCTCGACATCGAGTTACAGCCGGGTACGGCGTTCGAACAGCCGCTGCCGCCCACCCACAACGCTTTCATTTATGTATACCGAGGTCAGGTGATGGTGGCCGGACAGACCGTGACCTCGCAAAAAATGGCTGTTCTGGGCAACGACCCCAACAGCGATGGCGTTTGCATACAGGCCGACGGCCCCAGCCGGTTGCTGCTGATTGCCGGCCGGCCCCTGGGCGAGCCCATCGTGCAATACGGCCCCTTCGTGATGAACAGCCGCGAAGAGATCTACCAGGCCATGGCCGACTATCAGGCAGGTCGCCTGGCCGCTTGAAAAAAAATAAGCCTAAAGCGGTCTCCTCGATCTGGGTGGGAACCCCCCGCAACCCGGGCGCATCAGGTTATGCATTTTTTGCATGATTATGGGCCTGCGGTGACGAACCGGTTACAGCCTTCTCCCTAGAATGCGCAGACTTTGATGCGTCAGGGGGAGTAATCACGGCTCCAAACAAGAGTCCCTCTTGGTTTGATAAACGAGAAGGCCGGGTGTTCAGCGCCATGTCGACAGCCGCCTGCCGAGCGCAGGCGTTTGCCGACATCACGCTTTACAACTTCGGAGTTCCCTCATGAACCATCCCGCCATGCAAGGCCTGGATCTTCAAGTCCCCCACCACATCAAGCATGCCAGGCTGATCGCCTGGGTGGCGGACATGGTCGCGCTGTGCAAGCCCGATCGCATCCACTGGTGCGATGGCAGTCAGGAAGAGTACGAGCGCCTGTGCCAGCAGCTGGTCGATGCCGGCACCTTCAGAAAGCTCAATCCGGCCAAGCGACCGGGCAGCTATCTGGCTTGGTCTGACCCGAGCGATGTGGCCCGCGTCGAGGACCGCACCTTCATCTGCTCGCGCAAACAGGAAGATGCCGGCCCGACCAACAACTGGATGGACCCGACCGAAATGCGAGCCACCCTGCAGCCTCTGTTCGACGGATGCATGCGTGGCCGCACGATGTATGTGGTGCCCTTCTCCATGGGCCCACTGGGCTCGCCGATTGCCCATATTGGCATCGAGCTGTCCGACAGCCCCTATGTGGCGGTCAACATGAAGATCATGACCCGCATGGGTAAAGCCGTTTATGACGTGCTGGGCAGCCAGGGGCACTTCGTGCCCTGCGTGCACACCGTCGGTGCGCCGCTGCAAGCGGGGCAGAAAGATGTGGCCTGGCCCTGCAACAAGACCAAGTACATCGTGCACTACCCGGAAACACGCGAGATATGGTCTTACGGCTCGGGCTACGGTGGCAATGCCCTGCTGGGCAAGAAGTGCTTCGCCCTGCGAATTGCTTCCATCATGGGCCACGACCAAGGCTGGCTGGCCGAGCACATGCTGATCCTGGGCGTGACCAGCCCCGAGGGCAAGAAATACCATGTGGCCGGCGCCTTCCCCAGCGCCTGCGGCAAGACCAATTTCTCCATGCTGGTGCCCCCCAAAGGCTTCGAGGGCTGGAAGGTCACCACCATCGGCGATGACATCGCCTGGATCAAGCCCTCGGCCGATGGGCGCCTGCGCGCCATCAACCCGGAGGCCGGTTACTTTGGTGTTGCTCCCGGCACCAACTACCACACCAACCCCAACTGCATGGCCACGCTCAATAAGGACGTGATCTTCACCAATGTCGCGCTCACCGACGATGGCGATGTATGGTGGGAAGGCATGGAAAAAGACACGGGCAAACTGCCCGACCACCTGATCGACTGGCAAGGCAAGGATTGGACGCCGCACATAGCGCAGGAAACCGGGGCCAAGGCCGCCCATCCGAACGCCCGCTTCACGGTGGCGGCCATCAACAACCCGGCGCTCGATGAAGCCTGGGACGACCCGGCCGGCGTGCCGATCGACGCCTTCATCTTTGGCGGTCGGCGCTCGACCACCGTGCCTCTGGTGAGCGAGGCGCGCAACTGGGTCGAGGGCATCTACATGGCTGCCACCATGGGTTCGGAGACCACCGCCGCCGCCGCAGGCCAGCAAGGCGTGGTGCGACGCGATCCCTTTGCCATGCTGCCCTTTGCCGGCTACAACATGAGCGACTATTTCCAGCACTGGCTGGACCTGGGCCGCAAGCTGCAGGCCTCGGGAGCGACGCTGCCGCGCATCTACACCACCAACTGGTTCCGCAAGGGCGAGGACGGCAAGTTTGTCTGGCCGGGCTATGGCGAGAACATGCGGGTGCTCAAGTGGATGATCGATCGCATCGAGGGCCGCAGCCCGGGCCAGGACGGCGTGATGGGCATCACCCCGCGCTATGAAGAGCTCAACTGGAGCGGACTGGACTTCAGCGCCCAGCAATTTGACAAGGTGACCAGCATCGACAAGGCCGCCTGGCTTAAGGAGATGGAGTTGCATGCCGAGCTCTTCCTGCAACTCAAGCACCACCTGCCGCGCGAGCTGGCGGACACGAAAGCGGCGATCGAGAAAAAGCTGGCGGCCTGAGGCACAGGCGGGCCTGGTGGGCCAGGATGGCGCTGGGCCACACGCTCAGCGCAAGTGCTCGTCCAGAAACTTCTTGAGGTTCTCGCGCGACTCGCGTGTGGCTCGAGCGTCGTAGCGCTGGGTAAAGCTCGGCCGAGCAAAAGGCGACAAACTCTCGTCAAAGGAGTGAGTGGCCCCTTTGTAGAGGTGCACCCGGTAGGGCGAATCGTCGCCCAAGCCGCAGTAGGAGACCCGGGCCAAGTCATCCATTTCGGCCAAATGCACCTGCGTAGGCATGGAGGGCTTGGCCGGTGGCGGCGAAAAAAAACAGCTCGGGTAGAAAGCCGATGCAACAGAAATCGGATTGGGCTGGGCATCAGAGACATAGTCCCGATTGCGCATGCTTCTGTCATTGACCAGGGCCAATACACCACCCCCGCCCTGACTGAACCCAACCACCGCAATCTTTCCCTTATGCCAGGGCTGCTGCTCGATCCAGCGGCCCGTCTCGATGAAGTCGAGCGCCCGGTCCTCGCCCGTGGCCCCGGGCACCGATCTGCCGGTGTGCATGCCAATACCGCGCAAGGTGTAGTGATCGATCACCACCGCGTTGTAACCCCAACTATTGAGGGTTGAGGCCATCTCCCTGTGCATGGCCGCCACGCCAGCCGAGCCGTGGCCGACGATGACTGTGGGGGCCTGCTCCGCCTTGCTCCAAAGTCGAACCTCCAGGCGAATGGGCAAAACCTCGCCCGATACCCTCTTGAGGGTGGGAGACTGGGCGCCCGCACAGCCCACCGCCCCCATCAAACCGAGGAGCCCCAGCAGCCTTGCGATTGACAGCACCTTGATCATCGCCGCAAGTCTAAGGCCAGCCCACCCTCAATCATGCCGGTCCCGCTCTCAGGAAGCCAGCAGATCCGGGGGCAACTTGGCCACGAAATCGGTGATCGAGCCGCCGCCCTGATCCGGGCGCATATGGCCCATCATGGCCTGATGGGCGGCCTGGGGATCGGCCCGGGCAAAAGCCTGCACGATCCGCGCATGCTGGTCAAAGGAGGCCCGGATGCGGCCGAGCGCGCCGAAGGCGTGCTGGCGATAAAAGCCCGTTCGCGCGCGCAAGCGCAACACCTCCTGGCGTAAAAAGGGATTGCGCGTGGCCTGATAAATCTGCTCATGAAAGTGCAGGTTGTGCTCCTGCCAGCCGGCCATGTCTTCCCGCAACATTACCGCCTCGCTGGCCCGGTGGGCCGCCTCAAAGAGGGCCAACTCCTCCGGCGTGATGCGCTGACAGGCCAGGCGCGCGGCCACGGCCTCGAGTTCGGCCAGCAGCTCCCACAGCGCCAGCAACTGCCGCAAGTCCATTTTGGCCACCACCATGCCCCCGCGAGGCAGGCTGCTGACCAAGCCCTGGGCCTGTAGCTGGATCAACGCCTCACGCACCGGCGTGCGCGAGACCCGGTGGCGACTGGCCCAGTCGGCCTCGTCAATCGGATCGCCGGGCATCAGGCTGCCGTCTCGGATGGCGGCCTCGAGGGCCGCGCAGATTTGATCGCTGGCCTTGACGTAACCGGATTTGCTGGGCTTCATGGTCGACCAGGATTGTCTGATATCCAATATGGGGCTACATTTATATTTATATACCATCTCAGTATGCATACCTCGCCCCCCCCTCCAAGACCCAATGAGCTGCTCGCGCACATCGAGCAGGCGTTGGCACAAGCCGGCCGGCCGGGCGGGTCCGAGCGACTGCTCAAACAGCTGCAGCGACTCGAGCCCACGGCACACCGGGCCCTGAGCCAAACCCGAGGCGCGGTCGAAGAAGACTTCGGGGCGACGCTGCGCGATTTGCGTTGCCTGCCCTGAGCCATGATGCCTGCCACCCTGACTCAGCTGCAACGCAGCATCGGCCGTGGCGATCTGTCGGCGCAGGAAGCGTGGCAGGCGGGACTGAAGGCCCGCGACGCTCTGGACGATCGTTGGCACTGCCTGAGCCACCCCCTGGAGAGCCAAGCCGGCAACCAGGGCCCGCTGGCCGGCATTGCGCTGGCGCACAAGGACAACCTCGATACCTGGGGGCGTCGCCCCGGCTGCGGCCGCGACCGTGGTCAACCCGAGCCTGGACTCGAACCGGCCTGGGCCGTCGCCGCGCTGCAGCGGGCCGGTGCCGGCCATCTGGGCACCCTGGTGATGCCCGAACTGGCTTGCGGCGCGACTTCAGACAACCCGCGCTTTGAGCGCTGTATCAACCCCTTGCACCCGCAGGCTGTGGTGGGCGGCTCCTCCAGCGGCAGTGCGGTGGCGGTAGCCGGCGGCATGGCCTACGGCGCATTGGGCAGCGACACCGCCGGATCGGTGCGCATTCCCTCGGCCACCTGCGGTCTGGTGGGGCTCAAAACCACGCTGGGCCTGATCCCCACCCAGGGCATGACCCCGCTGGCGCCCTCGCTCGATACCCTCGGCGTGCTGGCCCGCACGGTCGAAGATGCTGCCGCCTTGCTGGCACCGCTGGCCCCGCAGCTTCGCACCGCTCAGGCCCCTGGGACAAAGCGGTCACTGCAGATCTGGCTCCCCGACCTGCATGAGGACGTAGCGCTGGCACTCGACGAGTTGCGACGCGATGTCGCAGCCGAGCCCGCGGATCTGCAGGACGACCATGCGTACCTGAGCGCCCTGACCGAAATCGTGCTGCAAACCGAACTGGCCGGGTTGCAGCGCGAGGCCTTGCTCGCCGGTCAACTGGGGCCGGGAGTGCAGGCTCTGGCCTGGCCCGGCCTGGCGACACCGCCCGATTGGTACCAGGCCGCCCTGGCGGCACGCAGCCGGGAACTGCGTCGCTTCTGTGAACGATGGCTGGCGCCAGGCGGTGTGTTGCTGCTCCCCGCCCTGCCCCGGCCCATCCCCGACTGGACCGTAACGCAAGTGGGCGGGGTCGATTTCCGGGCGCAAGAACTGCTTGCGCTGCACCGCTACATGGGCTTTATCAATTACCTGGGCCTGCCGGCCCTGGTGTTGCCGATTGCTCGCGACAAGCGCGGCTTGCCTATCAGCGTCCAGCTGGTGGGCAGGCCCTTCCATGAACACGAGCTGCTGGCCGTGGCCGCGCAGCTGCAAGAGCGCCGTTTTGGCAGCGCCGGCTTTCTGCCGGACTGGAACCTCGCGGCTGCGGAGAACTGAATGCCCGCCATCCAGGCCTCAAAAGCCCTCGCCCGCTTTCGCGTGCTCGACCTCTCGCGCGTGCGCGCCGGCCCCAATTGCGTGCGCATGCTCACCGATTTCGGGGCCGATGTGATCCGCATCGAACCGCCACCCGGGGTCGACCCCAACGAGGCCATGTTCGCCGCCAACCGCAAGGGCGGTGACTTTCAGAACATCAACCGCAACAAGCGGTCCATGACGCTCAACCTCAAAAAGCCGGGTGCCTACGAGGTGCTCATGCGTCTGGTCCAGGAGGCCGACGTGCTGATCGAAAACTGGCGCCCCGACGTCAAGAAAAAACTGGGCCTGGACTACGAAACGCTCTCCAAGGTCAACCCCCGCCTGGTGCTGGCCAGCATTTCGGGCTTTGGCCAGGACGGGCCCTATGCCCAGCGACCGGGCTTTGACCAGATCATCCAGGGCATGGGCGGGCTGATGTCAGTCACCGGCCACCCTGGCGGCGGGCCCGTACGCGCCGGCTTGGCGGTGGCTGACATGAGCGCCGGACTGTACTGCGCCCTGGGCATCCTGACCGCGCTGCTCGAGCGCGAAGTCTCGGGCAAAGGCCAATGGGTGCATGCCTCGCTGCTGCACTCGCAGATTGCGATGATGGATTTTCAGGTGGCGCGCTGCATCAACGACGGCGACCTGCCCGTGCAGGTGGGCAACGACCACCCGACCAGCAGCCCCATGGGCCTGTT
>CAZCSD010000075.1:0-10646 GCA_964501235.1 uncultured Polaromonas sp. | reverse complement strand
CGCTTGAGGTGATGAGCGCACGCATCTTGGTTGAATCCGAGGTGGCCGCCCTGGCTGCTCAAAACGCGAGCAAAACCGACCTCAAAACCATACGCGCTGCCCTGCAAAAAATGCGGCGGGAGGCCGCCCAGGGCAAAGTGCCACGCTGGGGGGACGAAGCGTTTCACCAAGCCATTGCCAGCGCCTGCGGTAACAGCGTTCTGCTCGATACGGTCCAGCGCCTCTGGCAGGCCCGCAACGGGCCGCTTTTTGAACGACTGGGGGCGCACTTTGAGCATCCTCAATCTTGGCAAGCGGCCATCACCGAACACCAACAGGTACTGACGGCCATCGAAAGCCGCAACAGTTCGGCGGCACGCCGGTCCATGCACAAGCACCTCAAGCAAGCCCACAAGAGGTACAGCGCGAGTTGGCGCCGCGCGCCGTCCTCTTAAACCAATTCCCAGAGCGTCGATTTTTTCACCACCCCAAGGAGGAGACTTCCATGAGTAAACGTGCAAGCATCAAGAAACTGGCTGCTGTGGGCGCCGTCGCGCTGGGGGCCCTGGCCACCCTGGCAAGCGCACCGGCCCTGGCTCAGCAAAAGCTCAAGTGGGCGCATGTCTACGAGACCAACGAGCCCTTCCACACAGAATCGGTGTGGGCAGCCGAGGAAATCAAGAAACGCACCAACGGCAAATTCGAGATCCAGGTCTTTCCAGCCTCATCGCTGGGCAAAGAGACCGACATCAACCAGGGCCTGACCCTCGGCACGGTGGACATGATCATCAGCGGCCCGTCTTTTGCCGCCCGCACCTACCCGCGTCTGGGTATTGCTTACTATCCCTTCATCTTCCGTGACGGTGACCACCTGATTGCCTACTCCAAGAGTCCGGTGTTCCAGGAAATGGTTAACGAGTTCCGGGCCAAGACCGGCATTCAGATCACGGCTTACGCCTACTATGGTGCGCGTCACACCACCTCGCAAAAACCCTTCTCCAATTGCGCGGGTATGAAAGGCTTGAAGATCCGCGTGCCCGATGTGCCGGCCTACCGGGCCACCCCGGAATCCTGCGGCGCCAACCCGACGCCGATTGCGTTCGCGGAGGTATATCTGGCACTGCAAAACGGCACGGTCGAGGCGCAGGAGAATCCGCTGACCACCATCGAAGCCAAGAAATTCTTCGAAGTGCAGAAGGCCATCATGCTGACCGGGCACATCGTGGATGGACTGGTGACGCAAATTGCGCCTCATGTCTGGAACAAGCTGACCGATGCCGAAAAGAAAATCTTCACTGAGGTCACTCAGCAGGCGGCGGTACGCACCACAGCCCAAATCAAGAAGCGCGAGGCCGAACTGGTGGACGAGTTCCGCAAAAAGGGGCTGCAGATTGTGCAGGTCGATCGCAAGAGCTTCGTCGACGCGGTCCTCAAAAACAAGCCGCTGGAGTCCATGGGCTTTACCCGTGCGGACTACGACAAGATCCAGGCGGCCAAGTAAGTCGGGCAAATTCCCTGCCTTTTAGCCCCGGCGGATACCTGCCCAAAGCGGGTATCCGCCTTCATTTGATCTGAACATGAGCCAAGCACCCGACATCGATAGCGGCCCCAAGGTCATGGGCGACGATGGACAGTTCCATGCGGTCGACGAAGAGGTGGACCTCTCGGGCACGCCCGTGGAAGGCTGGGTGGCCCTGCTGTTTTTCTGGGCCTTGGGCCTGACCGTTTTCTACCAATTCTTCACGCGCTATGTTCTCAACGACTCGGCCTCCTGGACCGAGGAGATTGCCCGCTACCTGCTCATTGCCACCGTCTTTACCGGGGCAACCATAGGGGTGGCCAAGAACAACCATATCCAGGTCGATTTTTTCTACCGCTTCATGCCGGCGTTCCTGTCGCGCTGGATGGCCCTGTTTGTTGATGTGGTGCGAATCGCCTTCTTCGGCGCTGCCACCGGGCTGACCTTTCAAATGATGCAAAAGCTGGGCAGCTACAAGATGACCATCATTGATCTGCCGATGAACATCGTCTACGGCGTGGTTATGGCGGGCTTTGCCGCCATGTTCCTGCGCGCCATTTGGGTCTTGCGCGTCCACCTGCGTCGTGGCTATACCGTGCTGGAGCGTCCGGGCACCGAAATGACTGACCCCTGAACCCGATCCGGGTGAACTTTCCATGCTCAAAATTCTCTTCCTCTTCCTGATGAGTGGCGGCATTCCAGTGGCCATCGCCATGGCGGGTGCCTCGCTCATCTATCTGTTTTTTGTGCAGAGCTCACCGCCCTTCGTGGTGATACATCGCATGGTCTCCGGTATCGACAGCTTCCCGCTGTTGGCCGTGCCCTTCTTCATCCTGGCCGGCAATCTGATGAACAACGCCGGCATCACCAACCGCATCTACAACTACGCACTGGCCCTGGTGGGCTGGCTCAAGGGGGGCCTGGGCCACGTCAATGTGGTCGGATCGGTGGTGTTTGCCGGCATGAGCGGCACGGCCATTGCCGATGCCGCCGGTCTGGGCACCGTTGAAATCAAGGCCATGCGCGACCACGGCTACAGCAAAGAGTTTGCGGTGGGCGTGACTGCGGCATCGGCCACTCTGGGCCCCATCATTCCCCCAAGCCTGCCCTTCGTGATCTACGGCATGATGGCCAACGTGTCGGTGGGTGCACTGTTTCTGGCAGGCATCCTGCCCGGCGTCATCATGGCGCTGCTCATGATGGTGACGGTGGCCTATTTTGCCCACAAGAACAACTGGGGCTCAGACATCGGCTTTGTGTGGTCGCGCGTGCTCAAAGCGCTGATCGAAACGGCGGTTGTCGTCATCTGGCCGGTGGTTCTCTGGTGGCTGGTGACGAAGTGGGAATGGCCGGCCCAGATCACGGTCATCAGTGCGATCGCGCTGCTCTTTGTCGCTGACCGGATTTTCAGGTTTCAGGCCGTGCTGCCCATCATGACGCCGGTTCTGCTGATCGGCGGCATGACCACCGGGGTGTTCACACCCACCGAGGGCGCGATTGCCGCTTGCGTCTGGGCCTTGATCCTCGGCTTCTTCTGGTATCGCACCCTGAGTCTGAAGATGTTCGTCAAGATCTGCCTCGATACGGTGGAGACCACGGCCACGGTGCTGTTCATCGTGGCGGCCGCCAGCATCTTTGGCTGGATGCTGACGGCCACCGGCGTGACAGCGGCCATCAGCAGCTGGGTCCTGGGCTTTACCCGCGACCCCCTGGTTTTCCTGCTGCTGGCCAATTTGTTGATGCTCTTTGTCGGCTGCTTTTTGGAGCCTGTGGCGGCCATCACGATTCTGGTGCCGATTCTGGTTCCGATTTGTCAGCAATTGGGCATCGATCTGGTGCACTTTGGACTGGTCATGGTGCTCAATCTGATGATTGGCCTGCTGCATCCACCCATGGGGATGGTGCTCTTTGTGCTCGCGCGCGTGGCCCAACTGAGTGTGGAGCGAACAACGATAGCCATCCTTCCCTGGCTGGTGCCCTTGCTGGGCAGCTTGGTGGTCATTACCTACGCCCCAAGCCTGGTGCTGTGGTTGCCCAAGATGTTTTATTGACCCTTCATGAAGGTTGATCCCCATCATCTCGAGAGGCTCGTCAGCCGTATTTTTCTTGCCGCTGGTTGTAACGCAGCAGAGGCAAGCCAGATCGCCGGCCACCTCGTCGAGGCCAATCTGGCCGGGCACGATTCACACGGGGTGATCCGGGTATCTGCCTACATCGATTGGCTGCGCAAAGGCCATGTTCAGGCCAACCGCCAGATGCGCATCGTCCACCAGACAGCTGTGCTGGCCGTGGTCGATGGCCAGCAGGGCTTTGGCCAATCGATCGGCATTGAGGCCACCGCACTGGGCGTGCAAAAAGCCCGTCAGGACGGTGTTGCGGTTGTGGCGCTGCGCAATTGCGGCCACCTCGGTCGCATTGGTGCCTGGCCGCTGCAGGCAGCGCGCGAAGGCATCGCCTCGGTGCACTTCGTCAGCACTTCAGGCGGCGGCATCCTGGTGGCGCCTTTTGGCGGTCGCAATCGCAGACTCAGCGCCGACCCCATCGCAGCGGGCATTCCGCGCGCTGGCGACTCGCCCATCATCCTCGATATGTCGTGCTGCACCATCGCCGAGGGCAAGATCAAGGTGGCGCTCAACAAAGGCAGCACGGTACCGGAGGGCTGCATCATCGACGCCGAGGGCCGGCCGACAAACGACCCCCGGGTCTTTTACGCCGATCCGCCGGGCTCTATCCTCTCAATCGCCGGCCACAAAGGCTACGGATTGGGCGTGATCACCGAGTTGCTGGCTGGCGCTCTGACTGGCGGCGGAGCCAGCAACCCCGCCCACGCCGGCCAGGTTCTCAACAACATGCTGTCGATTTATCTCCGGCCCGACGCCTTCGGCGAGGAGGCGGCTTTCTCCCTAGAAGTTGAGCGCTTCGTGGACTGGGTGAAATCAGCCGATCGCATCCATCCCGACCAGGACATCCTCATGCCCGGCGAAATTGAAGCCAGGACGCGCGCGGCCCGTCTGCATCACGGCCTGGAAATCGATGCGGCCACCTGGGACGCACTGGCTGGCACGGCCCGCTCGCTGGGCCTACACGCCGAGGGAGTAGCCGCTTGAAGGGCCGGTTCGTCCAAGGCCGGCGTGTCCTTATTCTGATGGGCTGATCCGGCTTTCCATTTTCAAGACATCATGAACAACTACCTGAAATTACATCCGGCCGACGATGTGGTCATCGCACGCAGCCAGATTCTTGGCGGTGCCGTCGTTGAGGGCTTACCCGTGCGCGGACTGATCCCACCCGGCCACAAGATTGCCGTGCGCGCCATTGCAGCCGGACAGCCGGTGCGGCGCTACAACCAGATCATCGGCTTTGCCAGCCGGGCGATCGCCGTTGGTGAACATGTGCACACGCACAACCTCGACATGGGGCCCGAAAAGGGGGACTTTGCCCGCGACTATGCCGTCGGACAGGATGTCAAAGCCAGTCCCCCCCGGCGCAGCGCACAGTTCATGGGTATCGAGCGCCCCGACGGCCGCGTGGCCACCCGCAACTACATCGGCGTGCTGTCGAGCGTGAACTGCTCGGCGACCGCAGCCCGCGCCATTGCCGACCATTTTTCACGCCAGATCAATCCGCAGGCGCTGGCCGACTATCCGCAGGTCGATGGCGTGGTGGCGCTGACCCACGGCACTGGCTGTGGCATGGACAACGAAGGGCTGGGCATGCGCTTGCTCGAGCGCACCTTGGCCGGCTACGCCACCCATGCCAACTTCTGGGGCGTGCTGGTGGTGGGCCTGGGCTGCGAGACCAATCAACTCAACACCTGGCTGGCGCACAGCAGCCTGCGCGAGGGCGAGCAATTGCGGGTCTTCAATATCCAGGACACCGGCGGCACGCGGCAAACCGTCGAGAAAGGCATTGCCCTGATCCAAGAGATGCTGCCCAAGGCCAATGCCGTCAAGCGCACCCCCTGCAGCGCCGAACACATCACCGTTGGCCTGCAATGCGGCGGATCTGACGGCTACTCCGGCATCAGCGCCAATCCGGCGCTGGGGGCCGCAGTGGACCTGCTCGTGGCCCATGGTGGCACGGCCATCTTGAGTGAAACCCCGGAAATCTATGGCGCCGAACATCTGCTGACGCGCCGTGCAGTCAAGCCCGAGGTCGCTCACAAGCTGATCGAACGCATTCGCTGGTGGGAGCAATACACCGCAGCCAACGGCGGCGAGATGAACAACAACCCCTCGCCTGGCAACAAGGCCGGGGGCTTGACCACCATCCTTGAGAAGTCGCTCGGCGCGGTGGCTAAAGGCGGCACCGGCAATTTGCAGGCGGTCTATGAATACGCAGAGCGCGTCCGCGAGCGCGGATTTGTTTTCATGGACACCCCGGGCTACGACCCGGTCAGCGCCACCGGGCAGGTGGCCGGCGGCGCCAACCTGATCTGCTTTACCACCGGACGCGGTAGCGCCTATGGCTGCGCCCCGGCGCCGAGCCTGAAGCTGTCGACCAATACCATCCTGTGGAAGCGGCAGGAAGAAGACATGGACATCAACTGCGGCGAAATCATCGACGGCCGCAGCAGCGTGACCGAAATGGGGCAGCGCATCTTCGAGCTCATGCTCAAGACCGCCTCGGGCGAGAGTACCAAGAGCGAGCGACACGGCTACGGGCAGAACGAATTCGTGCCCTGGCAAGTCGGCGCGGTCATGTGAGTCGAGGGTACACCGATGAGCCATCGCATTGATGCCAAGGTCCTCAGGGCCCACGTTGCCCACATCCTGGGTATGGCCGGCAGCAGCCGCGCCGAGGCCGAACAAGTCGCGGACAACCTGGTCATGGCCAACCTCAGCGGCCACGATTCGCATGGGGTGGGAATGGTGCCGCGCTATGTGGATGCCGTGATTGAAGGCGGTCTGGTGCCCAACACCGATGTGGCCGTGCGTCTGGATGGCGGGGCCATGCTCGCGCTCGACGGCCAAAAGGGTTACGGCCAGATCACCGGTGTGCAAACCATGGAAATGGCCATCGCCCGGGCGCACCAACACGGTGTCTGCGTGGCGGCCCTGAGCAACACGCATCATCTCGGCCGGATCGGGCACTTCGCTGAAATAGCGGTCGCCCAGGGCCTGGTCTCGATGCACTTCGTCAACGTGATTTCGCGTCCTGTGGTAGCGCCGCATGGCGGTGGCGACGGTCGCTTCGGAACAAATCCCTTCTGCGTGGGCATCCCGATGGGTGAGGACCCCGCCTTTCTCCTGGACTTTGCCACCAGCCGGGTGGCCCAAGGCAAGATGCGGGTGGCCCATAACGAGGGCCGACACGTGCCTCAGGGCTATCTGATCGACAGCCAGGGGCATCCCACCACCGATCCAGGTGTGGTGGTCGTGCCCCAGGCCAACGGCTTGATGGGCGCCCTGATGACCTTCGGCGAACACAAGGGCTATGGACTGGCCGCTGCCTGCGAATTGCTTGGCGGCGCACTGACGGGTGGCGGCACCTGGCATCATGCGCCCAACAGCAAGCGGGCGGTCATCAACAATATGCTCACCGTGGTCATCGATCCGGGCAAGCTCGGAGGCCGGGACACCTTCATCCGCGAGGCTCAAGCTTTTGCCGATTGGGTTCAGAAAAGCCCGGCCGCACCCGATAGCGAGGGCGTCTTGCTCGCCGGTGCGCCCGAACGGCGAGCCCGTCAGCTGCGCGAGCGGGACGGCATCGAGATTGACGAAGCCACCTGGTCGGAAATCGAAGCGGCTGCTGTCAAGGTGGGCGCTTGAGCTTGGCCCGCCTGAATCTGGCCAGCTGCCATCAGTGGCAGGGACGCACTGGCGGCAGCCCTCTTTATCGTCGCGACGGAGAGCCTGGGGTCCTTCATCTGGGCTTGGGCGCCTTTGTCCGCGCACATCAGGCCATGGTCTTCGATCAATTGCTGGCCTCTGGCGATGGGCGCTGGGGCGTGCATGGAGTGGGCATGCGCCAAGCCGCACTGGTGAAGGCCCTGCAAGCGCAAGATGGGCTGTACGCCGTCAGGGTGGCCGATGCAACATCGCAACGTTGGACAGTCCCAGGGGCGCTGTGGCGACTGAGCGTGCTGAGCGAAGACCGCGAGGCAGTGCTTCAAGCCGTGGCTCAACCAGCCCTTCGCTGGATCACCCTGACCGTGACTGAAAAGGGCTACACCCCGGAACTTGGCACCCTCATTGCTCAGGGCCTGGCGCGGCGGCGCGCGGCGGGTGTGGGAGGGCTGACGCTAGCCTCCTGCGACAACCTGCGCGGCAACGGCCGGCATTTGCGCCAGCTGGTATTGCAAGCCTGTGAGCCGTTGAACCTGCGCCCTTGGGTGGACAGCTCCTGCGCCTTTCCAAACAGTATGGTGGACCGGATCGTGCCAGCCAGCAGCCCGGCCCTGCGCGAGCAAGTGGTGCAGGAGCTCGGCGTGGTCGACGAATCGCCCTTGGGCACCGAAAGCTTCTGGGAGTGGGTGATCGAGGACGATCTGGCCGATCCCAGCGATGCCGCGGTCCTGTCGTCCGTGGGCGTGCGTGTCACACCCGATGTTCATGTGTATGAGGATGCCAAGCTGCGCATGCTCAACGGCAGCCACTCGGCCATGGCACTGATGGGCGCGATCACGGGTCGAGCGTTTATCGGTGACTGCATCAGGCACGCGCCCATCTCGGACTTTGTGCGTCGCTTGATGGAGCGGGAGGTAGCGCCCCATTTGCAGCGCAGCGACTGGGCCGCGTATCGCGATGCCTTGATCAGTCGTTTTGGCAATCCGCATCTGCGCCACAGCGTGCACCAGATTGCCACCGACAGTTCGCTCAAGATTCCCCAGCGTTGGCCGCCCTCAGTGGAAGGCCAGTTGCGTCGTGGGGCTTCGGTGGAGCATCATGCCCTGGCGGTGGCTGCCTGGCTGCGCTACGGCTTGGCCGAGGACGAACAGGGGCGCCCCTACGAGATCTCTGATCCGCAGGCCCAATGGCTCAAGGCGCTGGCAGCCCCCCAAAAAACGGCGCCGGCGCAAAGCCTGGAGCAGTTGCTCAGCCGCAAGGACTTCTGGGGACCGGTGCTGGTGGATCATGCCCACTGGAAGACGCGCGTGAGCCATTGGCATCAGGTCATCCTGGCGCAAGGCATGGACGAAGCCGTGAACCGGCTGATCAGGCAAGAGCCATGAAGATCACCGCCGCCCGCGTCATCGTTTGCTGCCCCGGCCGCAATTTCGTCACGCTAAAGATCGAAACCGACGAGGGCCTGAGCGGCGTGGGAGACGCCACCCTCAATGGACGCGAACTGTCCGTGGCCAGCTACCTGCAAGACCATGTCCTGCCCTGCCTGATTGGCCGTGACCCGCAGCAGATCGAAGACATCTGGCAATACCTCTACAAGGGCGCCTACTGGCGACGCGGGCCAGTGACCATGAGCGCGATCGCTGCCGTCGATACGGCGCTGTGGGACATCAAGGCCAAGATCGCCGGACTGCCGCTCTACCAACTGCTAGGCGGTCGCAGCCGCACCGCAGTCATGGCCTATGGCCATGCGACGGGCCGCGATATCGCCGAGACGGTGGACGAAGTGCTGCGCCACAAGGAAGCCGGCTACCGGGCCATCCGTGCCCAGAGTGGGGTGCCCGGCCTCGAGAAGGTCTACGGCGTGAGCAGCCAAGGCCGGCTCTACGAGCCCGCCGACGCCGCCCTGCCCTCCGAGCACGACTGGGACAGCAGTAAATACCTGCGCCACACCCCCAAGCTCTTCCAGGCGGTGCGCGAGGCGGTGGGCGACGAAACTCACCTGCTGCACGACGTGCACCACCGGCTCACGCCTCTGGAGGCCGGTCAGCTCGGCCGAAGCCTGGAACCCTATCGCCTGTTCTGGATAGAAGACCCCACGCCCGCAGAAAACCAGGAGGCCTTTCGCCTGATTCGTCAGTACACCACCACACCGATTGCGGTGGGCGAAGTTTTCAACAGCATCTGGGATTGCAAGCAACTGATCGAAGAGCAACTGATCGACTACATCCGTACCACCGTCACCCATGCCGGTGGTATCACGCATCTGCGGCGGATCGCCGATTTGGCCGCCCTCTACCAGGTGCGCACAGGCAGCCATGGCGCCACCGACCTCTCGCCCATCTGTATGGGTGCCGCCCTGCACTTCGACACCTGGGTACCCAACTTTGGCGTGCAGGAATACATGCCACACAGTGAGCTGATGCTCAGTGTTTTTCCGCACGACTGGCGATTTGACAAGGGCATGCTTTACTGCGGCGAGTCGCCAGGCCATGGCGTGAACATCGACGAAAAGCTGGCGGCCCAATACCCGTATCAGCGTGCCTATCTACCGGTCAATCGATTACAGCACGACGGCAGCCTGCATAGCTGGTAAGCCGGCACCAAGACAAAAGCCGCCCGAAGGCGGCTTTTTCAAACACTGGGTAAGCACGGGGCCTACAAGACCCCCCGATCCCTGGGCCCTTACTTGAGGCTGATGGACTTGAAGGGCATGAAGTTGTCGCCCCGCTGCACCAGACTGACACGCTTATTGATGCCCCAGGCCAGCGCTTGCTGATGAATCGGCAGGTGGCCAATATCGTCGGCATGCATTACGAAAGCCTCGCGCATCATGGTGTCACGGCGCTTTTGATCCGTCTCGCCCTGAATCTTGGAAATCAGGTCATCCACCTTGGGGTTGCAGTAAGAACCCAGGTTGAACTGGCCCGAACCCTTGCCGTCGACGCAGCGCATCAGCGCATTGAGTGCGTTATGCCCGTCATAGGTGCTCGGCGTCCAGCCCAGCAAGTAGAAACTGGTGTCACGGCGCAGGATCTTGGGGAAATAGGTTAATTTGCTTTCGGCCTGCAGGTTGATCTTGACGCCGATCCGCGCCAGGTTGGCTGCAACAGCCTGGCAAATTTCGCCGTCGTTGACATAGCGGTCATTCGGGCAGTTCATGGCGACCTCAAAGCCATTGGGATAACCGGCGTCGGCGAGCAACTTGCGCGCCGCATCCGGGTTGTAAGGCAGACGCTTGTTGATGTCCTCAGCAAAACCATTGATGCCGGGGCCGATCATCAAGGCAGTGGGATTGGAGGCTCCGCGCATCACGGTGCGCTGTATGCCCTGGATGTCAATGGCCTGATAGAAGGCCTGAC
>CAZCSD010000074.1:4054-10769 GCA_964501235.1 uncultured Polaromonas sp. | reverse complement strand
GCTGCGCTGCGAACCAAGGCCTCTACCCCGCCCTTGGCCGCGGCAATGGCCTCATGGTTGGCCACACCGATACGCGCCACCACCGAGCTGGCCAAGACCGCAGCGCCCGGCGCACCGGCCAGGGCGGCAATCCAGGCTTGCAGCGTCCACAGGGCGCTCTCGAGGTTGACGCGCAAAACCTCGCGCGCAGCCTCAGGCCGGGTCCGGTGCACAGGCGCAATCAGGGTACTGCCCACGGCGTGGGCCAGGTGGGAAGGCACAGCGCCGCACTGCGCCGTGCAAGCCTCCAGGGCGGCTGCGGCCCCCTCGGGCGTGGTGGTATCGGCTTGAATGTGGGCATCGGCCTGCACCTGCGCCAACGCCGACAGGTCACGCCCAACAGCGGCCACGCGCAAGCCGCGCGCACGCAAGCGCGTCACCAGAGCCTGCCCGATGCCGCCCCTGGCGCCGGTCACCAACGCAATATCGTTCAATGCCATATCTTGCCTTTGATAAAGAGAAAGCGCTGATCACAGGCGCCGCACCCCAGTCGTCCAACAGACTCATTCTGTCGCAGCGGGTTTGAAGGTCCTGTGATTTCATAACAAGGCCTGCGCACTGTGCAAGCCCCGGGTGGCGCGGGTCCACCATTGCGAAAAGCTGGCGCAGGGCCGATCGACTCGCGGAAAAAGAGCCGGCGCCGGGTCGAGCTGGGCCATAGGCTCCAGCAGGGCCCGGATATGCAGGTCATCCACGCTGCGCACCTGGGCTGCACCGGCCAGGGCGTGCGCCAGACTGCGAACATCGGTATACCAGCGCTCGGCAGTGATCTCCGACATGGCCGCCTCCACCCAACGCCAGCGCGCCTGCGCCCAAGGCCAGCGCGTGTGATGCTCACTCAGGTAAACGCCCAGAACCAGAGCATCGGCCGGCATATCGGGCGGTGGCGCACGCAGGGCCCAGGGATGTACCAGCCAGACCTGGCGGCCCGCAAGGCTGTCCCTTTCAAAGGCAACGGAACGTGCAACCCTCAGATCGTCCGGCGGCTCGGCCAGCAGGATCGGCTCCGGGTCGCCCGCATCCACCGCCGATGAGACTTTGGAGATCGGCCCGCCACGAGCGATGCGCTCCAGGCTCTCGTAGGACTGGTCCAGCACCGTGCCTGCGCTGTGCCAGGCGGCAGGCGCGTAGCGCGCCACATTGTCCGCATTAAACAAGTAGGGCTTGTGACTGCCGGTACCCGCCACCCACTGCCAGCTGAGGTGATTGCTGGCCAGGTCACCATCGAGCAGGTGGGCCACCATCCAATCGGCCCCGGCCCGCCAATGTACCCGTCGCAGGTGCACCACATAGCTGGCCAGCCACATCCGTGCATGGTTGTGCAAAGCCCCGCTGGTGTAGAGCACGCGCACTGCCTCGTCGATGACCGGCACGCCGGTGCGGGCCTGCCGAATGTCGTCGGGCACAACAGGGGCATAGGCGCTCTCGGGCAACGGACCCCCATGGAGGGACTGAAAAATGTCCGAGCCCCGGCAGGCCCACACATGCCGGAAAAACTCGCGCCAGCCCAGTTCGTAGACCAGTTTGTGGCCTACTGCGAGGGGGCCTCGATGCAGCACCGCAGCCAGAACCTCCGGCAACGTAAGGACACCGTGCGTGATGTACGGTGATAGCCCAGTGACCGCACCCTGCACGTGGTTGCGCGTGCGCGCGTAGTCGGCCGGACGCACGCGCGCCAGGCGGCTCAGGGCCCGGCTGCGCGCGGTGGTGGCGGTCGCATCGCGAGTTGCCTCAACATGCAGCGGCAGATCGGCGCGCAGAGCCGGCCCCATCAATCGAGCTTGGCTCCCGAGGCCTTGACCGCCTGCGCCCAGCGCGGCATCTCTGCGCTCAGGAAGGCGCGAAACTCATCGGCCCCAAGAAAGGCCGGATCGGCACCCTGCGCCACCATGCGGTCGCGAATCTCTGGCGTACTGAGCACCTGCTCAAAGGCCTGACTCAAGCGAAGGATGACCTCACGCGGGGTACCGGCCGGGGCAAGAAAGCCATAGAAACCCACCACCTCGAAGTTTTTCAGGCCCGACTCAATGGCCGTGGGCGTATCGGGCAGGGCCGGGTTGCGCTGGCGACTGGTCACGCCGATGGCGCGCACCCTGCCCTGCTTGTGATAGGCCGCCGCCTGCGGAATGGATTCGGCCATGAATTGCACCTGGCCGGACATCAGGTCGGTAAAGGCCGGAGCGCTTCCCCGGTAGGGAATGTGCAGCAAAAACAAACCCGCCTCGGACTTGAGCATTTCGGGCACCAGATGACTGATGCCGCCGTTGCCCGCCGAGCCATAGTTGATCTGCCCGGGGCGGGCCCGTGCATAGGCAATGAATTCGGGCAAGGTTTGGACCGGCAAAGAAGGGTGAACCAAAAACGCCAACGGCTGCATCGCGGTGCGCGCCACAGGCACAAAGTCACGCAGGGTGGCATAAGGTAAGCGCGTGTAGAGCGCCGGGTTGATCACCATCGTGCCGGTGTTGGCCAGAAGCAGGGAGTGGCCGTCGGGGGCGGCCTTCATGACCTCCTGAGCACCCACCGTCCCGCCGGCGCCAGCCTTGTAGTCAATGATGACCGGCTGACCCAACACCTGCTGCAGGCGGTCGGAGAGCAGGCGGGCATGCTGATCGAGCGGGCCGCCGGCCGGAAAGCCGATGGTGATCCTGACGGGCTTGCTGGGAAAGCGCGCTTGCGCCTGCGACAAGGTTGCCACGCCCAGCAAAAGCAGGGGGATAAGGAGCCAAGTTTTATGTAGCGTACGCATGCCACCTATTATCGATTTTGCCGGGCGGGGCCGCTACAGGCCCGATGCAAGCCCTTTCCGTCCAGCAAAAACCCGCGAGGAACGGGAGGAGTGACGGTCAACCAGTCGCAGGCCCCAGGACGGGCCCCGCTAGCGCCGGGCACTGGCCTTGCATTCTTCTCGAAATTTTTCGTTGGCCGTCGAACCGACAGCGTAGTCGGCCTTGGGGTTGGCCTTGCGAAAAGCCTCCTGCTTCTTGGCGACACACTTTTCCACCGGATCGACACAAGCCGTTAAGAGCAGGACCGCAGCTGGAGCGAACAAAGTAAACCACCATCTGCACATACCGGACTCCTTGTAACGAGAACGGAAACAGGCAGCGACGACTTTAAAGACGCAGACACAGCGGCCGCAATGCGGTGAAACCCCGAGGGCATCGCCGCGGGGGCGCGGCTCCCCGAGGCCGCTTGAAAGCGCCGCTCCGGCGCGACAGGTCGCTCAGGGCTGGGCTGAAATGAGCGACCAGAGTTTGGCCGGGGTAAAAGGCATGTCAATTGACTGCACCCCCAGGGGACGCAGGGCGTCGACCACCGCGTTGGCCAGGGCCGGCAGCGAGCCGGAGCAACCGGACTCACCCACGCCCTTGGCACCGAGCTTATTAAGCTGCGTCGGCACCGGCACGCTTTGGTGGCGCATGGCCTTGAGGATACCCGCACGCGGCATGGCGTAATCCATGAAGGAGCCGGTGAGCAGCTGCCCGGTCTGTCGGTCGTAGACCGCCTGCTCGGCAAAAGCCTGCCCCAGACCCTGCACCACGCCGCCGTGCACCTGACCGAGCAGTTGCACCGGCGAGATGACTTGGCCGACATCGTCTGCCGCCCAATAGCCCACCACCTCGCACTGGCCAGTCTGCGGGTCGATTTCAACTTCGGCGATATGGCAGCCGTTGGGGAAAGTGGCTCCGGACGAGGCCTGCCCGATGACTTCGCGCCCCTGCGCCGCAGGCTGCGCCATCCAATCGGCAAAGCGCATTTGCCGCGGGCCGTAACGCCAGATGCCCGCCTCGATCGACACCTGCGCGGCCTGGCAACCCCACTGGGCGGCCACGTCCTGCCTGGCCTCTTCCATGAGCTGGCGGCACAGGTCCATGATGGCACTGCCCAAACCATAGAGGGTACGCGAGCCCCCGGTGGTGTTGCCGATCAGGTCGCGGCCGACTTCGCCGGCCATAAAGCGCACTCGCTCTGCGGGCACGCCGATCTCCCGCTCGACGATCTGGGCAAAGGAGGTTTCATGGCCCTGCCCCGAGGCCCCCGAGATGGCGTGCAAGGTCAAACCGCCGCCCTCGATACGGCCGCGCACCTGGTCTTTGGCGGCCGAACCTGGACCCGAGGATTCGAGGTAGTAGGCCAGCCCGCGACCGAACAGCAGCCCGCGCGCGCGCGCGCCTTCACGCCTCTGCGCCACGCCAGCGGCATCGGACTGAGCCAACACCTGGTCCATGACGCGAGAAAAATCACCGTTGTCATACACCGTGCCGTTGGCCGTGGTGTAAGGGAAATCGGCCGGCGCAATGAAGTTGAGCCGCCGCAAAGCCACCGGGTCAAAGCCATGTTGATGCGCTGCATGATCGACCAGCCTCTCTATGGCGTAAGACACATCGGGACGGCCCGCACCGCGGTAGGCCGAAACCGGCACCGTATTGGTAAAGAAGATGTGCGACTGCATGTGCAGCGCCGGCACCTTGTAAACGCCCCCCATGGTGATAGACAGGTTGCGCGCGCCAATGTGGGTGCTGTAGTAGACATTGAATGCGCCGGCATCGACCTGGTTTTCAAAGCGCAAGGCCAGAATACGCCCTTGCGCATCGAGCGCGATATGCCCGTGCAGGGTCAGCGCCCGTCCGTGCCAATCGCTCAGAAAAGTTTCCGAGCGACTCGACACCCAGCGAACCGGTCGTCCGAGTTGCCGCGCTGCCAGCATGAGCAGCGCATGCTCGGGCGCCGCGGTGCCGCGCAGACCGAAAGACCCCCCCACATCCTGCGTGTGTACACGAATCGAATCGACCGGCCAGCCGGTAATGGCGGACAAGAAACCCAACATGCCCGAGACACCCTGCGTGGGCGTGCGCACATGGGTCAGGCCCGTGGCCGCTTCGTGCCAGGCCTGAACGGCGCGTGGCTCCATCGGCGCCGGGATCAAGCGCTGGCTGACCACCTTGAGGTCAGAGCGGAAAGCGGCGGCGGCAAAGGCCGCCTCGACGGCCGCTTTGTCCCCGTTTTCAAACACTACCGAGGTGTTGCGCGGCGCATCGGCATGCAACTGCACGGCGCCGGGCGCGGTGGCGTCCTCGTAGGTGACCACAGCGGGAAGGCTGTCGTAATCGATCTCGGCCAGTTCAGCGGCATCGGCCGCTTGCGCGGCGGTATCGGCCAGCACCATTGCCAGCGGCTGACCGACAAAGTGCACGGTATCGGCCGGTAGTATCGGCATGCGGCAGACAACCTGCGGCTGACCCTGAACATCCTTGACGCTCACTACATTGGGCAGCGGGCCGAAACCGGCCTCAGCCACCTCTTGGGCGGTCAGCACACACCGCACCCCGGGTGCGTTGCGCACCGCCGACCAGTCGGCCTTGAAGCGGGCGTGCGCATGCACCGATCGCACCACGCAAGCATGCAGGGTACCGGCCTCGACGGGATCGGAGGTAAAAGCCCCGGTGCCGGTGATCAGGCGCTGATCTTCCTTGCGCAAAAGAAGGGGGCTCATGGCCGGGCCTTTTGCATATGCTGCGCGGCCTGGCTGACCGCCTCGACGATATTGAGATAGCCGGTGCAGCGGCAGAGATTGCCCTCCAGGGCCTGCTCGATCTCTCCCCGGGTGGGCTGGGGCTGATGCCGCAAAAAGTCGGCGCTGACCATGATCATGCCGGGCGTGCAGAAACCGCACTGCAAACCGTGGCAACGGGAGAAGGCCTCTTGCACCGGGTGCAGCCCCCCCGCTCCCAGGCCCTCGATGGTGACGATCTCAGCGCCATCGGCCTGTGCAGCGAGCATGGAACAGGACTTGACCGCCCGACCGTCGAGATGGATGGTGCAGCAACCACACTGGCTGGTATCGCAACCAACGTGGGTACCGGTCAGGCCCAGGTGATCGCGCAGGGCATCAACCAACAAAGTCTGGGGGGGCAGATCGATCCGGCAAGGGGCCCCGTTGAGGGTAAATTGGATTTGCATGGGGAAGTGGTTTTCAGGCTGCCAAACCCGCAATCTACCCTAAGGCCGATTTGTCTGCCCAAACCGGCTATCACCCCGGATCAGGGGCGGGCTCTTGCGGCGATAAGGCCCTGCCTGAGGCGCAAGACCCTGTGACACCCGGGGTAAAGCCTTCGGCGCTGGCCAAGCCGCCCCAATCGGATGAAGATAAGGATCTCAATTTCAGGAGTCCGCCATGAACGAAAAGGAACGGGATGAACTGATGGCCTTCTTGCGCGAAGCCATGACCGTGCGCGAGCCTTGCGATCGGGCGGCCCAACGTCTGATCGACCAGACGGTGGCGCAAAACCCGCTCATCGTTTATTGGTTGGTGCAGCAGGTGATGGGCTTGCGGCTGGCTCTGCAGGCCCAGCGAGCGCGGCCGCAGGACGCGCCAGGGGACAGCGCGCCCCAGGCGGCGCGCAGCTGGGGCTCGGGTGTGCTCAAAACGGCGCTGGCCGCCGGACTGGGTGCTGCCGCCGGGACCGTGCTGGCCCACGAAGCGGCCGACTGGCTCGATCAAGCCGGCAGCGACCTGGACCTGTGACTTCGGGGCGAGGGCCGTTGCGCCGGCGCGAGGATGCGAAGGGCTTACCGCGAGGGCGCCCTGCGACAATCTGGCAATGCGAATCTTGGTGATCCGCCTGTCAGCGCTGGGCGATGTGGTTCATGCGCTGCCGGCACTGACTGATCT
>CAZCSD010000074.1:0-3954 GCA_964501235.1 uncultured Polaromonas sp. | reverse complement strand
ATGTTGTTCTCCTGCGCCACTTGACGCCACAGCGTGATCTCGCTGGCAATCAGACGCGCAAAATCCTCCGGGGTATTGGTCACCGGGGTGCTGGCCTTGGCGGCGATGCGGGCGCGCACATCGGGCATGTCGACGATGCGCACCATCTCTTCGTGCAAGCGCTTGATGATGTCGGCGGGCGTGCCGACCGGGGCCAGCAAACCGATCCACAAGGAGGCCTTGAGGTCGATGCCCAACTCGGAGAGGGTGGGCACGTTGGGCAGGTCTTTGAGGCGATCGGCTGAAGTGACCGCCAAGGCCTTGACGCGCCCGCTTTGCAAGCCCGTGATGGCCGGGCCGGAGTCGGCCAGGGTCATGGTGACATCGCCACTCATCACCGCCTGCACCGCCTCGTTGGCTCCTTTGTAAGGAATGTGGGTAAATCGGGCGCCCGCACGGCGGTTGAACAGCTCGGTGGTGAGCTGAAACGAGGCCGAACTGGCCCCGTAGTTGGCCTTGTCGGGGTTGGCGCGCGACTGCGCCACGAGTTCCTGCACATTGCGCGCCGGGTTGTTGGCGTTGACCAGCAGCACCAGCGGCGAATGGCTCATGATGGAAATCGGTGCAAAGTCGCGCGGTCCATAAGGCAATTTGTCGTTGAGCGCATGGTTGAAGATGATGGGCCCGGGCGCGCCCATCATGAGGGTATAGCCATCGGGTCTGGCCTTGGAGACATAGGTGCTGGCCACCACGGCCCCCACGCTGGGCCGGTTTTCAACCACCACCGGCTGCTTGAGCCGGTCGGCGAGCTTTTCAGCCAGCAGCCGAGCCATGAAATCAACACCGCCGCCGGCGGCATACCCCACCACGATGGTGACCGGCTTGTTGGGATAGTCCTGCGCCTGAGCCAGTACTGAAAGGGACAGCGCCGCCAGAACCAGGACAGCCCGGCGGACCGAGGAAAAAACAGAGGTCAGATACATGGGTGACTCCTTGAGGCTCGGGTTTAATTCATTGCAGTCCGATTTGCACATTGAGCACCGCCGAACGGCCCTCGTCGAGCGCGCGCAAGCAACGGGCGATGGCCGCCTGGGCTTGCTGCGGATCGCGCAGGCATTCGCCGTAGGCGCCGAAAGCTTGGCCGACCTGCTCAAAGTGACGCTGCTCGCCTTGCAGGCGCGCCTGAAATTCATTGGCCTGGGCTGCGGCGCCGTCTGGATAGACCCGCAGCACCGCCTCCTTGACCGCCTGCCAGCCCCCGTTGTCGAGCACTACGGTAAAGATCGGCAACTGGTAACGTTGCGCGGTGGCGTATACCGAATCGGGGGTGCAGAAATGAAACGCGCCATCGCCCACGATGTGGACCACACGAGCCTTGGGCCGAGCCAGCTTGGCCCCCAGGGCCATACCCCCGCTCAGGCCCAGGCCGCCCCCGGCACCGCCCCAAAAGCTCAAGGGCTCACTGCGCTCGATCTGCTGGTGCACCGCCGGCGAGTTGCGCACCGCCTCGTTGATGACGATATCGCTGGGCGCCAAGGCACGGCTGAGCGCGGCACAAACCCAGGCGGGCGCGACGGCATCGATCTGACCGGGCTGCGCGGCCAGCCGGGCCCAGGCGGCGCGCCGTTGCTCGGCCGCCGCTTGCAGGGCCTGCCGGCGCTGGGCCGCGTGCTGGTGAAACCGCGCATCGGCTCCTTCGCGCACCAGGGCTGCCACTTGGGTGAGCACCGCGGTGGCATCAGCCTGGATCCGCAAGTCGGTGGCAAAGCCCCACATGGGATAGTCTTGCTTGATCGGGTCGACATCGATATGCGCCCACCAGGTTTGCGCATCGGGCCGTACAAAACGCGGCAGCCAGGGCACATCGACATCGACGAGCAGGCCCACATCGGCACCGGGCAGCACCTGCGCCGGATCAAACCCAGCAAAGCAGCTAGAGCGCCGCGACAGGTTCATGGCGCTGGGCATGTACTCGACGACCTCGATGCCGCACAACTGCGCCAACTCTTCCAGCACGGCCGGCGCCTGGCTCTTGCGCCCCAGATAGGAGGTAATGAGCACGGGCTTGACCGCAGCGAGCAACCGGGCCGCCACGATCTGAGCCCGTTCAGTGTCGATACCCCCGAGCAAGGCCGGCCCGTGACTCTGCGCCTCAAAACCATCGGGCGCCGCACTGACCTGCTCGGCCAGCATCTCCCGTGGCAGCGTCATGTAGACCGGCCCAGGCGGATCGGTGTGCATGAGGGTGTGCGCGCGCCGCAGCGCCTCACGCGCCACCACCGCCGAGGGCAAGTTGTACTCCCACTTCACATAGGGCCGCACCAGGCTGCCGATGTCAAAAGGATCCTGTACGAAATGCACATAGTTGTCTCGGGATCCGGGCAACTCGCCGCGCAGGGTAAAGGGCGCCTTGCCCGCCAGCAGCATGACCGGAAGCCGCGCCCGCATCATGTTGTGCAGGCCCATGACGGCATTGGCCGTCCCCGCATCGACGTGCACCATCACCGCCTGTCCCCGTCCGGTCAGGGCCGCATAGCCAGCGGCCATGTGCACCGCCACGTTCTCGTGGGGGCACAAAATGAAGGACGGATGAGCGCGCCCCTGCGCGTCCCAGCGCGCCAGCTCTTCAATCAGGCTGACATGGTCTGTACCCAGATTGGAGAAGACGTAGTCGATGCCCAGGTCCGCGAGACCCTGCAGAAAATGATGCGCACCCGAGGCGCGCTGAGGGGCACGATCAGTCATGCAAGTGGGCGGGGCGTGGGGCCAGCCGATGATGCGTCCGGACGAGCCCGTCCGTTACAGGGCTATCCCTAAGTACACAAACTATCTTTTCATCGCATCCTCCGGGTCACGAAAGCCTTCGAGGCCCCAGGCCGCGACCCCACAGGAGAAAACGATGAAAAAACCCCTATCCCTCCTTGCCGCCCTCATGCTGGCCGGATGCGCCAGCGTGCCGCAAACCCCACCGCCGCCCAACGATCCGGTGACGCTGCGCGTGAATGTGTTTCGAGGGGCCAGCAACTTACCCATTTACATGGCTCAGGAGAAAGGCTACTTTGCCCGGCGTGGTATCACGCTTCAGATGCTGTTTACCCCGAACTCGACCGAGCAGCGATCTGGGCTGGCCGCTGGCCGTTTTGAAATTGCCCATGCGGCCGTTGACAACACGGTGGCCATGATCGAAGTGGCCAAGGCCGATGCGGTCATCGTAGCCGGCGGCGATGGCGGCATGAACGAAGTACTGGTCAGGCCCGAGATCCAAAAAATCACCGACCTGCGCGGCCGCACTTATGTGGTCGATGCACCCAACACCGCCTACGCGCTGATCGGACGCAAAATTCTCAAGGACGCGGGCCTGAAGGAGGGGCAGGACTACAAGATATTTCCGCTCGGTGGCTCGGAGGCCCGCACCAAGGGGCTCGACACGCCCGAGGGCGCAGCCACGCTGCTCAACCCGCCCTGGAACTTTCTGGCCAAGGAGCGAGGCGCCAAGAGCCTGGGCCGCACCATCGATCTGTTTGGCCCGTATCAGGCGCAGGGGGTCTTTGTGATGAGGCCCTGGGCAGCAGCCAACGGCCCGGCGCTCGAGCGTTACCTGGCCGCTTATATCGAGGGCTGCCGAGCGGCCCAGAATCCGGCCGAGCGCGATCTGGTGCTGCGGGTTTTGATGCGCGAACTCAAGCTCACGCCCCAAGTAGCGCAGATGACCTACACCGAGCTGATGACACGCGGCAGTGGCCTGGCCAAAGACTGTGCCTTTGACATGGCCGGCTTTCGCAACGTGCTGGCCTTGCGCGCCGAGATAGAAGGCCAGTGGGGCGGCAAGGCCCCGGAGCCCGCGCGATTTGTTGACCTGACTCTCTTCAACCGCGCCCTCGGGCATGTCAGGCCCTGAAGACGAGAGATGCCTGCGGCCGCCGTGGCGGCCGCGCCCCTCGGGCCCTTGAGCACTGCAAAAGACACTGGTAGGGC
>CAZCSD010000073.1:0-10789 GCA_964501235.1 uncultured Polaromonas sp. | reverse complement strand
CGTTGCCATCGGCACCGTGGGGCCAGCTTGGGGTGCGCAGCTGTACCCTAGCCCTTAGCCAGCCAGCGCTGCACCTGCACCAGGCTGGGCATAGCCGCCACCGCGCCCCGGCCCTGGGTCGACAAAGCAGCGGCCGCATTGGCCCAAGCCAGAGCGGCAGGCCAATCCTCCCGTCGGGCCAGGGCAGCGGCCAGGGCCCCCGTGAAGGTATCACCGGCGCCGATCGTGTCGACCACCTGCACCGCATGGCCCGCCTGCGCCAGTGGCTCCTGCCCGCGGCGGTAGAGACGGCAGCCCCTGGCGCCCAGAGTAACGACCACCGCACCGACGCCCCGCGCTAGCAGGACCTGGGCACCGGCATCGGCATCGTCACAACCCGAGAGCTCTCGCAGCTCGCCTTCGTTAGGGGTCAGCACATCCACCACAGGCCACAGCGACTCGGGCAAGGGTATGGCCGGAGCCGGGTTGAGCACGGTACAGACGGCCTGACTGCGGGCGATGCGAAAAGCCTCCTGAGTCGCAGCCAGGGGCACCTCGCAAGAGGCCATCACCACCCGAGCGCCCGCTATCAAGGAGCGGGCCCGCAAAATCTGCTCGGGCCCAAGCGCGGCCGAAGCACCGGGGAAAACGGCAATCGAATTGTTGCCATCGGCGTACACCCAGATCAGGGCGGTGCCATTGGGTACTTGCTCATCGCGTTCCACATGACGGGTGTCGATACCCTCCTGAGCCCAAAGAGCCAAACCCATGGCGCCAAAATCATCAGGGCCTATGCGGGCCACCACGGCCACCCGTGCCCCTTGCCGCGCTGCCGCCACCGCCGCATTGCTGCCCTTGCCACCGGGCAACCGCTCGAAATGCGAGGCCAAGACGGTCTGCCCCACGGCAGGCGGGCCAGCCACATGCGCGATCAGATCGACATTCCAGCTGGCGATGCTGACCACCTCAGCCAGGGGCGTGCCCATAGCCACCTAAAGGCCGGTCCCATTTTTAAAACAGGGCGCCATCTTGCCGCTTACATGAACTTGGTCGGCACATAGCCAAATTGCTGCGGCAGCCACAAAATGATCTGCGGAAAAGCCACCATCAGTGCAAGCGCAATGACCAAGGCAATGATGAAGGGCCAGATCTCCCGGATCATGTCAGCCAGCTTGATGCCCGTCGTGCCATTGATGACAAAGAGCAAGACGCCATAGGGTGGCGTAATCAAGCCAATCATGCAGTTGACCACAATCACCACGCCGAAGTACACGAGGTCAATGCCCAGGGCCTTGCAGGTCGAGAGAAACAGAGGCACGATGACCAGAATGATGGTGCTCGCATCGATCAGGCAACCCAAGGCCAGGAGCAGCAAATTGCAGGCAATCATGAAGCCCATGGGGGTCACATTCATGCCCTGCAGCCATTGCGCCAGAAGGTTGGGGATGCCCTCGGAGGCCACGATGTAGTTCAGGATCAGCGCGCCGCCAATCACCAGGCCGACCGACGCGGAGGATCGCACGCTCTCCATCATGACGGATCGCAGTTCGCCCCATTTGAGCGCGCGATACAAAACGGCGGCCACGAGCAGCGCATATGCAGCAGCCACAGCAGCGGCCTCGGTCGGCGTGGTCGCGCCGCCGTAAATGCCAAAAAGCAAAATCACCGGCAGCAAGAGCGCAGGGAAGGCACGCACCGTGGCCCGCGGCAGTTCGGACAAGGGGGGCGCCTCGTCACTTGCAAAGCCACGCCAATGGCAAATCAGCGCATTCATGATGATCAGCACAAGCCCCATGAGCAGGCCGGGCAGCACGCCGCCTAAAAACAGGTAGCCGATGGACGCGTCCGACACCAGAGCGTAGAGCACCATCGGAATCGAGGGTGGAATGATCGGGCCGATGGTGGCCGACGCGGCAGTGATGGCGGCGGCATAACCGGCCGTGTAATGCCCGCTTTTGACCATCATGTTGATGATCACCTTGCCGATGCCTGCCGCATCAGCGACGGCCGAGCCCGACATGCCAGAGAAGATCAGGCTGGCGACGATGTTCACATGCCCGAGTCCGCCCTTGAGCCGGCCCACCAGCACCACGCAAAACTGCAGCAGCCTCTCGCTGATGCTGCCCGCGTTCATGATGTTGGCCGCCACGATGAACAGGGGAACGGCCAGCAGCACAAAGCTGTCGTACAGGCCATAGATGATTTGCTCGCCCGCAATACCCAAGTCTTGCTTGGCGACAAACAAGTACACCACCGAGGCGCAAATGATGGAGTGCGCGATCGGCGCGCCCAGTGCGGCCAGCAGAAACATGGTGCCGACACACAGAATAAAAGCGGTGGTCATGACGCCACACTTTCTTCATTCAAAGCGTCTTCACTCTGAATGATTTTCCAAAGCCGCCAGCCGTAGGCTGCGATCGTGGCCGCCATGAACACCAGATAGATGCTGAAAATGTAGAAGAGCGGGATTCGAAGCGAGGCGCTCTTCTTGATTTTCAGAAAACTCACAAAGTCCCAGGTCCCGGGCAAAGCAGCCACCATGCAAACGATGATGGCGGCCGCGCTCAAGCCCGCCATCACGCGCCGCGCCCTCTTTCCCATCACCAGGTAAAGCATGTCGAAGCGGATGTGGTCAGAATCACGCAGGCAGAAGGCCGATGCCCAAAACACCGTCCATAGCCAGAGTGTCAGGCAGACCTCGAGGGTCCACTCGAAAGGCGCATTGAACACATAGCGCGCGGTAATTTGCAAAATGAAGGCCAGAAACATGGCGGCCAGCAAGCCAGCCGCCACGTCATCGGCTCGCGCCTGCCACCAGCTTCTGCTTTGCATACCCAGGGACTCCTTCGCTGAAAATTACAGCGCGTTGATGCGTTCGAGCGCCCCACGCTCCCAGTTTTTGGCCAGATCGGACTTGAGGTAAGCCTCCTGCACCTGCTTGCGAAAAGCATCCAGGTTGGGCGTGTAAACCCGCAAGCCTTTTTCCTTGAGGAAGGCCTCCAGCTCGCCCTCCAGGGCCAGCTGGCGCTGGCGGGCCGATTGGGCAGCGTCATCGGCCGCCTTTTGCACGGTCGCCTGCTGCTGGGGCGTCATCCGGTCCCAGAGGGTTTTGCTGATGGTCAGATAGTTCAAGTCCACCAAATGGCTGGTCAGCACCACCTGCTTGGTCACTTCAAAGAACTTGGCATCGCGCACAGTCGGCAGAGGATTGTCCTGACCATCGATCGCACCGGTTTGCAAGCCGGTGTAGACCTCGGTAAAGGCCATGGGCACCGGGTTAGCCCCCAGAGCACGGCCCAGGAACAGCCAGGCCTCGGAGCCGGGCATGCGCAACTTCACGCCCGCCAGGTCGGCCGGTGTGTTGATTTGCTTGTCGGTGCGCAAATTGATCTGGCGGCGGCCCAGATACATGACCGACAGCAGCTTGACCTTGAGGCGGTCTTCGACCCTTTTCTTGTAAGGCTGAAAGAAATCGGAATTGAAGACACGCACCTGGTGCGCCGCATCCCGGTGCACATAGCCGGCCGAGAACACACTGAACTCCGGGAAGAATTCGGCCAACTCCTGCGCGGAGGCGATCGACATTTCCAGGTTGCCACGCGAGATCGCCTCCAGCTCGGTGCCCTGCTTGAACAGCGAGGCATTCCAGTGCGGCTCAAAATCGGCGAAGGCTGCCACGGCAGGCGCAAAAATCGAGGTCATCGCAACGGCCCGCTGGTCGGTGGGCGATGCCGGAGAGGAAAGACGCAGCCGGACCTTGCCCTGAGCCGATGCGCTGCCCGTAGCCAAGGCCAGCGACACGGCGGCCGCCGAAGTGAGGATGCCGCGACGCGTAGTGAGTTGTTGCATGAAGGGACTCCCAAAGAGTTGACGAACAAAAAACCGAACGGATCTCAAATGCTAGCAGGGACGCCCCTTTTTTTTCATAGAGGAGATCCCTGGGTTTGGCGTTGCCTGCAATCGCCGCTAGTCCTGATCGCGATCGATGGCAAAGGCCTCGATCAAGGCAGAAAAGCGGGCATGCGTCTGCGCATCGAAAGCGACCAGCGGGGGGCGCACGCGCAACCACCCGGTGTCTTTGCTGAGGGTGGCCATCACGCTCTTGAGCGCCGGCATGAGGGAGTAGGGCCCGAGCAGGTCGAGCATGGCCTGAACGCGCTGCGCATCCCGCGCGGCCCCCGGTGAATCGGGCTCGAGCACCATGCGCGTGACCACCCGACCGAAAAAGTTGGCCAATCCGCTGATGGCACCGGTGCTGCCCATCCGGCCCAGAGTGGGCAGGTCGGGCTCGAACCCCACATAGACGCTCAAGGGCGGCATGAAGGCCTGGGCCAGCGCTACCGAGGAGGCCCTCTGGCAGCCGCTGTCCTTGATGCCCACGATGGTGCCCGCATAGCGCCGCAAGAGCTGGCCAATCACATCGTGCGACAGGCCCACCGCCGCCACCTGAGGGATGTGATAAAGGTACAGGCGCCAGTGACCGGCGCCCATGGCATCGAGCACCTGGGCGTAACTGTCCACGATGCCCTCATCGCTGACGCCCTTGAGAAAAAACGGGGGCAGCATCAGGCAGCCATGCACGCCCTGGTCCACCGCATGACGGGTCAGAGCGAGCGTCTCGGGCAGGGCAGCGCAGCTCGAGGACACAACAATGCGTTCGGCCGGCACCCCGCGTGCAATCATCATCTCGAGCGCCTCTTGCCGCTCCTGCAGCGAAAAGGAGGGCCCCTCGCCCGTGGTGCCAAAAAGCGTCACCCCCTGGCATCCGGCGCTCAGCCGCTCCAGGGCATGCGCTGCAAACTTGTCATGGTCAATGCGCAACTGGGCATCGAGCGGCGTCAGCAGCGCCGGCCAGGCGCCGCGAAAGGCATTGCGCTCATTGAGATGCAGGGCGGTCAAATTCAGCTCCGGTTGATGAGGGTCATGGAAGGACCGGCAGAGTGCAGTCCATGGGCGGCGGTCAGACGCCGGTCCTGTCCGAGCACGCGCTGCTGGGCACTGTTGATGTGATAGGCCAGGCGCTGAGCGACCTTTTGCGGATCACGCTTTTTCAGGGCCTCGATCAGGTTGAGATGCTCCTGCATCGCCGGCAGCAACACATCGGCCGACAGGGTCGAACGCTCCAGATTGATCAGTCGAACGCGCAAGCTGTTGATGCGGTAGGTCTGCGAGATCAGCTCATTACCCAGGGAGTCGATCATCAGGTCGTGCAAGCCCCAGTCCACCGACTGCGCATCAGCGAGCAATTGATCGTCCACCTCGCCGGCCTGCGCCCGCGCCACGATGTCCCGATGCTCCTGCTCTATCTCCTGCAGCTGCGAGTGGCTGACCACCTGCGCAAACCGCAGCGCGGCCTCGCGTTCGATCAAGGCCCGCAGCTCAAAGGCGTTGTGAATGAGCTTGAGGTCAACGTGCGCGATCTGCAGGCCCCTCTGGGGCACGGTGCGCAGCAAGCCCTCCGCCTCGAGCCGGGGGATGAGCTCGCGCACCGCCCCCAGCGGCGTGTCCAGCAGTTGCATGAGCTCGCGCTGCGAGACGAATTGACCAGGCCGCACCCGGGCATGCAGGATCTGCTGCCGAAAATTCTCATAAGCGCGCGCACGCAGGGTCTGGGGCAGAGGGGCGTTCATCGGCATCGGCCTCAATCGATGGCAATCACGCCCTTGCGCAGCAGCACGTTGGCATATTTGCGCAAGTCACCCGTCTGCACCAACAAGCGCGCCGCACCCGCACGGTCGTAGAAGGCCTGGCGCTCCAGGCTGTCCAGGCCATGGCCCTGTTGGTCCAGCAACTGGCCAAACTCGGCCACGGCCGCGGGCACCGCCTGCGGCTGACCGACCACCTGCATGCTCCAGGCGCAGCAGGGGCCAAAGTCGTCCAGGGGAAGAACCGCCAGCACCGCCTTGAGCGCCATCGTCGAATCCACGCCGGAGAGCCGGACCAGGCGCCCGCCGCCCCGGTGGGCCAGACGATCGGCCGGGAAGTTGGCATCGACCAGCGCGAGCTCATCGCCGTGCCCCAGACTGGCCAGGGCAAAAAGCAGGTCGGGGTTGAGCAGGGGCGGGATAGACTTCAGCATGAATTGCTGACATGTTAGTGATGGACAAACCTCGGTCTCCCGGGGACTTACCCTGATGGGTGACTGAGATCTGAAAGTGTTGAAATACAGCCTTATGTCTGACATGTCACCCATTGAGGCAGGTCGCAAACCCGACCCCCCGGCGCGCTTTCAGCCCTGCGCCGATGGCACCCGACTCGGGCTGGGTGGAGCTCCTCTGGGCAATCTGTACGAGGCGGTCTCTGAGCGGCAGGCGCGCGAATTGGTCGATGCAGCCTGGGAAGACGGTTGCCGTTACTTTGACACCGCGCCGCATTACGGACACGGGCTGTCCGAGCGGCGCTTGGGCGATGCGCTGCGGATCCGGGCGCGCGGGAGCTGGCAAATCTCCAGCAAGGTCGGCCGCCTGCTGCGGCCCCATGCGCAGGCGCCCGCAGAGGCCAACGGCTACGTTCAGGGGCTGCCCTTCGTGCAAAACTGGGACCTCTCAGCTGCGGGCGTGCGGCGCAGCGTAGAAGACAGTCTGCAGCGACTGGGTCTGGCCAGGCTCGATGCTGTGTTCATTCACGACATCGACGCCGCCACCCACGGCGAACGCGCGCCGGCCGTGCTGGCCCAGGTGCTCGACGAGACCCTGCCAGCACTGGCCGGGCTGCAATCGGAAGGCCTGATCGGGCCAGTGGGCCTGGGGGTCAACGATCACCAGGTGGTGCTACAGGTGCTCGCCCATGCCCAGTTGGACTGCCTGCTGCTGGCGGGCCGCTACAGCCTGCTCGACCAAAGCGCCCTGCCCAAGCTGATGCCCGAACTGTTGCGCAGGAGGGTGGCGCTGGCCCTCGGGGGCGTCTTCAATTCGGGCATTCTGGCCCAGCGGGTCGACCCCAGTCGCAGGCCCACCTTCAACTATGCCGCCGCCGATGGCCCCTGGCTTGAGAAGGCCCTGCATCTGCAGTCGGTCTGCGACCGGCATCAGGTCTGCCTCGCAGCGGCTGCGCTGCAGTTCGCTCTGGCCCATCCAGCCACGCAGATCGTGCTCCTGGGAGCGCGCAGCCCCGGGCAATGGCACGAAGCGCGCGCCCATCTGAGGCAAACGATCACCCCGTCGTTCTGGCAGGCCCTGCGCCACGAAGGGCTGCTGCCCGAGGAGGCCCCCACGCCATGAAAGTTGACGCCCATTTCCATGCCTGGCGACTGGAGCGGGCCGACTACGGCTGGCTCACGCCCGCATTGGCCCCGATCTACCGCGACGTGGAGGTTGACCACTGGGCCGCACTGGCAAGCGCTCAGGGCATACGGGCGGGGGTACTGGTGCAGGCCGCGCCGACGGCCGCCGAGACGGCCTTCTTGCTGGAGCAGGCCCGTCGGCACCCGGGGGTGGTTCTGGGGGTGGTCGGCTGGGTCGACCTGCTGGCCCCGGATGCCCCGCGACAGATTGAGCAACTGGCGCAGCAAGCGCTGCTCAAAGGGCTGCGGCCGATGCTGCAGGACATCGCACAGACCGATTGGATCGCTCAGGCCGCCGCTCAGCCGGCACTTGCGGCCATGGCCGAGGCGGGGCTGGTTCTCGATGCACTCATCGAGCCGCGCCATCTGCCGGTGATCCGGGAAGTGGCTCGCCGCCACCGCCGCTTGCGCATCGTCGTGGACCATGGCGCAAAGCCCAGCCTGCAGGCCGAGCCGGACGCGGGCCAACTGCAGGCCTGGCGGCTGGGATTGCAGAGGCTGGCCGACGAAGGGCCACAGGTGATGTGCAAGCTCTCCGGCCTGTGGACTCAAGCCCCGCCAGGACAGCCCTGCCACAGCGTGCGCCCCTGGGCTCAAGCCCTGATGGAGATCTGGGGGCCCGAGCGCCTGATCTGGGGTAGCGACTGGCCGGTGCTCGAGTTGGCGGGCAGCTACGCGCAGTGGCACCAGTTCAGTCTGCAATTGATCGGACATTTGCAACCACGGGAACAAGAGGCGGTACTGGGCGGCAATGCGCAGGACACATACCGGCTTTAAGCCCACCGGGCGGCCACCGGCGGCGCAGCCAGCCCGCTAAAATAAGCCTCGATCCCAAGGAGCGTTGCAGCCGTGTTATCAAACGGCCAGGCTTGGGGCACGGGTTGGCCCCGCTATGCAACGACGCTCACCTTCGCTTCAAGGTGAGTCCATGTCCACAACCCTCTTACCTCCTGCGATGCGCTTGGCCGGCCTTGAACCGGTCTCCATCGGCGCGGGCAGCCTGTTCGTCAATATCGGCGAGCGCACCAATGTCACCGGCTCTAAGGCCTTCGCTCGCCTGATCCTGGCGGGCGACTACGAGGCGGCTCTGGCGGTGGCACGTCAGCAGGTGGAAAACGGCGCGCAGATCATCGATGTCAATATGGACGAGGCCATGCTCGACAGCCAGGCAGCGATGGTGCGCTTCCTCAACCTCATGGCCAGCGAGCCCGACATCGCCCGCGTGCCAGTGATGATCGACAGCTCCAAATGGAGCGTCATCGAAGCCGGTCTGCGCTGCATCCAGGGCAAGGGGATCGTCAATTCCATCAGCATGAAGGAGGGCGTGGACGAATTCAAGCGACAGGCCCGGCTGATCCGACGCTACGGCGCCGCCGCCGTGGTGATGGCCTTCGACGAAAAAGGCCAGGCCGACACCTTTGCACGCAAGATCGAAATTTGCGAGCGCGCCTATCGCATTCTGGTTGATGCAGTGGGCTTTCCCGCCGAGGACATCATCTTCGACCCCAACATATTCGCCATCGCCACCGGCATCGAAGAACACAACAACTACGCGGTGGACTTCATCGAGGCCACGCGTTGGATCAAGCAGAACCTGCCGGGGGCCAAAGTCTCCGGCGGCGTCTCCAATGTGAGCTTTTCCTTCCGGGGCAACGACCCCGTGCGCGAGGCGATTCACACAGTTTTCCTGTACCACGCCATTCAGGCAGGCATGGACATGGGCATCGTCAATGCCGGGATGATCGGCGTCTACGACCAGCTCGATCCGGCCTTGCGCGAGCGCGTCGAGGATGTGGTGCTCAACCGCAGATCCGACGCGGGCGAACGGCTGGTCGAAGTGGCTGAGACCGCCCGCAGCGGTGCGCGCGATGACAGCCGGCGCAACGAATGGCGCACGCTGCCCCTGCGTGAGCGTCTGACGCATGCGCTGGTCCATGGCCTCAACGAATTCATCACAGAGGACACCGAGACCATGTGGCAGCAATTGCGCGCCGAGGGCGGGCGGCCGCTGCATGTCATCGAGGGCCCACTGATGGACGGTATGAATGTGGTGGGCGACCTCTTTGGCCAGGGCAAGATGTTCCTGCCGCAGGTGGTCAAGAGCGCACGTGTGATGAAGCAGGCCGTAGCGCACCTGATCCCCTACATCGAAGAGGAAAAGCGTCAGCAGGAGGCGGCCGGTGAGGATGTGCGCACCAAGGGCAAGATTGTTATTGCTACGGTCAAGGGCGATGTACATGACATCGGCAAGAACATCGTCACCGTGGTCTTGCAATGCAACAACTTTGAAGTGATCAACATGGGCGTGATGGTGCCCTGCCACGAGATTCTGGCGCGCGCCAAGGTCGAAGGCGCCGATATCGTGGGCCTGTCGGGCCTGATCACGCCCTCGCTGGAAGAGATGCAATATGTCGCTGCAGAAATGCAAAAAGACGACCATTTCCGGGTGCGCAAGATCCCCTTGCTCATTGGCGGGGCCACCACCAGCCGGGTGCACACAGCAGTGAAGATTGCGCCGCACTATGACGGGCCGGTGGTGTATGTGCCCGACGCATCGCGCAGCGTGAGTGTGGCCCAGAGTCTGCTCAGCGAGCAGGCCTCGCAGTACATCGCCGAACTCAACGCCGACTATGACAAGGTGCGCGCCCTGCATGCCGGTAAAAAGCAGACGCCGCTGCTTCCCCTGGCTCGGGCGCGATCCAACGCAACGGCCATTGACTGGGTCCACTACCGGCCGCCTGTGCCCAAGTTCATCGGCCGGCGCGTCTTTCGCAACTACGATCTGGCCGAACTGGCTCGCTTCATTGACTGGACGCCCTTCTTTCAGACCTGGGACCTAGCCGGCCCCTTTCCAGCCATCCTCAAGGACGAAGTGGTGGGCGCCGAAGCGGTGCGCGTGTATGGCGATGCCCAGCGCATGTTGCGACGATTGATCGAAGGGCGCTGGCTCACCGCCCATGCAGTGGTCGGCTTTTGGCCGGCCAACAGCGTGGGAGACGATATCGAAATCTACACCGACGAAAGCCGAGAACAGGTGGCCATGACCTGGTACGGGCTGCGACAGCAAAACGAAAAAACCAGCGGCCCCGATGGACGCCGGAGGCCCAACCGCTGCCTGGCTGACTTCATTGCGCCCAAGGTGCTGCCCGCCGAGGTGGCCGCAGCCCGCGCCGGGGCCGCCGGGGCCGAGGGCGCTGATGGGTTTCATATCGCCGACCACATCGGCCTGTTTGCGGTGACTGCGGGCATAGGATCGGACAAGAAGGAAAAGTACTTTCTCGACGACCACGACGACTACTCGGCCATCATGCTCAAAGCCTTGGCCGACCGCCTGGCCGAGGCCTTTGCCGAAGCCTTGCACCACCGGGTGCGGCGAGACCTGTGGGGCTATGCGCACGATGAGCAGCTCAGCACTGAAGACCTGATTGCTGAGAAGTACCGCGGCATACGTCCCGCGCCCGGGTACCCGGCCTGCCCAGACCACAGCGTCAAGCACGATATGTTCGAACTGCTCAAGGCCCATGAAAT
>CAZCSD010000072.1:0-11284 GCA_964501235.1 uncultured Polaromonas sp. | reverse complement strand
GGGGTTCGGCGCCCGCGGTACGCGCCCTGTTGTGCCGGAACATAGCTCCATGAGTAAAACCTGTGTAGTCATCGGTGCCGGCATGGTCGGTACCTCAAGCGCCTGGCACCTGCTTCGGCGCGGGCATGAGGTGGTGTTGATCGACCGCAATGAGCCAGGGCAGGAAACCTCCTTCGGTAATGCCGGCCTGATACAACGCGAGGCCGCTGAGCCCTATCCGTTTCCGCGTGAATGGTCCAAGATCTGGCAGGTGGCCATGGGCCGGGGCTTTGACATCGCCTGGCGTGCATCGGCTCTGGCTTCGGTGATGCCGCGGGTGCTGGCCTACGCTTGGCATTCGCGACCCGAGCGTCATGCACGGCTGTCTGAGCACTACGGCGCCTTGATTGCCGCCTGCATCACTGAGCATGAGGTTCTCGTGCGTTCGGCTGCTGCGCAAGATTTGATCGATACCCGCGGCTACCGAAAAATTTTTCGATCTGCAGCGGCTTTTGAGCGGGCCGCCCGGGACGCCGAGCGACTGGCCCGCAAGTGGGGCATCGACAATCGGATCGAGAGCAGCGCCGAGCTGGCACGGCGCGAGCCCGCCCTGCGGCAGAGTTTGGCCGGCGCCATCCTCCATGCTTCGACCTGGTCGGTGCGCGACCCTGGGGCCCTGGTGCAACGCTACGCTGCTGATTTTGTGGCGCAGGGCGGGCAGCTGTTGCGTGCCGAGGTTCACGCCCTCGAGCCTCAGACGCAGGGCTGGAGCTTGCGTACCTCGCAGGGGCGGGTGCAGGCGCAGGAGGTGATCGTCGCGCAGGGACCCTGGTCGCAGGATTTGTTAACGTGCCTGGATTACCGCTTTCCGATGTTTTTCAAGCGCGGCTATCACCAGCATTACGACGGTGCGCACGGGCTCGGCGGTCCGGTCTTCGATGCCGAGAAAGGCTATTTGCTGGTGCCGATGCGGGCTGGGCTGCGACTAACCACGGGTGCCGAACTGGCGCTGCGCGATGCTCCTGCGCAGCCAACGCAACTGGCGCAAGCCGAGTCCTGCGCGCGCACCCTGGTCGAGCTGGGACGGCCGCTTCCGCTTGCGCCCTGGATGGGCAGCCGCCCCTGCATGCCCGACATGCTGCCGGTGATGGGTCCAGCGCCGCATCACCGGGGTTTGTGGTTTAACTTCGGTCATGGCCATCAGGGCTTTACTCTGGGGCCGGTGGCAGGGCGCCTGTTGGCTGAGATGATCTCGGGCGAGCCCTGCTTCCTCGACCCGGCCCCCTACGCGGCCACGCGCTTTGCGTCCTGAGGGGCCCATGCTCTAGCGCAGCGGCCTTTGCCCCATTGCCACGGCGCTGCCGACCCCCAGGACGCAGGCCGAGGCCAGCAGGCCGGCCACCAGGCCGCCAGAGCCATCGGCGATTGCACCCACAGCGGTGGGGCCCACCACTTGGCCAATGGCGAACACCACGGTGAACAAGGTGATGCCCTGGGGCCAGAGACCGGCGGGCAGATTGTGACGCACCCAGGCGGTGGTGGAAGCCACCACGGACAGAAACACGCCGCCGAAGAGAATGCCCGAGAGCAGCAGCGCCCAGAGCTCGGCGGTGATGGCGGGGATGATCGTGGCCAGGCCCAGCGAGCCGTTGAGCACGGCCAGGGCCTGGCCCTCGCGGTACCGGTCGAGCAAGCCGGCCCAGATGCGGGCCGAGGCCACCACCGCCAGCCCGAGGGCTGCATAAAAGAGGGTGCGGTTTGACGTGCTCACGCCTTGCTCGCGCAACAGGGCAAGTACGAAGGTCATGTAGCCGATGTAGCCGATGCCAAAGCAAGCATAGCCGGCCAGCATGGGCATGAATCGTCGCCAGGGCAGGGCTGTGCCAGCTGCTGCGCCGGTGCTTTGGGCAGGGGCTTCGCGCAGGCGGCGCACCGTTGGCGTCATGACCGCGGTGGCCAGGGCGCACAACAGGGCCAGCATCCACCAGGCCCAAGGCCACTGGCCGTTCCAGGTCATGACGGCTGGCACGATGGCCGCCGAGGCGACGATACCCCAGCCGGTACCGCCGTAGTACAGGCCCAGCAGCCAGCCGCTTTGGCCGGCATGGCGCGCGGCCAATTGCGCCGTGAGCAGGCCGCCGGCCACGAAGAGCCAGCTGCTGGCGATGCCGGCCAGCCCTCTCTGCAGCAGCAAGGGTTCGGCGGCGCGGAAAAATCCGCTCAGGGCCATGAACAGGCTGCCGCCGATGGCGCCGATCATCACCGTGGCACTCACGCCCCAGCGGCGCATCAGGGCCGGCGCTGTCAGCGCACCGACCAGATAACCCACGGCGTTGGCGGTGTTCATGGCGCCAGCCAGGGTGTAGGACCAGCCCAAGTCCTCGCGCATGACGGGCAACAGCAGGCCGTAGGCGAATCGGGTGATACCCAGCGAGACGGCTGCGGCCAGTGAGAGGGCCAGCGCCAGCAGGACCGGCGAGGGTTCGCGGGGATGCATCAATTGGAGGAGCTGTAGGGACCAGCACAGTCTAGCTGCCCGCTCGGTCGAGGCCGGCCGGCCATGCGCGGTTCCATGGGCTCAGCGACCCGGCTCGAGGGACCTCGCAGATAAGGGTAAACCCTAGTTAATGGGGCGCTAAGCGCATAGCGCGAGTCCCAAAAATGATTCAAAATTCTTCTTGCTTAACGTTTTTTTGTTTCATTATCGGAGTTCCCGTTCATGTCTTTGTTCGACCGCCACCAGTCCTTGATTGAACGCGCTGTGCAGGCTGCTGCGGAGCGGTCCTACTGGTCTCCTTTTGTGGAAATGCCCAGTCCCAAGGTCTATGGTGAGTCCGCCCTGGCCGATGGAAAAGCTGCTTTTGAGTCGTATCTGGGTCGGCCCTTTGAACTTGATCAGGCGGGCGAGGGGCCCCGGATCGCGCCCGAGGTCTCACCCTACGGGCTGCGGCTCGATGTGGCCTATCCGACCTGCGATCCCCGGGCTTTGTTGGCGGCTGCGCAAGCGGCCATGCCCTCGTGGCAGGCCGCGGGAGCGCGTGAACGGGTGGGCGTGTGTGTGCAGGCCATCACTGAGCTCAACGCGCGCAGCTTTGAGATTGCGCATGCGGTCATGGCCACCACCGGTCAGGGCTGGATGATGGCTTTTCAGGCGGGCGGCCCTCACGCGCAGGACCGTGCGCTCGAGGCGGTGGCCTATGCCTGGCAAGAGCAGAGCCGCATTCCGGCAGAGTCGGTGTGGGAGAAGCCACAGGGCAAGAACCCACCGATTCGCATGCGCAAGCAATTTGAGATCGTAGGGCGCGGCGTGGCACTGGTCATCGGTTGTGGCACTTTCCCCACCTGGAACACCTACCCGGGTCTGTTTGCGGCGCTGGCCACGGGCAATGCGGTGATCGTCAAGCCGCATCCACACGCCGTGCTGCCGGCCGCCATCACGGTACGGGTGCTGCGGCAGCTACTTGCAGCGCAGGGCTTCGACCCCAACCTGGTGAGTCTGTGTGTGACCGACAAACCCGAAGTCACTCAGGCCCTGGCCACCCACCCGTCGGTGGCCTCGGTGGACTTTACCGGCAGCAATGCCTTTGGTCGCTGGCTGATCGAGCATTGCAAGCAGGCCCAGGTCTACGCTGAAATGGCCGGACTGAACCATGTGCTCATCGACTCGACCTCGGCCTACAAAGCCATGCTGGACAACCTGGCCTTCAGCTTGTGTCTGTATTCGGGCCAGATGTGCACCACCCCGCAGGCCATCCTGGTGCCGCAGGGGGGCATCGACACCGACGAAGGTCCCAAGAGCGTCGAGACGGTGCAGACCGATCTGGCCGCAGCCATCGACCGGCTGCTGGCCAAACCCGAGGTGGCTTGCGCGGTGCTGGGGGCCATACAGTCCAAGGACACGCTCGATCGCATTGAAGCGGCGCAGTCGGGCTGTTGGGGGCGTGTGATCCGTCCTTCGGCGTCGCTGGGGCATCCAGACTTCCCGGGGGCGCAGGTGCGCACGCCGGTGCTGCTGGCTTGCGATGCCGCCGATGAGCAGGCCTACCTACAGGAGCGCTTTGGTCCGATCGCATTCGTCGTGACCGTGCCGAGCACACAGATGGCGGTGCAGTTGTCCGAGCGCATGGTGCGCGAGCATGGCGCTCTGACGGTGGGGGTGTACTCCACCCGAGAGTCGGTGGTGCAGGACCTGACCGCTGCGACCTGGCGCAGCCCGGTTGCCTTGTCGATCAACCTGACCGGGTCGGTTTATGTCAACCAATCGGCGGCTTTCTCCGATTACCACGGTACCGGCGGTAACCCGGCCGCCAATGCCAGCTACACCGATTCGGCATTCGTGGCCAACCGATTCCGCGTGGTGCAGCGTCGTCAGCACATCGATTAAAAGGACTCAGGATCATGGCCCTCGATTCATTGCAGACCTTGCGTTTCACGCTTGACGGCCCGGTGGCGCGACTGAGTCTGTGCCGCCCCGACAAACTCAATGCCTTTACGGCGCAGATGCACACCGAATTGCGCGAGGTGCTCGACGCCGTCCAGCAAGGGCAGGGCGCCATGGCGGCGGCGCGGGTACTCGTGATCGGTGCTGAAGGCAAAGGTTTTTGCGCCGGACAGGATCTGGCCGATCCCGCCATGGCCTTCCAGCCCGGTGAGCCGCCGCCCTCGTTGGGTGCGGTGGTTGAGCGCGACTACGGGCCGCTGATTACGCGCATGACGCAGCTGCGTGTGCCGACCGTGGCCATGGTGCAGGGCATTGCCGCCGGTGCCGGCGCCAGCCTGGCGCTGGCTTGCGACATGGTGCTGGCGGGCGAATCAGCCGCCTTTATGTTGCCCTTTGCCAAGATTGGCCTGATTCCCGATACCGGCGCCTCCTGGGCCGTGCCCAATCGTTTGGGTATGGCGCGAGCCATGGGACTGGCTTTGACCGGTCACAAGCTGTCGGCCTCAAAGGCCGCGCAGTGGGGTTTGATTTGGGAATGCCATCCCGACGAGCAACTGACCGGTGCGGTCGATGCGCTTTGCGTCCAGCTGTCGCAATTGCCCACCCATGCGATGGTGCGTACCCGCCAAGCCATGCTGGCCGCGCAGGCGCACACCCTGGGCGAACATCTGGCTTACGAGGCCATGCTCATGCACGAGCTCGGCCGCAGCCCCGACTTCATTGAGGGTGTCAATGCGTTCCTCGAAAAACGGCCCCCCCGTTTTAACGCTGGTTGACCCCGGTTTTTTTGACAGGTCCGATGGGAGTTCGCTATGACCGCAGTTTCAGCCACACCCCCCCCTACCGAAGCGCAAGCCCTGGCTGAGGCCAGTGCGCAGGCGATGTGGGCTCGCGACCATGCGACCCAGGGGCTGGGGATGCGCATCGAACGCATGGCCCCGGGTCAGGCCTTGATGTCCATGCCGGTGCGTCGTGACATGCTCAACGGTCACGATATGTGCCACGGTGGCTTCATGTTTTTGCTGGCCGACAGCGCCTTTGCGTTTGCCTGTAACAGCTACAACCAAAACACCGTGGCCTCGGCTTGTCACATTGATTTTTTGGCGCCCGCGCGATTGGGTGATGTGCTGGAGGCCGAGGCGATCGAGCGTTCGCGTTCGGGCCGCACCGGCGTGTACGACATCACGGTGCGAGTGCGCGGTGGCAAGACGGTGGCCTTGTTTCGTGGCAAGAGCTACCGCATTGAAGGTCAAGTCATTGCCGGCCTGCAGGCCCAGGGTTGACAGGGCGCGCATCTAAGGCGAACTTGCCACCCTAAGAAGGAGACACCATGCCCGTCAAGATTGCTCACCCAGGAGACCTCGATCCGATTGAAAAAGCCAGCCGCGACGAAGTGGCGGCGCTGCAACTCGAGCGGCTCAAGTGGTCCTTGCGTCATGCCTACGATCATGTGCCGCATTACCGCCGCAAGTTTGAGGCGCATGGCGTTCATCCGGACGACTTGCGCAGCCTGTCTGATCTGTCGCGTTTTCCGCTGAGCACCAAGGCCGACCTGCGCGATAACTATCCCTTCGGACTTTTTGCGGTGCCGCGCGATCAGGTGGTGCGGGTGCATGCCTCATCGGGCACCACGGGCAAGCCGACCGTGGTCGGTTACACCCAAACCGACATCGACAACTGGGCCCATCTGGTGGCTCGCTCAATACGTGCCGCTGGCGGCCGACGCGGCGACATGGTGCACGTCGCTTACGGTTACGGTCTGTTCACCGGTGGCCTGGGCGCTCATTACGGCGCCGAGCGTCTGGGTTGCACCGTGGTGCCGATGTCAGGCGGGCAGACCGAAAAACAGGTCCAGCTGATCATGGACTTCAAGCCCGACATCATCATGGTGACGCCCTCGTATTCGCTGGTGATTGCCGAGGAGTTTGAGCGGCTGGGTGTGACACCTGAGGATATTTCGATCAAGGTGGGCATTTTTGGTGCAGAGCCTTGGGGCGAGGGCATGCGCACTGAGATCGAGCGCAAACTCGGTCTCGATGCGGTGGACATTTATGGCCTGTCGGAGGTGATGGGGCCGGGAGTGGCCTGCGAGTGCATCGAGAGTAAGGACGGTCCGGTGATCTGGGAGGATCATTTCTATCCCGAGATCATTCATCCGGAGACCGGCGAGCCGGTGGCCGACGGCGAGGAGGGCGAGCTGGTTTTCACCTCGCTGACCAAGCAGGCCTTGCCCATCATCCGCTACCGCACCCGTGATCTGACGCGGCTGTTACCGCCCACCAGCCGTTCCTTCCGGCGCATGAGTCGTATCGTCGGCCGCTCTGATGACATGCTGATCGTGCGCGGAGTCAATGTGTTTCCGACGCAGATTGAGGAGCAAATTCTGCGCGAGCCCGAACTGTCGGGCAACTATCAGATTGTGCTGACCCGCGAAGGCCATCTGGACAACGTACAGGTGCGCTGCGAATTGCAGCCTTCGGCCCAGGGTATCGGCGCAGACAAGCGTGCGGCTGTGGCACGTTCGGTAGCCCACCACATCAAGACATTGGTGGGCGTTTCCACCGATGTGCAGGTGATGGATTTTGGCGCGTTGCCGCGTACCCAGACCGGCAAGGCACGCCGGGTCTGGGACGAGCGGCCGGCCTTGAAGTGAACTTTTCTCGACATTCTTATTGGCCAGGAGTCTTTTCATGTACACCCAATCGATGAGTGTTCCCGACGAGTCGGGCAGCCGCACCGTCAAGCCGCTGCCCAGCACCGAGCCGGCCGATCGCATGGCCCGCTTTGACGCCTGCATCGACGCTGATGGCCGCATCGAGCCGCAGGACTGGATGCCCGAGGCCTACCGCAAGACCCTGGTGCGGCAGATCAGCCAGCATGCGCACAGCGAGATCGTGGGCATGCTGCCCGAGGGCAACTGGATCAGCCGGGCGCCCAGCCTCAAGCGCAAGGCCATCCTGATCGCCAAGGTGCAAGACGAAGGCGGGCATGGCCTGTACCTCTACAGCGCGGCCGAAACCCTGGGCACCAGCCGCGATGAGATGCTCGATGCACTGCACACCGGCCGGGCCAAGTACAGCTCGATCTTCAACTACCCCACGCTGACCTGGGCCGATGTGGGCGTGATTGGCTGGCTGGTCGATGGCGCGGCCATCATGAACCAGGTGCCCCTGTGCCGCTGCAGCTACGGCCCGTATGCGCGCGCCATGGTGCGGGTGTGCAAGGAGGAGAGCTTTCACCAGCGTCAGGGCTACGAGGCGTTGCTGGTCATGATGCGCGGCACCGCTGCCCAGCGCGAGATGGTGCAGGATGCCGTCAACCGCTGGTGGTGGAAATGCCTGGCCATGTTCGGGCCGCCCGATGCCGACAGCCCTAACAGCGCGCAGGGCATGCGCTGGGGCATCAAGCGGGTGAGCAACGATGAATTGCGCCAGCAGTTTGTCGATGCCACCGTACCCCAGGCCAAAGTGCTGGGCGTGACACTGCCCGATCCGCTGCTCCAGTGGAATGAAGAGCGTGGGCACCATGACTACGGCCCGATTGACTGGGAGGAGTTCTGGCACACCGTCAACGGCAACGGACCGTGCAACAAGGAGCGTCTGGCCACCCGGGTCAAAGCCTACAACGATGGGGCCTGGGTCCGCGAGGCGGCCCTGGCCCACGCCCGCAAGCAGGAACAACGCCGCATGAAGGAGGCCGCATGAACACCCCCGTCACCCCCGCGCTGAAGGAATGGCCCCTGTGGGAGGTTTTTGTCCGCAGCAAGCAGGGCCTGGAGCACAAGCACTGCGGCAGCCTGCATGCGGCCGATGCCGGACAGGCCCTGCTGATGGCCCGTGATGTCTACACCCGTCGCCAGGAGGGCGTAAGCATCTGGGTGGTGCCGAGTAAGGCGATCACGGCCAGCAACCCGGACGAGAAGGGCGAGCTGTTTGATCCGGCCGCCGACAAGATCTACCGCCACCCCACTTTCTACGATATTCCTGAACAAGTGGGGCACATGTGAGCGCCGTCATTGACCGGGTGCTTGCACCCACCGACTACCTGCTGCACCTGGCCGACAACGCCCTGGTGCTGGGCCAGCGCAATGCCCAGTGGTGCGGGCATGGTCCCATTCTTGAGGAAGAACTGGCGCTGGCCAATATGAGCCTGGATCTCATCGGTCAGGCTCGGCTGCTCTACGACTTGGTGGCGCGTCGTGCCGCTGACGGCTCGACCGAAGACACCTACGCTTATTGGCGTGATGCAGTGCAGTTTCGCAATTACACCTTGCTCGAACTGCCGCACCGCAGCCCTCTGGTGGGCTATGCGCAAAGCGACATGGACTTTGCCATTACCGTGGTGCGCAATGTGTTTTACAGCGCGCTGATGGTACCCCTGTGGCAGCAGTTGCAGGCCTGCGCCGATACCGATCTGGCTGCCATTGCCGCCAAGTCCTCCAAGGAGGCTCAGTATCACTTGCGCCACGCCTGTGACTGGCTGGTCAAGCTTGGCGATGGCACCGACCCATCGCGCCAGCGCATGCAGGAGGCCCTGGATCAGCTGTGGCCCTACACCGCCGAGTTCTGGGTCAGCGGCGAACTCGAGGCCCTGGCCGCTGGGGCGGGCCTGGCGATCGATGCGAAGGCGCTCGAGCAGCAGTGGAGCGCGCTCATCGATGCGGTGCTTGAGCAGGCCACCTTGAAGCGACCGCCGCGCCACGAGGGCTACGTGACCCAGGGCAAGCAAGGTATCCATTCCGAGCACCTGAGTTTTTTACTGATCGAGCTGCAATCGCTGGCGCGGGCCCATCCCGGCGCGCAGTGGTAGCACCGCCCGCCCAGGCCTGCCATGACATCGTCTCCCGCTTGCCTATCGGCTGTGCCTCGGGCGCCCGGGCCGCCATCGCCGCAGGTGCAGGCCCTCTGGGCCCTGCTTGCGCAGGTCAGCGATCCAGAGATTCCGGTCATCAGTTTGCTTGACCTGGGGGTGGTGCGTGAGGTCAGCCTGGAGCCTGAGGGCTGGGTGGTCGTGATCACGCCCACCTACAGCGGCTGTCCGGCCATGTCGCAGATGGCCGAGGACATCGTCAGCACCCTGCGGGGCGCCGGTTGTGGGCCGGGGCGGGTGCAGACCCAGCTGGCCCCGGCCTGGAGCACCGACTGGATCAGTCCGGAGGGTCGGCGCAAGCTGCGGGAGTACGGCATTGCGCCGCCGGCGCCGGTGCGCAGCGGGGCGCTGGCCCAGGAGGGCCAGCAGGTGCTGCGCTTTCTGCCGCGCAAGGCTGCAGCCGAGGCGGTGCCTTGCCCCTTGTGCGGCTCGGAGCAGACGGTGGAGACCTCGCACTTTGGATCGACCGCCTGCAAAGCCCTCTATCGCTGCCTGTCCTGCCGCGAGCCTTTTGACTATTTCAAGCCCTACTGAGTGTTTCAAGCCATGTCTGCCTTGCGATTTCATGATTTGTCCGTCAAGCGTGTCAGCCCGGAGGCCGCCGGGGCGGTGGCCATCACCTTCGCGGTGCCCCCGGGACAACGCGAGACCTTTCGTTTCGAGCCGGGCCAATTTCTGACCCTCAAAGCCCAGATCGAGGGACAGGAGGTGCGGCGCACCTACTCGATCAGCAGCCCGCGCAGCCGTCTGGCCCGCCTGGGAGAAATCGAGGTCGGCATCCGGCCGGTGCAGGGCGGCCTGTTTTCCAAATGGGCAGCGGCACAGGTGCGTGCCGGCGACGTGATGGCCGTCATGCCGCCTGAGGGCCGCTTTACCGTGCAGAAGGCCCGCGCCATCCATCGGGTGGGCTTTGCTGCGGGCTCGGGCATTACGCCGATTCTGTCGATCGCCGCGAGTACGCTGGAGGAGCAGCCGGATAGCAAATTCACCCTGGTCTACGGCAACCGGCGTATGGCCAGCGTGATGTTCAACGAGGCGCTGCAAGACCTCAAGGATCGCTATGCCGATCGCTTCACCATGATCCACATCCTGTCGCGGCAGGCGCAGGAGGTGGACTTGCTCCAGGGTCGCATCGATGGCCCGAAGGTCAAGGCCATTGTGGCCAGCCTGCTGCCGGCGGCCAGTATGGACGAGGTGTTCATCTGCGGGCCGGTGAGCATGATCGAGGCCACCGAAGCGGCCCTGCGCGAAGTGGGTGTGCCCGCCTCGCGCATCTACAGCGAACGCTTTACCACCAGCTCCGCGCAAGCGGCCAAGGTACAGGCCGATGTGGACGCCGCCCACCAAGGCACCGGCGAGGCGGCCGTGGCGCTGACGGTGGTGCTCGATGGCAAGTCGCACGAGGTGGTTGTCAAGGCCGGGCAGTTCCTGCTCGATGCCGCCCTTGATGCCGGCCTGGATCTGCCCTACTCGTGCAAAGGCGGGGTGTGCTGTACCTGCCGCTGCAAGGTGCTCGACGGGCGGGTGAGCATGGACCGCAATTTCACCTTGCAGGCCGACGAGATGGCCAAGGGCTTTGTGCTGAGCTGTCAGGCCCGGGCGCAGACGCCCCAGGTGGTGCTCAGCTATGACGAGCGCTGAGACGCTCGCCTCATGCCCCCACAGCCCGGGCCCGCGCGCCGGGGCGGGTGGCAGGATTTGTCCGAGCTGCAAGCGGATCGAGCAGTTCAGGGCCAGCGCCCGCGGCCAGGCCGGCTCGATGATCGTGACGGTATTTGGAGATGCGGTGCTGCCGCGTGGGGGGCGGATTTGGCTGGGCAGCCTGATCGGTTTATTGGCTCCCCTGGGTCTGGGTGAGCGGCTGGTGCGCACGACGGTGTTCCGTTTGACGCAAGACGACTGGCTCGAGGCGGTGGTGCAGGGCCGCCGGTCGGACTATCAGCTCACGGCCTCGGGCCGGCGTCGTTTTGTGGAGGCCTCGCGCCATATCTATGC
>CAZCSD010000071.1:0-11287 GCA_964501235.1 uncultured Polaromonas sp. | reverse complement strand
ATTTGTGATCAAGGTGGCGAGTGCCAGTTGCAGGACTTGGCCGTAGGCTACGGCGGCAGCGGCTCACGCTATGCAGAAGAAAAGCGGGTGGTGCTGCACAAGGATGTGGGCCCGCTGATCAGCATGGAGGAGATGAGCCGATGCATCCATTGCACCCGCTGCGTGCGCTTTGGTCAGGAGATGGCCGGCGCGATGGAGCTTGGCATGTCCAACCGCGGCGAGCACTCGGAGATCGAGACCTTCGTGGGCATGTCTGTCGATTCGGAGCTGTCGGGCAATATGATCGACATCTGCCCGGTCGGCGCCCTCACCAGCAAACCCTTTAGATACAGCGCCCGTACCTGGGAGCTGTCTAGGCGCAAGTCAATCAGCCCGCACGACTCGGCCGGTGCCAACTTGGTCGTGCAGGTCAAGCACAACCAGGTCATGCGGGTTTTGCCCCTGGAGAACGAAGATGTCAACGAATGCTGGATTGCTGATCGCGACCGCTTTTCCTACGAAGCGCTCGCGGGGCAGGAGCGACTGACGGCGCCGATGATCAAGCAAGGCGGGCAGTGGCGCGAGGTCGATTGGCAAACCGCGCTCGAGTACGTCAGCAATGGCCTGCGGCAGATCAGTCGTGATCATGGCCCCGCGAGCCTGGGAGCCTTGGTCAGCCCCCACAGCACGCTCGAAGAGCTGTACCTGGCCGGTCTGCTGATGCGGCGCCTGGGCAGTGACAACATCGACCACCGCCTGCGCCACGCCGATTTTTCTGCTGCCCCGACAGTGCGCTGGCTTGGCACATCGATCGCTTCTCTGTCCTCTCTGCAGACCGTGTTGGTGGTCGGCTCCAATCTGCGCAAGGACCATCCCCTGTTTGCCCTTCGCATACGGCAGGCCGCCCGGGCCGGTGCGGCTGTCATGAGCCTCAATGGCGCCAAGCAGCTCGCCCACAAAGACGCCTGGGCCCTGCCGCTGCGCCACAGCTGGCTGGCCGATGCGGCCCACTGGCAGGGGGCTCTGATCGAGATCGCTTCGGCGCTGGCTGTCGCGACGGGAGCGGCCCTGCCCGAAGGCGTGCCCCAAGTTCAGTTCTCCGAGCAGGCCCGCCTCATGGCCCAGGCCTTGCAGTCCGGAGAGCGCAAGGCCGTTTTGTTGGGCAATGCGGCGGCCCATCACGCTCAGGCGTCCAACCTTTTGGCGCTGTGCGGCTGGATCGCTGCGCAGACCGGCGCCAGCGTGGGCTACCTGACCGAGGCAGCCAACACAGTCGGGGCGCAATGGGTGGGCGCGCAGCCACAGGCTGGCGGCTTGCATGCGGCGGACATGCTCGGCGGGGCGCTCAAGGCGGCGCTGTTGCTCAATACCGAGCCCGTTTTTGATTCAGCGGCCGGGCCGGCGGCTCGCGAGACTCTGTCGCGGGCCGAGATGGTGGTTTGTTTGAGCCCCTTCCGGGCCAATATGGATCTGGCTGACGTTTTGCTACCCATCGCTGCCTTCACCGAGACCCCGGGTACTTTTGTCAATGCCGAGGGGCGGGCGCAAGGCTTTCATGCCGTGGTCAAGCCGCCGGGGCAGGCCCGTCCGGCCTGGAAGGTCTTGCGCGTGCTCGGGCAGATGCTGGAGTTGCCGGGCTTCGAGGCTGAGTCGGCCGCCGATGTCTTGACTCAGGCTGTAGGGGCGGGGCAGGGGGCACGTTTTGTCCCGGCCGAGCGGCTGGGTAACGCGGCTGTGTTTGATCCGTCGCGGCTCTCCGCGTCAGCTCCGGAGCCGGCGACCGCGGCAATCTATCAACTCGATAGCATCGTGCGCCGCGCACCCTCGCTGCAGCGGACCGCCGATGCGCGCGCGAGTTCAGTTGCGGCGGCCCAGGAGGTGAGCGCATGATCGACAGCTTTTATCTGGCCGGGCAGGGTCTGATGGGCGTCACCGTCTGGCCGGTGGTTTGGACCCTGATCAAGATCGTGGCGGTGCTGTTGCCGCTGATGGGTTGCGTAGCCTACCTGACGCTGTGGGAGCGCAAAGCGATTGGCTTTACCCAGGTGCGTCTGGGTCCCAACCGGGTGGGCCCGGGCGGTTTGCTACAACCGATTGCTGATGCGCTGAAGCTGCTGACCAAAGAAATCATCATGCCGGCGGCCGCGAGCAAGGGCTTGTTCGTGCTGGGGCCGATCATGACCATCATGCCGGCTCTGGCGGCCTGGGCGGTGATCCCCTTCGGTCCTGATGTGGCCTTGGCCAATATCAATGCGGGCTTGTTGTTTCTCATGGCGATCACCTCGCTGGAGGTCTACGGCGTGATCATTGCCGGCTGGGCATCAAACTCCAAGTATGCGTTCCTCGGCGCGCTGCGCGCCTCGGCTCAGATGGTCAGTTACGAGATTGCCATGGGCTTTTGCCTGGTGGTGGTGCTTATGGTTTCGGCCAGCCTGAATATGACCGACATCGTCATGGGCCAGGCCAAGGGCATGGGCGCAGAAATGGGGCTGGGTTTCCTGTCCTGGAACTGGCTGCCGCTGCTGCCGATCTTCCTGGTGTACTTCATTGCGGGACTGGCCGAGACCAACCGCCACCCCTTTGATGTGGTCGAGGGCGAATCGGAGATTGTTGCGGGCCATATGGTCGAGTACTCGGGGATGGCCTTCGCCATGTTCTTCCTGGCCGAATACGCCAACATGATTCTGGTCTCCATCCTGTGCGTGATCATGTTCCTCGGAGGGTGGTTACCCCCGGTGGAGGCCCTGGCCTGGATTCCGGGCTGGATCTGGCTGGGACTCAAGACTTTTGTCGTCGTCACGCTCTTTCTCTGGGTGCGTGCGACTTTTCCGCGTTTTCGTTATGACCAGATCATGCGCCTGGGCTGGAAGATCTTCATCCCGGTCACTCTGTTCTGGCTGGTGGTGGTGGCCGTATGGATGCACACCCCCTTGAATATCTGGAAGTGATCATGCACCCCGTAGGGACTTTTTGATATGGCCACGCAGACTTTGCCCTCCTCGTCCTTTTCCTGGAAGGACTTCATTTCCAGCTTCATGCTGACCGAGCTGTTCAAGGGCATGGCCCTGACGGGCAAGTACATGTTCAGCCGCAAGATCACCGTGCAGTTTCCGGAAGAGAAGACGCCGTTGTCGCCGCGCTTTCGCGGCCTGCACGCCTTGCGTCGTTATGACAATGGTGAAGAACGCTGTATCGCCTGCAAGCTGTGCGAGGCAGTCTGCCCGGCGCTGGCCATCACCATCGAGTCCGATGTGCGCGAGGACGGCAGTCGGCGCACCACCCGATACGACATCGACCTGACCAAATGCATTTTTTGCGGCTTCTGCGAGGAGAGCTGTCCGGTCGATTCGATTGTGGAGACGCATATCCTCGAATACCACGGCGAGAAGCGGGGCGACCTGTATTTCACCAAGGACATGCTGTTGGCGGTCGGAGATCGCTACGAGGCCGAGATCGCGGCCAACAAGGCAGCCGACGCCAAGTACCGTTGAATCGATGTAAGTGCATAGACCCCGAAGACTCCGATAGCCTGCAGCCCCGGCCGACCGAAAGAAGCCAGATCCATGGACGTCCAAACCGCTCTCTTCTACGCCTTCTCCGCGATTTTGCTGTTTGCAGCGTTTCGCGTGATCACGGCGCGCAACCCGGTCCATGCGGCCCTCTATCTGGTGCTGGCCTTCTTTCAGGCAGCTGCCCTGTGGCTGCTGCTCAAGGCTGAGTTCCTGGCCATCACCCTGGTGCTGGTTTATGTGGGCGCGGTGATGGTGCTCTTCCTTTTCGTGGTGATGATGCTCGACATCAATCTCGATAGCATGCGCAAGGGCTTTTGGAAACATTTTCCGCTCGCCGCCCTGATGGGGGCGGTCATTGCGCTGGAGATGGCGGCCGTCCTGCTCGGTGGTTTTCGGGTGACCTCGCCGCCGGCTGCAGCGCTGGCCAGTCAGGCCGCGGCCGATTACTCCAACACGCGCGAACTGGGCCAAGTGCTCTACACCGAGTACCTGCTCCCCTTGCAGGCGGCGGCGGCTTTGCTGCTGGTGGCCATCATTGCGGCTATTGCCCTGACCCTGCGCGAGCGCAAGGATTCCAAATCCATCGATCCCTCCGTACAGGTGCGCGTCAAGCGCTCTGATCGGGTGACGCTGCTCAACATCGACCCGAGTTCGCTGGCTCCGCCGCCGGCCGAGCCGGCTCCTGCCGAGGAGAAGAAGGCATGATTTCGCTGGGTCATTTTCTTGCGCTGGGCGGGCTGCTGTTCGCTCTGTCGGTCATTGGAATTTTTCTCAACCGCAAGAACCTCATCGTGCTGCTCATGGCCATTGAGCTGATGTTGCTGGCCGTCAATATGAATTTCGTCGCCTTTTCCTACTACCTGGGCGACATGGCTGGGCAGATTTTTGTCTTCTTCATCCTCACGGTGGCAGCTGCGGAGTCGGCCATAGGCCTGGCTATTTTGGTGCTCCTCTTTAGGAACAAGTCCAGTATCAATGTGGACGAGCTCAACACCCTCAGAGGCTAAACGTCAGCCAGTCCGCATGAACCCCAAGCGCACGGAAACCCCACGATGAGTCAAACGCTTTCCGCCTCCACCCTGCTGGCCGTTCCCCTGGCGCCCTTGGCTGGCTCGCTTCTGGCCGGCGTCTTTGGTACCGCGCTGGGCGGCAACCGCCTGGGCCGTGTGGCCAGCCACAGCCTGACGATCCTCGGCGTCCTGGTGGCTTTTTTACTCTCGCTCCAGACCCTGGACCGGGTGATGGATGGAGCGCGTTTCAATGAGACGCTCTACACCTGGATGATTGTGGGTGGCCTGAAGATGGAAGTGGGGTTTCTGGTGGACGGCCTGACTGCGATGATGATGGTCGTGGTGACCTTCGTCTCGCTGATGGTGCACGTCTACACCATTGGGTACATGCACGACGACGAAGGCTACAACCGCTTTTTTGCCTATATCTCGCTCTTTACCTTTTCCATGCTGATGCTGGTGATGAGCAACAACATGTTGCAGCTGTTTTTTGGCTGGGAGGCGGTGGGGGTGGTGTCCTACCTGTTGATCGGGTTCTGGTTCAAGAGGCCCACCGCTGTCTTTGCCAACCTCAAGGCCTTCTTGGTCAACCGGGTCGGTGATTTCGGCTTCATTCTTGGCATTGGCCTGATTGCTGCCTATGCCGGGTCGCTCAACTACACCGAGGTATTTGCCAAGGGCAACGAATTGGCGGCGCTCAAATTTCCGGGCACCGAGTGGATGCTGATCACCGTCGCCTGTATTTGCCTGTTTGTTGGGGCCATGGGTAAGTCGGCGCAATTTCCCCTGCATGTCTGGCTGCCTGATTCCATGGAAGGCCCCACGCCGATTTCAGCCCTGATTCACGCGGCAACGATGGTGACGGCCGGCATCTTCATGGTGGCCCGGATGTCGCCGCTCTATGAGCTCTCCTCCACCGCGCTGAATTTCATTCTCGTGATCGGCGCCATCACCGCGCTCTTCATGGGCTTTTTGGGCATCATCCAAAACGACATCAAGCGGGTGGTGGCTTATTCGACGCTCTCTCAGCTGGGTTATATGACGGTCGCCCTGGGCGCTTCGGCCTACTCGGTGGCGGTGTTCCACCTGATGACCCACGCCTTCTTCAAGGCCCTGCTGTTCCTGGGCGCTGGTTCGGTGATCATGGGCCTGCACCACAACCAAGATATCCGCTGGATGGGCGGCGTGCGCAAGTACATGCCGATCACTTGGCTCACCTGCCTCTTGGGATCGCTGGCTCTGATTGGCACGCCTCTGTTTTCGGGCTTTTATTCCAAGGACAGCATCATCCTTGCGGTTCAGGCGAGCAAGCTGCCGGCCAGCGGCTTTGCCACCTTGGCGGTGGTGGCGGGTGTGTTTGTGACGGCCTTTTATTCCTTCCGCATGTATTTCCTGGTCTTCCACGGCAAAGAGCGCTATGACCAGGATCCGCAAGCCCACCACGACGGTGACGCCCATGCCCATCCTCATGAGTCCCCCTGGGTGGTGACTTTGCCGCTGGTCCTGCTGGCCGTTCCTTCCGTTTTTATCGGCTATCACACCATCGCCCCCATGTTGTTCGGCGACTTCTTCCGGGATGCCATCGTGGTCAATGCGCAGCTGCACCCAGCGATGGCCGAGTTGGCCAAAGCCTTCGATGGCCCTATGGCCATGGCCAGCCATGGCTTGGTGACCGCACCGTTCTGGCTGGCCCTGGCGGGTGTGGTGCTGGCTTGGTATTTCTATTTGATCAACCCAGCAGTGCCCGCAGCCATCGGTCGCGCGCTTGCGCCGGTGGTTCGCCTGCTTGAGAACAAGTACTACATGGATTGGTTCAACGAGCAGGTGCTGGCGCGCGCTGCTCGGGGCCTGGGATTGGGCTTGTGGAAGGGCGGAGACCAGGCCTTGATCGACGGAGCTGTGGTCAATGGTTCCTGGCGTCTGGTGGCCTGGGTGTCGACCGTGGTTCGCCAGTTGCAGTCGGGCTTCATCTTTCACTACGCGCTGGCCATGATCATCGGCATCTTTGTGCTTATGACCTGGTTTGTCTGGCTCAACAAGTAAAAGAGGACACACATGGCTTTGCTGAGCCTGGCGATCTGGACGCCGATTGTTTTTGGAGTGATCTTGCTGGCCATGGGTCGTCCCGAGCATGTCCGGGCGGTGCGTGCCTTGGCGCTCTTGGGCGCCTTGGTCAGTTTGTTGGTCGCCTTGCCTTTGTATGTGCAGTTCCAGGTGGACAGCAGCGCGATGCAGTTCGTCGAGAAGGCCACTTGGATTGCCCACTTCAATATCAACTACCACATTGGCCTGGACGGTATCTCCTTCTGGTTTGTTCTTTTGACTGCCTTCATGACGGTGGTGGTGGTGATCGCTGGCTGGGAGGTGATTGAGGAGCGGGTCAACCAGTACATGGGGGCGTTCCTGATCCTCTCGGGTCTGATGATCGGCGTCTTCAGCGCTCTCGATGCGATGCTGTTTTTTGTCTTCTTTGAAGCCACGCTGATACCGATGTACCTCATCATCGGCATATGGGGCGGTCCCAACAAGATCTACGCGGCTTTCAAGTTTTTCCTCTACACCTTGCTTGGCTCTTTGCTCATGCTGGTGGCGCTGGTCTATTTGTATAACAAGTCGGGAGGCAGTTTTGACCTGACCACCTGGCACAAACTGCCCTTGGGCATGACCGCTCAGACCCTGCTGTTTTTTGCGTTTTTTGCAGCTTTTGCTGTCAAGGTGCCGATGTGGCCCGTGCATACCTGGTTGCCCGATGTGCACGTGGAGGCACCTACCGGCGGTTCGGCCATCTTGGCGGCCATCATGCTCAAGCTCGGCGCTTATGGCTTCCTGCGTTTTTCCATGCCGATCGCGCCGGATGCTTCTCGCGAATGGGCTTGGCTGATGATTGCGCTGTCCTTGGTCGCGGTGATCTATGTTGGACTGGTTGCTTTGGTGCAACAAGATATGAAGAAGCTGGTGGCCTACTCCTCAGTGGCGCACATGGGCTTTGTGACCCTGGGATTTTTTATTTTTAACGATCTCGGTGTGGCCGGTGGGTTGGTCCAGATGATTGCGCACGGCTTTGTCTCGGGCGCGATGTTCCTGTGCATAGGCGTTCTCTACGACCGAGTTCACTCTCGGGAAATCGCCAGCTATGGGGGAGTGATCAACACCATGCCCAAATTTGCGGCCTTTGCTTTGTTGTTTGCGATGGCCAACTGCGGCTTGCCGGGCACAGCCGGTTTCGTCGGCGAGTGGATGGTTATTCTGGCCGCGGTGCAGTACAACTTCTGGATCGGCGTGGCCGCCGCCAGCGCGCTGATTTTTGGTGCCGCCTACACCTTATGGATGTTCAAGCGGGTCTATCTGGGGGACGTGGCCAATGAAGACGTTCGGGCCCTGAAAGACATCAATACGCGCGAATTTTTCATGCTCAGCCTATTGGCCCTTGCAGTTCTCTACATGGGTATTTATCCCAAGCCTTTCACCGATGTGATGGATGCCTCGGTGGCCGAATTGCTGCGACATGTCGCGCTGTCCAAGTTGAACTGAGCGATCTGCCGCCTTAACATCCTTTGAGTAGCCCCATGATTGATTCACAGAGCTGGTACGCGGTCTATCCCGAGATCATCTTGCTGGTGATGGCCTGCGTGATCGCGCTGGTCGACCTGGGCGTCAAGACCCCCCGACGCACGCTCAGCTACTTGCTGACCCTGGGCACCCTGGCTTGGGTGGCTATCGTCTGTGGGGTGCAGGCCGCTGCGGGCGAGACGACTTACGGCTTTGGCAAGATGGTGATCAGCGAGCCCATGGGCAGCTGGCTTAAGTGTTTTTCTGCCCTGGCCCTGATGGTCACCGTGGTCTATGGCCGACCCTATGTGGCTGACCGGGGCATGTTGCGCGGGGGGGAGTTCTTCACGCTCGCTCTGTTTTCTCTGCTGGGTGCCTTCTTGATGATCTCGGGTCACAACTTCCTGGTGCTCTATATGGGCCTGGAACTGATGACCCTCTCGAGCTATGCCATGGTGGCCCTGCGCCGCGATCATGCGGTCTCCACCGAGGCGGCCATGAAGTATTTCGTGCTCGGGGCGCTGGCTTCAGGCTTTCTGCTCTACGGCCTGTCCATGATCTATGGCGCCACGGGCAGCCTGGACCTCGCTGAAGTCTTCAAAGCCATTGCCAGTCGCGAGATCAAGCATCAGGTGTTGGTCTTCGGTCTGGTCTTTGTGGTGGCCGGATTGGCCTTCAAGATAGGCGCGGTGCCCTTCCATATGTGGCTGCCCGATGTCTATCACGGCGCGCCGACCGCCATTACTCTGGCTATCGGTGCCGCCCCGCAACTGGCTGCCTTTGCGATGGTGGTGCGTATCCTGGTTCAGGGTTTGCTGCCGCTGGCCATAGACTGGCAGCAAATGCTGGGCGTGCTGGCCGTGGCCTCCCTGCTGGTGGGCAATCTGGCTGCGGTGGCGCAAAGCAATCTCAAGCGCATGCTGGCTTTTTCGACCATCGCCCAGATGGGATTCTTTTTGCTGGCCATGCTCGCCGGCGTCGTGGATGGCCAAAAGGTCAATGCACAGGCCGCCTACGGATCGGCGATGTTCTATGTGATCACCTATGTGCTAACCACGCTGGCGGTCTTCGGTGTGATCATGCTGCTGGCCCGTGAAGGCTTCGAATCGGAGGAGATCGGTGATCTGGCGGGTCTGAACCAGCGCAGCCCCCTGTACGCGGGCATCATGGCCTTGGGAATGTTCTCCTTGGCCGGTGTGCCGCCTTTGGTGGGCTTCTACGCCAAGCTTTCGGTCATTGATGCGCTGCTGTCAGCCCAGGGCCTGGAATACCTGATTTTGGCCGTCTTTGCGGTGCTTGCCTCCTTGATTGGGGCCTTCTACTACCTGCGTGTGGTTAAGGTGATGTATTTCGACCCGCTGCCCAGTCATGTGTCCCCCCAGATTGAGGCGGCCCGCGATGTACGCGTGGTTCTCAGCCTGAACGGAGCACTGATGCTCTTGCTCGGCTTGATGCCCGGCGGTCTGATGACTTTGTGCGCCCAGTCTATGAGCAGCGTGCTCAAATCTGTGGGCAGCTGAAATCGTCATGAACACATCTGCGCTGGTCTGGGCCGTCATTGTGCTGGCCCTGATCGCAGCCAACTTACCGTTCCTGAGCAACCGGGCGCTGCTGGTGCGCCGGCTGTCCGGCCCCAAGCCTTTGGCCTTGCGGCTGCTGGAGTTGTGCCTGCTGTACTTTCTTGTGGGCTTGCTGGCGGTGGCTCTCGAGCAGCGGGTGGGTCGGGTGGCTTCGCAGGGCTGGGAGTTTTACGCGGTCACGGCCAGCCTCTTTCTGACTTTGGCCTTCCCCGGATTTGTGTACCGCTACCTTTACCGCCGATCCTGAGTGACCCGCGTGAATCGGCCATCGCATCTGACAGATACGCACCTTCGCGAGGAGACGGTCGAGAGTCAGGAGCTGCTCAGAGGCAGTTTTCTGATCGCTCGCCGCGACACGGTCCGTTTGCCTGACGGCAGCCTCGGGCAGCGCGAGTATGTTTGCCATCCGGGTGCGGTGGTGGTGGTGGCCGAGCGCGATGATGGGCAGTTGGTGGTCGAGCGGCAATGGCGCTACCCCCTGGATCGGGCCTTTATCGAGTTTCCTGCCGGCAAGCTCGAGCCCGGGGAAGACCCGGCGGTGTGCGCGCGTCGGGAGTTGATGGAGGAAACCGGATACTCTGCGGGTCTTTGGGCCTATGCCGGCCCGGTGCATTTGGCGATCGCCTACTCCACCGAGGTTATCCATCTTTTCTTTGCCCGCGACTTGCAGGCCGGCGAGCGCAAGCTCGACGCGGGTGAGTTTCTAGAGGTTTTCTCGGCCGATCTCGATCAGCTGCTGCAATGGGCGCGGGAAGGGCATCTGACCGATGCCAAGACCTTGTTTTGCTTGCTATGGGCCCAAAATGTGCGCTCGGGACTGTGGACGCTCGATTGGCGTCGCGGCTGAAGGGCCTGGATTCCACAAAAACCACAGACAGCCCGCGCTGACCCAGTACCCGCATAATCTCGGTATGAAAGTTCTGGATCTCAAGTGTGCGCATCATCATGTCTTTGAGGGATGGTTTGCCTCGGAGGATGACTTTCAGGATCAACGCGCCCGCGGTTTGGTCAGCTGTCCCTTGTGCGGCGACACCACCATCGAGAAACAGCTCAGCGCACCGCGGCTCAATTTGGGCGCCGCGCCAGACGCCCCTGCAGCGCCGGCGCCCAGCCCGACTGTGCCAGCGGCCACCGGAAACCCGCAGCTGCAGGCCTTGTGGCTGCAGGCGGTGCGGCAGATTGTCGAAAAAACCGAGGACGTCGGCGATCGATTTGCCGACCTGGCCCGGCAGATGCACTACGGCGAGGAGCCAGAGCGGGGCATACGTGGGCGCACGTCAGCCGATGAGGCGGCGGCCCTCATCGATGAGGGCATCTCCGTGATGCCCTTGGTGTTGCCCGAGGCGCTCAAGAATCCGCTGCAGTGACGCAGGAGCTGGCGACCGCAGCCCGCTTTAGTCCCTCAAGCGCCGTATTCGGCCCGCAGGATTTTTGCGGCCTCGGCCATCGCGCGCAGCTTGCCGTCGGCCACCTCGCGGGGCAGGTACTTCATGCCGCAGTCTGGGGCCAGGATCACCTGCTCAGGTTTGATGAATTGCAGCGCCCGCTTGATGCGGGAGGCCACCACGACCGGTGATTCAATGGACATGTCTTCGAGGTTGAGGCAGCCGACCATGATCTGCTTGCCCGGCAGGCTTTGCAGCACAGCGCAGTCCAG
>CAZCSD010000070.1:0-11291 GCA_964501235.1 uncultured Polaromonas sp. | reverse complement strand
CGATCACATCGCCCCGGACCCGAAAGCAGCCACGGCCAAAATCCGTGTCGTTGCGACCGTACTGCATGCGGATCAGCCGGGCAATAACGTCGCGCTGCCCGATTCGATCGCCCTGCCGCACGATGAATCGCATCTCGGTGTAGTCCTCGGGAGCACCAATGCCATAAATGGCGCTGACGGTGGCCACGATCACCGTATCGCGCCGCTCGAGCACACTCTTGGTGGCCGACAACCGCATTTGCTCGATGTGCTCATTGATGGCCGAGTCCTTCTCAATGAAAAGGTCGCGCTGCGGCACATAAGCCTCGGGCTGGTAGTAGTCGTAGTAGCTGACAAAGTACTCGACCGCATTGCGCGGAAAAAACTCGCGAAATTCGCTGTAAAGCTGGGCCGCCAGGGTCTTGTTGGGCGCAAAGACGATGGCCGGCCTGCCCAGGCGGGCAATCACATTGGCCATGGTGAAGGTCTTGCCCGAGCCGGTCACCCCCAGCAGGGTCTGAAAAGCCTCGCCATCACCCACCCCCTCAACCAGCTTGGCGATGGCTTGGGGCTGATCGCCCGCCGGCGGGTAGGGCATGAACAATTCAAAAGGCGAATCCGGGAAGCGCACAAACTCGCCGGGGGCCTGCTCGGCATCAGGCCCTTGAACATCAACTGCGGACTGCGACATGGGACTGGGCATGGGGCTCAAACGGCCCCGTTAAAATCGAGGCAACCTGCCAGCATAAGCGATATCAGGCCCCCCTGTCCGCCAGGCAAAGCCTGTGCGACCGCTTTGCACACGGGTCTTTGCCACCTGCCCTTCAAACCAGCTCCCCGGAACTCAGCATGTCCCTGTTCAACGCCGTCGTCATGGCCCCCCGCGATCCGATCTTGGGCCTCAACGAACAATTTGCCGCCGATACCCATCCGAACAAGGTCAATCTGGGCGTTGGGGTCTACTACGACGATCAGGGTAAATTGCCCCTGCTCGGTTGCGTGCTGGCGGCCGAAAAGCGCATGGCCGACAAGCCAGCGCCGCGCGGCTATCTGCCGATCGACGGCATTGCTGCCTATGACAGCGCCGTCAAAGACCTGGTCTTCGGAGCCGGCAGCGAGCCGGTCCGCTCCGGCCGCGTGGCCACCGTACAGGCCCTGGGTGGGACCGGCGGCCTGAAGATCGGCGCGGACTTCTTGCGCCACATTCAACCGGGCGCGAAGGTGCTGATCAGCGATCCAAGCTGGGAGAACCACCGCGCGCTCTTTGGCAACGCCGGCTTCACGGTGGAAACCTACCCCTACTACGATGCAGCGCGACGGGGCGTTAACTTCGAGGGCATGCTCGCTGCCCTGAAGGCGGCGCCCGCGGGCACCATCGTGGTTCTGCACGCCTGCTGTCACAACCCCACGGGTTACGACATCCGGGCCGAGCAGTGGGATCAGGTGATTGCCGCAGTCAAGGCCGGTGGACTGATTGCCTTCCTGGACATGGCCTATCAGGGCTTTGGGCACGGCATTGCCGAGGACGGGGCGGTGGTGGGCAAGTTTGTGGCGGCTGGGCTCGACTTTTTTGTGTCGACCTCGTTTTCCAAGAGCTTTAGCCTCTACGGCGAGCGCGTGGGCGCCCTGAGCGTGCTGTGCCAAAACAAGGACGAGGCCGACCGGGTGCTGAGCCAGCTCAAGATTGTGATCCGCACCAACTATTCCAACCCGCCCACCCATGGCGGCGCTATTGTGGCCACGGTGCTCGGCACGCCCGAGCTGCGCCAGCAGTGGGAGCAAGAGCTCGCGGGCATGCGCAGCCGCATCAAGCAGATGCGCCATAGGCTTGTTGAGGGCCTCAAAGCGGCGGGCGTCAAGCAGGACATGGGCTTCATTACCGACCAGATCGGAATGTTCAGCTACTCGGGCCTGAGCAAAGACCAAATGGTGCGCCTGCGCAGCGAATTTGGCGTCTATGGCACGGACACGGGGCGCATGTGCGTGGCCGCCCTGAACAGCCGCAACATCGACCATGTTTGCGCCTCGATTGCCCGGGTGGTCTGAACCGGGGCTGCGGCTGAAAGGAACGGCCCGCGCTCGGACGCATGAGGGCAAGCTTTCTGGTAACTGACAGCTTGTCACACATTTAGAGGGCTCGACCTCTTGGGTAAGCTCGGCAGCTGATATATATTGCTGCACCGCAACAAATTCTGACGAAACGAGGAAACAACATGCTCTACCAGGTCTATGAAAGCCAGCGCACGTTGATGGAACCCTTCGTCGACTTTGCGCAGGCGGCGGCCAAGCTGTTTAGCAACCCGCACTCGCCCGCGGGCGCTCACCCCTGGGCACAGCGGCTGTCGGCCGCCTACAGCCTCTTCTACCGTCTGGGCAAAGATTACGAAAAGCCGGCCTTCGGCATTACCTCGGTCGAGGTGGCGGGCCGGCCGGTGGCCATTCAGGAGCGGGTCGAGATCGACAAGCCCTTCTGTGAACTCAGGCGCTTTAAGCGGCTGAGCGACGATGTTTCTACGCTGGCCACCCTCAAGTCTCAGCCGGTTGTGCTGATCGTTGCGCCTCTGTCCGGCCATTACGCCACCCTGCTTCGCGATACCGTCAAGCACATGCTCAAGGATCACAAGGTCTACATCACCGATTGGCGCAACGCCCGTATGGTGCCGCTCGATCAAGGCGACTTCCATCTGGACGACTATGTCAACTATGTGCAGGATTTCATTCGTCACCTGCAACAACGCTACGGTCACTGCCACGTGGTCAGCGTCTGTCAGCCCACGGTTCCCGTCCTGGCGGCCGTTTCCCTGATGGCATCGCGGGGCGAGCCCCTGCCGCTGACCATGACCATGATGGGCGGGCCTATCGATGCGCGTAAATCGCCCACGGCTGTGAACAACCTGGCTATGAACAAGAGCCTCAACTGGTTCGAGAACAACGTCATTTTTAGAGTCCCGAGCAATTTTCCGGGTGCGGGCCGCCGGGTTTATCCAGGCTTTCTGCAGCACGCGGGCTTCGTGGCCATGAATCCGGATCGCCATGCCAACAGCCATTACGACTATTTCAAGGACCTGATCAAAGGGGATGACGCGAGTGCTGAAGCCCACCGCAAGTTCTACGACGAGTACAACGCCGTGCTCGACATGGATGCCCACTACTATCTGGAGACCCTGCAAACGGTCTTCCAGGAATTCAAGCTGGTGCACGGCACCTGGCAAGTAGTCAATGCGCAAGGTGAGCCCGAGTGGGTGCGTCCGCAAGACATCGGGCAGGTGGCACTGATGACGGTCGAGGGTGAACTCGACGACATCTCCGGCTCGGGTCAGACGGCGGCAGCTCACAATCTGTGCACCGGCATCCCCCGTTCGCGCAAGAAGCATCTGGAAGTGGCTGGAGCGGGCCACTACGGCATCTTCAGCGGACGGCGATGGCGCGAACTGGTCTACCCCCAAGTCAAGGCCTTCATCCTGAGCGGGCAGGCCGCTGCGGCCGACCAGACCGCCCCTAAGGGCAAAACGGCTCTGCGGGCTTCAGCTCGTCAATCAACCCGGGCCGCCGGCAAGAAGCCCGCTCGCAAGACCGCCGCGCGCGCCTCCCGGGCCTGATTGCAAGACGCAGCACCCCGTCCGGGCCCATGCACTCGACCGATCCCCGCCTGGTCGATGAGATTCACCGGGCCCTGCCGCAAACCCAGTGCACCCGCTGTAACTACCCCGATTGCCGCGGCTACGCGCAGGCGATTGCCGAAGGGCAGGCGGCCATCAACCAGTGCCCACCGGGGGGTGCCGAGGGCGTTGCCCGCCTCGCAGTTCTGACCGGTCAGCCGGTACAGGCGCTCAACCCGGCCCACGGCATGGAGGCCCCCCGCGCCGTGGCTGTTATCGACGAAAACTGGTGCATTGGCTGCACGCTGTGCCAGCCGGTCTGCCCAACCGATGCCATCGTCGGCGGCAACAAGCTGATGCACACGGTGATCGAGCCCTACTGCACCGGCTGCCAGTTGTGTCTGCCGGTCTGCCCCGTCGACTGCATTGAGATGCAAGCCGTGACCGAGACCACCGGCTGGGCGGCCTGGTCCGAACAACAAGCCCAGCAATCGCTGCAACGGTATCAAGCCCATCAAGGGCGGATCGAGCGAACGCGGCGGGAAGACTCCGAGCGCTCACGGGCCCTGGCCCAACACAAGCTCAAGGATCTGGCCGCGCACAGCCAGATCACCGATGCGGTCGAACTCGAGCGCAAGCGCGCTGTGATTGAGCAGGCGATGAGCCTGGCCCGAAAGCGCCGCGGGAGCGACCCCGGGGCTTGAGTTCAGGGCCCGGGTTGGGCCAAGGCGGAAAATGCCGCGATGACCTCGGCCGGGGCCTGCACCAACTCGATCAGTACGCCCTCCCCTGCGATGGGAAACTCCTCGCTGGCCTTGGGATGCAGGAAACAGATATCAAAGCCAGCTGCGCCCTTGCGGATACCGCCAGGAGCGAACCGAACGCCACGGGCGCTGAGCCAGTGCACAGCGGCCGGCAGATCGTCAATCCACAGGCCCACATGGTTGAGCGGCGTGACGTGAACGGCCGGTTTTTTATCGGGATCGAGCGGCTGCATCAGATCGACCTCGACCTTGAAAGGACCACTGCCCATCGCGCAGATGTCTTCGTCGACGTTCTCGCGCTCAGAGACAAAGCCGCCCGTAACCGACAGACCGAGTTGGTCTACCCACAGGCGACGCAGACGCTGCTTGTCTGGCCCACCGATGGCAATTTGCTGAATGCCCAGCACCTTGAAAGGCCGGCCAGGGGTTGGCTGCACGTCACCGGCCATCATGCCTCCCGAGTGCGGCGACCCGCGCGGTAACTGACACCTTCGGAGCCCGCACGCTCGCTGTGCGGGGTTCCGGCGGGCAGACGAAAAACATCGCCGGGACCGTAGTGGCGATCCACGCCCGCTACGGTAATGGTGAAGTGCCCGTCAAGAATCAAGGCGCAGGCATCGAAAGGATGCACATGATCCCCAAGCGCATACCCAGCGGGCTGAGCCACCGAGGTGATCACCTGATAGCCCTCGGCCTTGAGCCCCGCCTCAAAAACTGCCACATCCATACGCGCACCTCATGAAAATTCGACAATCGGCTGGTCGACCGCCAGCGACTCGCCCTTGGCGGCCAGCACCTTGCTCACCACGCCATCGGCAGCGGCAAAGAGCACATTTTCCATTTTCATCGCCTCGATCACAGCCACCCGCTCGCCGGCTTGCACCTTCTGCCCCGGCTGCACTGCCACATCCACCAGCAGACCCGGCATGGGCGAGAGTACAAAGCGACTCAAATCGGGCGGGGCTTTGTAGGGCATGAGCCGTTGGAGTTGCGCCATACGCGGAGAAACCACCAGCGCCTCAATGCGCGAGCCGTTGTGCTGAACCGCCAGAGCCAGGGGATTGCGTGGGGTGCCCCGCTCGACTTGCGCAGTGAAACGCTGACCGTTGACCGACCCTTGGATGCAGATGGCATTGAGCCGCGAACCGCTGTCGATCGCATAGGTCTTGCCTTCCACCTGAATCACAGCCGGCCCGTGAATACTGCCGGTGTCATCCACCGTCACCTCGACGTAGCGGTGGTTCCCCTGCTGCCCCAGCACGATCACGGTGTAGTGCTGCCCGACCTTGACATCGTAACCGGGCAACTGGCCACCCAAGCGAGCCGCACGCTCGCGTGACTTGCGCCGCACATAGGCGGCCAACGCCACCAGAAATCCCGGATCACCGTGCTCGACATCTTCTGAGCGAAAGCCCTTGCCGTAATGCTCGGCGATAAAGCCCGTATTGAAATGACCTTGAACAAAATCTGGATGCGCGAGCAGGGCTGCTTGAAAGGGAATGTTGGAACTGATACCGCGAATGACAAAACCGTTGAGCGCCTCGCGCATTTTGGCAATGGCCTCCAGCCGGTCGCGACCGTGCACGATGAGCTTGGCAATCATGGAGTCGTAGAACATCGGAATCTCGCCGCCCTCCTGGACGCCCGTGTCCACCCGTACCCCGTACAGCGCATCCGTATCGGCCTGGAACATGCTGACGGTCGGCGGCTGAAAGCGAATCAGCCGCCCAGTGGAGGGCAGAAAATTGCGGAAGGGGTCTTCCGCATTGATGCGGCACTCGATGGCCCAGCCCTCGCGCCGCACCTCCTCTTGGCTTATGGGCAGCTTTTCACCAGCGGCCACGCGGATCATCAATTCCACCAAGTCCAGACCGGTGATGCACTCAGTGACCGGGTGCTCCACCTGCAAACGAGTGTTCATCTCCAGGAAGTAAAAATCCTGGTCCTTGCCGACCACGAACTCCACGGTGCCCGCCGATTGGTACTTGACCGCCTTGGCCAGAGCCACCGCCTGCTCGCCCATGGCCCGGCGTGTCTCGTCGCTGATAAAGGGCGACGGTGCCTCCTCAATCACCTTTTGATGGCGGCGTTGGATCGAACACTCGCGCTCGTTGAGGTAGATCACGTTGCCATGGGCATCGCCAAGCACCTGAATTTCGATGTGACGCGGCTCGAGCACATACTTCTCGATAAATACTCGGTCATCGCCGAAGCTGTTGCGCGCCTCATTGCGGCAGGAAGAAAAGCCCTCGAAGGCCTCCTTGTCGTTAAAAGCCACCCGCAGACCCTTGCCCCCACCCCCCGCCGAAGCCTTGATCATCACGGGATAACCAATCCCCTTGGCAATCTCGACCGCGCGCTCGGGCGTCTCGATGGCGTCGTTCCAGCCGGGAATAGTATTGACCTTGGCTTCATTGGCGAGCTTCTTGGAAGCAATCTTGTCGCCCATAGCCGCAATCGAATAGTGCTTGGGCCCGATAAAAATCAGGCCCTCTTCTTCGACCCGCCGAGCGAAGTCCTCGTTTTCTGAGAGGAAGCCGTAGCCCGGATGCACCGCCTCGGCCCCCGTCTGCTTGCACGCCGCAATGATTTTGTCGGCTACCAGATAGGACTCGCGGGAGGGCGCGGGCCCGAGCAGCACCGCTTCGTCGGCCAATTGCACATGACGGGCCTCCTTATCGGCCTCGGAATAGACCGCCACCGTCTGGATACCCATCTTGCGGGCGGTCGCAATGACGCGGCAGGCGATTTCGCCGCGGTTGGCAATCAGGATTTTCTTGAACATGGTTCCTTCTCCTCGAACGCTCACAGCGGAATGTTGCCGTGCTTGCGCCACGGGTTCTCGACCTTCTTGTCCCGAAGCATCACCAGCGAGCGGCAGATGCGCTTGCGTGTCTCGTGCGGCAAGATCACGTCGTCAATAAAGCCGCGTGCACCAGCGACGAAGGGATTGGCAAAACGGGCCTTGTATTGCGCCTCGCGTGCCGCGAGCTTCTCGGGGTCTTTCTTCTCCTCCCGGAAGATGATCTCCACCGCCCCCTTGGCTCCCATCACCGCGATCTCGGCATTGGGCCAGGCGAAGTTCACATCGCCTCTGAGGTGCTTGGAGGCCATCACATCGTAGGCACCGCCGTAGGCCTTGCGGGTGATCACCGTCACCTTGGGCACTGTGCACTCGGCATAGGCATACAGCAGTTTGGCCCCATGTTTGATGATGCCGCCGTATTCCTGCGATGTGCCCGGCATGAAGCCCGGCACATCGACAAAAGTGATAACCGGAATGCCGAAGGCATCGCAAAACCGCACAAAACGCGCCGCCTTGATGGAACTTTTAATGTCCAGACAGCCGGCCAACACCAAAGGCTGATTGGCGACAATTCCAACCGTTTGGCCGTCCATGCGGGCAAAGCCCACGATGATGTTCTTGGCGTAATCGGGCTGGATCTCGAAGAAGTCGCCGTCATCGACAGTCTTGAGGATGAGCTCCTTCATGTCGTAGGGCTTGTTCGGGTTGTCCGGAACCAGGGTGTCCAGGCTCCTGTCAGCTCGATCAATCGGGTCGCCATTAGGTCGCACCGGCGCCTTCTCGCGATTATTCAAGGGCAAGTAGTTGTAGAGCCGGCGGATCATCAGCAGTGCCTCGATGTCGTTCTCGAAGGCCCGATCGGCCACGCCGCTCTTGGTGGTGTGGGCGATAGCCCCGCCGAGCTCCTCTGCACTGACCTCCTCATGTGTGACGGTCTTGACCACCTCGGGTCCGGTGACGAACATGTAGGAGCTGTCTTTGACCATGAAAATAAAGTCGGTCAGCGCCGGCGAATAGACCGCCCCGCCGGCGCTCGGCCCCATGATCAGACTGATCTGCGGGACCACGCCGGAGGCCATGACATTGCGCTGGAACACCTCGGCATAGCCCCCCAGCGAGGCCACGCCTTCCTGGATACGAGCGCCGCCCGAGTCATTGAGCCCAATCACCGGAGCGCCCACCTTCATGGCCTGGTCCATGATCTTGCAGATCTTCTCGGCATGCGACTCCGACAGCGCGCCACCGTAGACGGTGAAATCCTGGCTGAATACAAAGACCAGACGACCGTTGATCATGCCGTAGCCGGTGACCACACCATCGCCAGGAATCTTGTTGTCTTCCATACCAAAGTCGGTGCAGCGGTGCTCAACGAACATATCCCATTCCTCGAAGGTGCCCTCGTCGAGCAAGACCTCCAGACGCTCGCGCGCAGTGAGCTTTCCCTTGGCATGCTGAGCCTCAATGCGTTTATCGCCACCGCCCATACGCGCTGCAGCGCGTTTTTTCTCAAGTTGTTCCAGGATGTCTTGCATCACGTTCTCCAGAAAAAATCAATCGAAGCGTTCGAGCAGTAGGCGCGCCGCTGTCGACGCGGCCAGTCGACCCGCTGCCACATCGGCCGTCACGTCGGCCAACAAATCACGAACCGCCTTGTGCTGCCTAAAACGCTGCTTCAAGCCTGCATCGATACGCTCCCACATCCAGGCCAGGGCTTGTCGCTGCCGCCGGGCTTGGTGCCCCCCCGCCTGCTGCAGACGCTCAAACTCCATTACCTCTGCCCAGAAGGCGTCGATACCCTGGCTCTGCAAGGCGCTGATCTGTATCGCACGCGGATGCCACAGCGCCTCATCGTGGTGCGCATGATCGGGGTTGCCGTGCAGGCCCAAAAGACGCAAAGCCGAGGTGATCTGGGCGCGCGCGCGAGTGGCTGCATCGGTATCAATATCAGCCTTGTTGATGACCACCAGATCGGCCAACTCCATCACGCCCTTCTTGATGGCCTGCAGGTCGTCGCCGGCATTGGGCAGCTGCATAAGCACGAACATGTCGGTCATGCCCGCCACGGCGGTCTCGCTCTGGCCCACGCCGACGGTCTCGACGATCACGATGTCATAGCCTGCGGCCTCGCAGACCAACATGGCCTCGCGGGTCTTTTCAGCAACGCCGCCGAGCGTGCCGCTGGAGGGGCTCGGACGTATATAGGCGCGCTCGTGCACCGAGAGCTTTTCCATCCGGGTCTTGTCCCCAAGGATGGATCCGCCCGAGACGGTGGATGAGGGGTCAATGGTCAGCACCGCCACACGGTGGCCCCTGCCGATGAGGTACAGGCCCAGAGCCTCGATGAAAGTGGACTTGCCCACGCCGGGCACGCCGCTAATGCCCAAGCGAAAGCTTTTGCCCGTGTGCGGCAGCAGGGATGTCAAGAGCTCATCGGCCTGCAGACGATGATCAGCCCGTGTTGATTCGAGCAGCGTGATGGCCTTGGCGATTGCCCGCCGCTGCGACTGGGCATCGCCCTGCAGCACGCTCTGCCGTATTTCCTGGGGACTCATGCCTTGCCGCAACTTCAGCTCAGGGCGACCCGGATCTGTTCGAGCACATCCTTGGCACTGGCCGGTATGGGGGTGCCGGGCCCGTAAATACCTTTGACACCGGCCTCAAAGAGAAAGTCATAGTCTTGACGCGGGATCACGCCGCCAACGAAGACGATGATGTCCTCAGCCCCGAGGCGCTTGAGTTCGGCGATGATGGCGGGCACCAGGGTTTTATGGCCTGCGGCCAGCGTGCTCACCCCAACCGCGTGCACATCGTTCTCGATGGCCTGTCTGGCGCACTCCTCGGGGGTCTGGAACAGGGGGCCCATGTCGACATCAAAGCCCAGATCGGCATAAGCGGTGGCCACTACCTTGGCCCCGCGGTCGTGACCGTCCTGACCGAGTTTGGCAATCAGCACCCGGGGGCGGCGGCCGAACTGTTCGGCAAAAAGCGCAATTTCTTGCTTGAGTTTGTCCCATCCCTCGGCTGAGTCGTAAGCGGCAGCATACACACCGGTCACCTTTTGGATATCGGCGCGATGGCGCCCGAAAACTTTTTCCAGCGCATCGGACACCTCCCCGACGGTGGCGCGCAATCGGATGGCGCGAATACTCAGATCGAGCAGATTACCCTGCCCCGATTGGGCCGCATCGGTCAGCGCCTGCAACGCCGCTTGTACCGCAGCCCCATCGCGCCGGGCCTTGATATCCCTCAGGCGCGCGATCTGCCCCTCCCGCACCCTGACATTGTCGACCTCCAGAATCTCCACCGGGTCTTCCTTGGGCAGCTTGTACTTGTTGACGCCGACAATCACATCCTTGCCCGAATCGATACGAGCCTGCTTTTCGGCCGCGCTGGCCTCAATCTTGAGCTTGGCCCATCCGCTATCGACAGCACGGGTCATGCCGCCCATGGCCTCGACCTCCTCGATCAGGGCCCAGGCCTTGTCGGCCATATCCTGGGTCAGCTTTTCCATCATGTAGCTGCCAGCCCAGGGGTCGACCACCTGTGTGATGTGGGTTTCTTCCTGGATGATGAGCTGGGTGTTGCGCGCGATACGCGCCGAAAACTCGGTGGGCAGCGCAATGGCCTCGTCGAAGCTATTGGTGTGCAGGCTCTGCGTGCCGCCAAACACGGCCGCCATGGCCTCGAGGGTGGTTCGCACCACGTTGTTGTAGGGATCCTGTTCGGTCAGCGACCAGCCGGAGGTCTGGCAGTGGGTGCGCAGCATCAGGCTCTTGGGGTTCTTGGCGCCAAAGCCTTTCATGATCCGGCACCACAGCAGTCGCGCCGCGCGCATCTTGGCGATCTCCAGATAGAAGTTCATACCGATGGCCCAGAAAAAGGAGAGCCTGCCAGCAAAATCGTCGACGTCCAGTCCCTTGGCCAGGGCCGTCTTGACATACTCCTTGCCGTCGGCCAGGGTAAAGGCCAGTTCCAGCGCCTGATGGGCCCCGGCCTCCTGCATGTGATAGCCCGATATGGAGATCGAGTTGAACTTGGGCATGTGCTTGGCCGTGTACTCGATGATGTCCCCGATGATCTTCATCGAGGGCTCGGGCGGGTAGATGTAGGTGTTGCGGACCATGAACTCCTTGAGGATGTCGT
>CAZCSD010000069.1:4324-11790 GCA_964501235.1 uncultured Polaromonas sp. | reverse complement strand
CTGGACTGCAACGATATGCGGTTTGCCCTGCCGCAAGGCTATTCGCATGCCGACCCGTTTTTTCAGTACATGAAGGACAGCTTCGATGCGCTCTATGCCGAAGGTGATCCGGCCGGCGACAACGCGCCCAAGATGATGAGCATAGGCATGCACTGCCGCCTGCTTGGCCGGCCCGGTCGCATCACCGCCCTGCAGCGTTTTCTGGACCACATCCAGTCGCACGAGAAGGTGTGGGTGGCCCGGCGGATCGACATTGCCAAGCACTGGAAGGCCACGCATCCGTACAAGCCCTGAACCTTGACCGTCCCACTCCCCACACCACCATGGCCCTGACCCTCGACCAAATCAACAGCGCCAGCCGCCAGGAGGCGGCGCGTCTGCTCGACGGCCTCTATGAGCATTCACCCTGGATTGCCGAGCGGGCCCTAGAGCAGCGTCCGTTTCGATCGTTGGCGCAGCTCAAGTACGCCATGACCGAAGTGCTGACGCAAGCGGGACGCGAGGCACAGCTCAAGCTCATCCGCGCCCACCCTGAGTTGGCGGGCAAGGCCATGATCAGCAAGACGCTGACGGCCGAATCCACGCAGGAGCAAAGCAAGGCGGGCCTGACCGACTGCACTGCGGAGGAATTTGCCAAGATCCAGCAGCTCAATGCCGATTACAACGCCAAGTTTGGTTGGCCTTTCATCCTGGCTGTACGCGGGCCGCGCGGCGTCGGTCTGAGCAAGAGGCAGATCATCGAGACCTTTGAGCGGCGCTTGCACAGCCATCCTGATTTCGAGCTCGCTGAGTGTTTGCGCAATATCCATCGCATCGTCGAGATCCGGCTCAACGACAAGTTTGGGATCGAACCCACGCAAGGTCAGCAGGTCTGGGACTGGCAGGAACGCCTGGCCCGCCACAGCGACCCGGGCTTTGCCGAGAAAGGCCAGCTGACAGTCACCTACCTCACCGCGGCGCATCGTGCCTGCGCACAGCAGATCAGCCAGGACATGCGCGATTGCGGCTTCGACGAGGTCTTCGAGGACGCGGTGGGCAATGTGGTGGGGCGCTACCGGCCGGCCCGAGCGAACGGCAAATACCTGATGACCGGCAGCCACTACGACACGGTGCGCAACGGGGGTAAGTACGATGGGCGTCTGGGCATCTTCGTGCCCATAGCCTGCGTGCGTGCTCTGCACCGACAGGGCAAGCGGCTGCCCGTGGGCATCGAGGTGGTGGCCTTTGCCGAAGAGGAAGGCCAGCGCTACCGCGCCACCTTTCTGGGCTCGGGGGCGCTCATCGGCGACTTCAAAAAGCCGTGGCTCGATCAAAAGGACGCCGAGGGCATCCCTATGCGTCAGGCCATGGTGCAGGCCGGCCTGCGGGTCGATGAGATCGACCGCATCGAGCGCAACCCCAGCGACTACCTGGGCTTTGTCGAAGTGCATATCGAGCAGGGCCCGGTGCTCAACGAGCTCAACATCCCCCTGGGCGTGGTGACCTCCATCAACGGCAGCGTGCGATACCTGTGCGAGGTCATCGGCATGGCCAGCCACGCTGGCACCACCCCCATGGACCGTCGCCGCGATGCAGCCTGCGCGGTGGCCGAACTGGCGCTCTACCTGGAGCAGCGCGCCTCGCGCGATGGCGACAGCGTGGCCACCATCGGCCAGCTGCAAGTGCCCGGCGGCTCGATCAACGTGGTGCCCGGCCGGTGCAGCTTCAGTCTGGACTTGCGCGCCCCCACCGACGCGCAGCGCGACAGGCTCGAGGCCGATGTGCTGGCTCAGCTTCAAGCCATCTGTGAGCGCCGAGGGGTGCGCTTTACCAGCGAGGAAACCATGCGAGTGGCCGCAGCCCCGAGTCACCCGGCCTGGCAAGCGCGTTGGGAGAAAGCGGTCGATGCCCTGGGGGTGCCCGTGTTCCGTTTGCCCAGCGGCGCCGGCCACGATGCCATGAAACTGCATGAGATCATGCCGCAGGCGATGCTGTTTGTGCGCGGTGAGAACGCAGGCATCAGCCACAACCCGCTGGAATCGACCCACTGTGACGACATGCAGCTGGCCATCGAGGCCTTCGCCCACCTTCTCTATCAACTCCAAGAAGAATTCTCATGACTGTCAGCGACACCCATTACCAGCAGATCGACGCCTGGATCGACGCGCACTTCGACGAGCAAGTGCGTTTCTTGCAGGCGCTGGTGCAAGTGCCTACCGACACCCCGCCGGGCAACAACGCGCCTCACGCTGCGCGCACGGCCCAATTGCTCAAGGACTTTGGCTTCGAGGCCGAGTCGCACCCGGTACCGGCCCAGGACGTGCAGGCCTGTGGCCTTCAGACCATCACCAACCTGATCGTGCGCCGCAGGTACGGCAGCGGCCGAACCATCGCTCTGAATGCCCATGGCGATGTGGTACCCCCGGGCGAAGGCTGGAGCCACGACCCCTACGGCGGCGAAATCGAAGGCGGGGCCATGTACGGCCGCGCCACCGCGGTGAGCAAAAGCGATTTCTCTACCTTCACCTTTGCCACCCGAGCGCTCGAATCGCTCGGGCTGTCACTCAAGGGCAGCGTGGAGCTGCACTTCACCTACGATGAGGAATTTGGTGGCGAAGTCGGCCCAGGTTGGCTGCTCGCTCAAGGGCTGACCCAACCCGACCTGATGATCGCCGCCGGCTTTAGTTACCAAGTGGTGGTGGCGCACAACGGCTGCCTGCAACTGGAGGTCACGGTGCACGGCCAGATGTCACACGCGGCCATTCCTGACAGCGGCACCGATGCGCTGCAAGGGGCCAACCACATCCTGACTGCGCTCTACCGACTCAACCGCGACTACCTGCAAGTACGCTCCCGGGTCGAGGGCATCAGCCATCCCTATCTCAACGTCGGGCTGATCAGCGGGGGCACCAACACCAATGTGATCCCCGGTAAGGTGGTGTTCAAGATCGACCGGCGCATGATTCCCGAGGAGGACCCGGTGCAGGTCGAAGCCGACCTGCGTCGCACCATTGAGGAAGCTGCGGCAAGCTTTCGGCCTGCGCGCGGCGGCCACCAGATCCGCGTCGATATCCGGCGCATGCTGCTGGCCAGGGCCATGGTGCCGCTGGAGGGTAACCGCCCGCTGGTCCAGGCCCTGCAAAAGCACGGACAAGCTGTCTTCGGCGAGGCCATCCCTGCCATCGGCACCCCGCTCTACACCGATGTGCGCCTGTATGTCGAGCGCGGCATTCCCGGCGTGATTTACGGCGCCGGCCCACGCACCGTGCTGGAAAGCCACGCCAAACGCGCCGACGAGCGTGTACAGCTCGAGGATCTGCGCCGCGCCACCAAGGTCGTGGCGCGCACCCTGCTCGATCTGCTCTCCTGAGCGCCGCCCCGGCGCAACAGGTCTCTAAACCAGGGTTCTCCCTAATATGGGGCGCTTTGTTTTGTATACACTTTGGCGTATAGTTTTGTATAGTCAAGGGTGTGTAATCTGAGGTCTCCAAACGAGTGAGCACAAACAGTGAGGGCCTCGGGTGGAGCCGCACCAAAATGGTTTAGGGAATGTACCAAGACAGTGCGCGCAGGGTGAAAGATTGAAGCGGCCAAACAGCGCCGACAATGACCCTTCGGCGGCAAAACGCCCCCAGGCTCTGGCACCCTTATTGCTGACCTTTTAAACCTTCCCTCAACACTCACCCGACTCTCCGCCATGAAAAAACGCACGCTCATCCAAACGGCCCTCGCACTCACCGGTCTGTTGTCACTCGGACTGGCTCAGGCACAAACCACGCCGATCAAGTTTCAGCTCGACTGGCGCTTCGAAGGCCCCTCGGCGCTATTTCTCTTGCCCGTGGCCAAGGGCTACTTCAAGGACGCCAAACTCGACGTCACGGTCGATGCGGGCAATGGCTCGGGCGCTGCGGTCACCCGGGTCGCCTCGGGCACCTATGACATGGGCTTTGCCGATCTGGCCGCGCTGATGGAGTTCCATGCCAACAACCCAGACGCTCCGAACAAGCCGGTGGCGGTGATGGTGGTCTACAACAACACACCGGCCTCGGTGATGGCCCTCAAGAAAACCGGCATCAAAACACCGGCCGACCTGACCGGCAAAAAAATGGGTGCGCCGGTGTTCGACGCGGGCCGCCGCGCTTTCCCCATCTTTCAGAAGGCCAACGGCATCGGAGCCGTTAACTGGACGGCGATGGACCCACCGCTGCGCGAGACCATGCTGGCCCGGGGCGACGTCGATGCCATTACCGGCTTTACCTTCACCTCGCTGCTCAACCTGGAGGCGCGCGGCGTGAAGGCTGAGGATGTGACCATCCTGCCTTACGCAGAAAACGGTGTGAAGCTCTATGGCAATGTGATCATCGCCACGCCCAAGATCATCCGAGAGAATCCGGAGGCGGTCAAAGCCTTCCTGGCCGCCTTCACCAAAGGCGCCAAAGATGTCATTACCAATCCCAAGGCGGCCATCGACTTTGTCAAACAGCGCGACGGCATCATCAACACCGAGTTGGAGACGCGCCGCCTGCAGCTGGCTATCGACACCGTCATCAACAGCCCTGACGCACGCGCCGAGGGCTTTGGCCAGCTCAACCCGGGCCGCCTGTCACTGATGGCCTCGCAGGTGTCCGACGCCTTCGGCACCAAGACCCGAGTCAATCCGGATGTGGTGTGGAACGGTGCCTTCCTGCCGGGCAAGACGGCCCTGAACATCCTGCCCACGCCCAAGGCTGCCCCGCCAGCTAAAAAGTAAGGAAGCCATGCCGCAACCGTCCTTCGTCGATTTTCAAGACGTCTGGCTCGCCTATAACGAAGAACTGCTGGCCCAAAAGCAGTTCGCGGTTGAAGCTATCGACTTGCAGGTTCAGGAGGGCGAATTCATCGCCATTGTGGGGCCCTCAGGCTGCGGCAAATCCACCTTCATGAAGCTGGCCACCGGGCTGCGCATGCCCTCGCGAGGGGCGATTCGCATCGATGGCCAGCCTGTCACCGGCCCGCTCAAGATCTCGGGCATGGCCTTTCAGGCCCCATCGCTGCTGCCCTGGCGCACCACCGTCGATAACGTGCTGCTGCCGCTGGAAATCGTCGAGCCGCATCGCAGCCAGTTCAAAGAAAAGCGCCAAGAGTACGAAGCCCGAGCCCGAGCCCTGCTACAGAAAGTGGGGCTGGGTGGCTACGAGGACAAGTTTCCCTGGCAGCTCTCGGGCGGCATGCAGCAACGTGCCAGCATTTGCCGCGCCCTCATCCACGAGCCCAAGATGCTGCTGCTCGACGAGCCCTTCGGCGCTCTCGATGCCTTCACCCGCGAGGAGTTGTGGTGCATCTTGCGCGATCTGTGGACCGAGCAGCGTTTCAATGTGATTTTGGTCACGCACGATTTGCGCGAGTCGGTGTTTCTGGCCGACACCATCTATGTCATGAGCAAGAGCCCCGGTCGCTTTATGGTCAAGCGCGAGATCGATCTGCCACGACCGCGCGATCTAGAGGTCACCTACACCAAGGAGTTCACAGACATCGTGCATGAGCTGCGTGGGCACATCGGGGCCATACGCAAAAAGGGTTCGGAGGTGGCGCAGTGAACAAAAAAACCTTGGAGCGCTGGTCGCCCTGGATGCTGCTGGTGGCGGTGGTGCTGATCTGGCAAGGCCTGTGCACGGTCTTCAACGTATCGGAGTTCGTGTTCCCCAGCCCGGCTCGCATCTGGGAACAGCTGATCGAGTTTCGAACCGTGATTGCCGGACACGCCTGGCGCACCTTCTGGGTCACTATGGCAGGCTTTGGCATTGCCATCGTGGTGGGCGTGATGCTGGGCTTTCTCATCGGCTCCTCGCGCCTGGCCTACACCGCCATCTATCCGCTGATGACCGCCTTCAATGCCCTGCCGAAGGCGGCCTTTGTACCCATCCTGGTGGTCTGGTTTGGCATCGGCATCGGCCCGGCCATTCTGACGGCCTTCCTGATCTCTTTTTTTCCCATCATGGTCAATATCGCTACAGGGCTGGCCACCCTCGAGCCCGAGCTTGAGGACGTGCTGCGGGTGCTCGGAGCGCGGCGCTGGGATGTATTGATCAAGGTCGGCCTGCCGCGGTCTATGCCCTACTTTTACGGCTCGCTCAAGGTCGCCATCACCCTGGCTTTTGTGGGCACCACCGTCTCTGAAATGACCGCCGCCAACGAGGGTATTGGCTACCTGCTGATCTCAGCCGGATCGGCCATGCAAATGGGCCTGGCTTTTGCGGGCCTGGTGGTGGTGGGCGTGATGGCCATGGTGATGTACGAGCTGTTTAGCTACATCGAAAGGCACAACGCCAGCTGGGCTTACCGCAACTCCAGCAGCCAGTAAAACAGGATCCATCGCCGCAAGGCCCCCTTGAATTACAAGGGGGCCGGCCGCTGCGACTGAGGCTGCCTGTTTCTTGGCTTGGAGCCCGACTGCACAGGCCACTGCGGCTGCGTCGCCGGCCCGTCGGTCTGCGCCGGCCACAGAGGGTGCGGGTGTGCGGGCTCGCTGATGTGCATCAGACACTGCGCCGCCTGATCGGGGTCGCCTTTGACCGCGATATCGCCCAGGCTGAGCATACCCACCAGCTTTTCGCTGCGGTCCATCACGGGCACGCGCCGAATCTGCCAATCGGACATCTGCTGAAGTACCTGCTCGACCGGCTGGTCCTCGTAGCACCAACTCACATGACCACTCATCACATCGGACAGGGTGGTGCCGGCATCGGCTCGGCCGCGTGCCACCGCGCGGACCGTGATGTCTCTGTCGGTCACCATCCCCAGCAGCTTACCGGCCTGGCACACCGGCAAGGCCCCCACATTCAACTCGTCCATCGTCTGCGCCGCCGCCACCACCGAATCTGATGGACAAAGCGTACGTACGCCGCGCGTCATGATGTCTTGCACCCGGGTCATAGCTGGCTCCTTGTTGAAAGACTCTCAGGCTAAGCAAGCCGGTGGCCCTGGCCTGTCGGAGCCGGCCGCGTTGCGACCCGGGACGGCCACATCGCAGCACCAGCGTAGCTCCTACAAATTCATCAAAGGCCGATGACAAGGCACGGACATCATCCGTGCTGGCCGTAGCGACCCAAGTTAGAGCCTATGGGCGCGGGGGCCCGGCCGCCGGGGCGAAAAAAAACGCTGCCAAAGCAGCGTTATGGCCAAACGCCCTCAACGGGGCGCGCGCGGCGGCGGCGGGGTGCGGCCCGCAATATGGCGGAAAGTAATGCGCCCCTTGCTCAGGTCATACGGCGAGAGTTCGAGGGACACCTGATCGCCGGCCAGAATGCGGATGTGGTTCTTGCGCATCTTGCCCGAGGTGTAGGCGATGAGCTTGTGACCATTGTCCAGCGTGACGCGAAAACGCGAATCCGGCAGAACCTCTTCCACCAGACCCTGCATTTCAATGAGTTCTTCCTTGGCCATGTACACGCAATCCTCAGGTCAGACGGTCAGCGTGGAGGGGTGTGGGCCTTTACCGGGAACTAAAC
>CAZCSD010000069.1:0-4224 GCA_964501235.1 uncultured Polaromonas sp. | reverse complement strand
CATGGTTTCATAATGGGGCCAGTCGGGCCGCTGGCGCGGTGCGCAGCCCGATCTGGCATTGAACTTGCACCGCCTTCACACCCCCCGAAGAGCCTCAAGCCATGGATCTCAGCCCCCGCGAAAAAGACAAGCTCCTGATCTTCACCGCCGCTTTGCTGGCCGAGCGCAGACGCGCGCGGGGCCTCAAGCTCAACCATCCCGAAGCGGTGGCCCTGATCACCGCGGCTGTGATGGAGGGCGCCCGCGACGGCAAGACGGTAGCCGTCCTGATGAGCGAAGGCCGCAATATCCTGAGCCGCCAGGACGTGATGGACGGCGTCGCCGAGATGATCAGCGACATCCAGGTCGAGGCCACTTTCCCCGACGGCACCAAATTGGTGACTGTGCATCAACCTATCGTCTGAGGCGATTATGAAAACCGGTCTACTCTGCACCCTGGCCCTCTGGGCCCCCTACCTTCACGCTCACGAGGGGCATGGCCTGGCCGGTGCTCACTGGCATGCCACCGATGCCGCGATCTGGATCGCCCTGGCCCTGGTTGCCCTGGCTCTGTGGAGGAGCGGCAAATGAACCCCGGCGAACTGCTGACCGACGACGACGCACTGGTGCTCAATGCGGGGCGCCGCACCCTGACGCTGGTGGTACACAACACCGCCGATCGGCCGATTCAGGTGGGCTCGCACTACCACTTTGCCGAGACCAACCGGGCGCTGGCCTTCGACCGGCAGGCCGCGCGCGGCATGCGGCTCAATATCGCCTCGGGAACGGCCGTGCGGTTTGAGCCCGGCCAGCAGCGCACCGTCGAACTGGTGGACTACGCCGGCGCGCGCCAAGTGTGGGGCTTTCAGGGCCGGGTGCAGGGCGCGCTCTAAAGCCGGCTCGATCCGCCGCAGACATGATCTCCCAGACACAGTCCCAGACCTGCTGAAAGGAAAACCCATGGCCACCCTCGGACGACGCGCCTACGCAGAGATGTTCGGCCCCACCATCGGCGATCGGGTCCGGCTGGCCGACACCGATCTGCTGATTGAGGTCGAGGCCGATTACACCCTGCGCGCGGGCAGCTATGGCGAAGAGGTCAAGTTTGGCGGCGGCAAGACCATCCGCGACGGCATGGCCCAGTCGCAAGCCACGCGAGCGCAGGGCGCCGTCGACACGGTACTCACCAATGCGCTCATCGTCGACCACTGGGGCATCGTCAAGGCCGATATCGGCCTTAAAGACGGACGCATCGCCGCCATCGGCAAGGCCGGTAACCCCGACGTACAGCCTGGCGTGGACATCATCATCGGAGCGGGTACCGAGATCATCAGCTGCGAGGGACTGATCGTCACCGCCGGCGGCATCGACTCGCACATCCATTTCATCTGTCCGCAACAAATCGAAGAGGCCCTTAGCTCAGGCATCACCACCATGATGGGCGGCGGCACCGGCCCAGCCACCGGTACCTTTGCCACCACCTGTACGCCCGGGCCCTGGAACATCGAGCGCATGCTGCAAGCGGCCGATGCCTTCCCCATGAACCTGGGGTTTCTGGGCAAGGGCAACGCCAGCCGGCCCGAGGTGCTGCGCGAGCAGATCAACGCCGGCGTGATTGGCATGAAGCTGCATGAGGACTGGGGCACCACGCCCTCGGCCATCAGCAACTGTCTGGATGTGGCGGAGGAGACTGACACCCAGGTGGCGATCCATTCTGACACCCTCAATGAATCGGGCTTCGTGGAAGACACCATCGCCGCTACCGCAGGCCGAGGGCTGTGCGCCTTTCATACCGAGGGAGCCGGCGGGGGCCACGCACCCGACATCATGAAGGTAGTGGGGCAAGCCAACTTTCTACCGTCCTCGACCAACCCCACCATGCCCTACACCGTCAATACGCTTGACGAGCATGTGGACATGCTGATGGTGTGCCACCACCTCGATGCGTCGATTGCCGAAGACCTGGCTTTTGCCGAAAGCCGTATCCGCAAGGAAACGATCGCCGCCGAAGACATCCTGCATGACCTCGGTGCCATCAGCATGATGAGCAGCGACTCACAGGCCATGGGTCGAGTCGGTGAGGTGATCTTGCGCACCTGGCAGACCGCCCACAAGATGAAGCAGCAGCGCGGCAAGCTAGCCGGGGACGGCGAGCGGCACGACAACTTTCGCGTCAAGCGCTATGTGGCCAAGTACACCATCAACCCGGCGCTGGCCCATGGCATTTCACACGAGGTGGGTTCGGTCGAGGTGGGCAAGTGGGCCGATCTGGTGATCTGGCGGCCGGCCTTTTTTGGCATCAAGCCCTCGCTCATTCTCAAGGGCGGTTTTATTGCGCAAGCGGCCATGGGTGACCCCAACGCCTCCATCCCCACGCCGCAGCCCGTCCATTACCGACCGATGTTTGGCAGCTTTGGCGGCGCCCTGGCGCGCGGCTCGCTCACCTTCGTCTCTAAAGCCGGCATGACGGCCGGCATCAAGGAACGCTACGGCCTGGCCAAGACCCTGAGCGTGGCCCACAACATACGCGCCGTGCGCAAACAGCACATGGTGCACAACAGCTACCTGCCTGTGATGGAGATCGATGCGCAAACCTACGAGGTGCGCGCCGACGGCCAATTGCTCACTTGCGAGCCAGCGCGCAGCCTGCCGATGGCGCAGCGCTACTTTCTTTTCTAAGCCCGCTGGGCTGATCTCATTGCGCCATGCTTGAAGTCTCCAAACGCATCGCCCGCGGCGCCGGCCTGGCCCCGGTACTGGTTAAACGCGCTACCACGGTGGAGCTCGATTGGGAGGTGCGCCAGAAAAGCCGCTTCGATGCCACCGACTCATCAGGCCGTAAGCTCGGCGTGTTTTTGCCGCGGGGTACGGTGGTGCGCGGCGGCGATGTGCTGGTGGCTGGCGATGGGTCGCTGATTCGCGTCATCGCTGCGCCGCAGACGGTGCTGCGCATCACGCCCTGCCCTGAACATGGCTCGTCCTTTGACCTGATCCGAGCCGCCTACCATCTGGGCAACCGGCATGTGCAGATTGAGTTGCAAAGCGATCACCTCAAGATAGAGCCCGACCATGTGCTGGCCGATATGCTGCGCGCCATGCACCTGATCGTCAAGGAAGTGGACGAAGGCTTCGAGCCCGAGGCCGGCGCCTACGCCGCGGGCGGTCATCACAGCCATGACCATTCGCATCACCACCATCACCACAACCATTCACATAGTCACGATCACTCGCACAGCCCTGCCCATGATCACGACCATGCGCAGGGCCACCCGCCTCCTTCATCGTCAATGCCCGGTCGGGTCAGCCCATGAACACATCGGCGCCCGCCCTCTCGGTTCTGCCCGCTGCCAGCCTGCTGCGGCTGATCTGGCTGGCCTCGCCTGCCCTGCCGGTGGGTGGCTTCTCCTATTCGGAAGGTCTCGAATCGGCGGTCGAGGCCGGCCTTGTCGGAACTGAAGATGAGGCAGGCGCCTGGCTGCTAGATCAGCTTCATCTGAGCCTGGCGCGCAGCGATCTGCCGGTGCTCGCGCAAGCGCTGCCCGCCTGGCGTCGAGGCGATCTGGAACGGGTACGACAGCTCAACGACTGGATGCTTCAGACCCGCGAGACCCGCGAATTGCGCCAGCAAAGTCTGCAAATGGGTCGTTCGCTGCTCGAATGGCTGCGGCACGACGAGGCCGCCACGCCTTTGCCACTGGAGGCGTGCGCTGCGCTGCCGCCCACCTACCCGGTAGCCTTTGCGCTGGCCGCCGCAGGCAGCCAAGCGGCGCCGCGCGATGTGCTGCTGGCCTTTGCCTTCGGCTGGGCCGAAGCCATGATGCAGGCGGCCATTAAGACCGTGCCACTGGGCCAGAGTGCAGGACAACGTATCCTGGCCCGCCTGTCGGTGGCCATCCCGGGCGTGGTCGAGCAAGCCCTGATCACCGGCGAGGACGAACGTCAGGCCTTCAGCCCCATGCTGGCCATTTTGTCGAGCCAGCACGAGGTTCAGTATTCGCGTCTGTTCCGTTCATGATTTTCCTTTCACCACTGCCATGACCCTGCACCATATCGCCCATCGCACCAAGAAACTGCCGCCGCTTCGGGTGGGCATAGGCGGACCCGTTGGTTCGGGGAAGACCACCTTGCTCGAGATGCTGTGCAAGGCCATGCGGCAGCGCTATGACCTGGTGGCCATCACCAATGATATTTACACCAAGGAAGACCAGCGCCTGCTCACCGTCAGCGGCGCGCTGCCGGCCGAGC
>CAZCSD010000068.1:0-11841 GCA_964501235.1 uncultured Polaromonas sp. | reverse complement strand
CGGCGCAGCATCTGGCGCACGATCACCTCGATGTGCTTGTCGTTGATCTTCACACCCTGCAGGCGGTAGACGTCCTGCACCTCATCGACGATGTAATGAGCCAGCTCTTCCATGCCCAGCAGGCGCAGGATGTCCTGCGGATCGGCCGGGCCATCGACGATGGTCTCGCCCTTGTTGACGACCTGACCTTCGTGGACCAGGATGTTCTTTTCCTTGGGCACCAGTTCTTCCCAAACCTTGCCTTCGGGGTCGGTGATCTGCAAGCGTACCTTGCCTTTGGTCTCCTTGCCGAAGGAAATGGTGCCGGTCATCTCGGCCAGGATGCCCTTGTCCTTGGGCGTACGGGCCTCGAACAGCTCGGCCACCCGCGGCAAACCGCCGGTGATATCGCGCGTCTTCTGGCCTTCCATCGGGATGCGGGCCAGCACTTCGCCAGGGCCCACATCCTGACCGTCTCGCACCTGCACCAGGGCACCGACTGGGAAGCCGATGGTCACCGAGTGATCGGTACCGGGGATCTTGACTTCCTTGCCGGAGGCGTCGATGAGCTTGACCTGCGGACGCACCACCTTGGCCGAACCGCGGCGTTTGGGGTCGATCACCACCAACGTGGACAGACCCGTCACCTCGTCGACCTGCTTGGCCACGGTGACGCCTTCCTCCACGTTCTCGAAGGCCACCTTGCCCGCAAATTCGGTGATGATGGGGCGGGTCAGCGGGTCCCAGTTGGCCAGCACCGCACCGGCCTTCACCGACTGATCGGCCTTGACGGTGAGCACCGCGCCGTAGGGGACCTTGTGACGCTCACGCTCGCGCCCGTGCTCGTCATGGATGATGACCTCGCCAGATCGGGCGATCACCACCAGCTCGCCGGCACTGTTGGTCACATAGCGCATCGGTGCGTTGAAGCCGACCACGCCGTTGGACTTGGCCTGCACACTGGAGGCCACCGCCGCGCGCGAAGCCGCTCCGCCGATGTGGAAGGTGCGCATGGTCAGCTGCGTGCCGGGCTCGCCGATGGACTGGGCCGCGATGATGCCCACGGCCTCACCGACATTGATAAGACCGCCACGGCCGAGGTCGCGGCCATAGCACTTGGCGCACAGGCCGAAGCGCGTGGCGCAGGTCAGTGCGGTGCGGACCTTGACCTCATCAATGCCGGCAGCCTCGATATCGTCGAGCAGGTCTTCGTCAAGCAGCACGCCGGCGGGCACAAGCACGGCGCGAGTTTCCGGGTGGATCACATCATCAACCGTGGTGCGACCGAGCACCCGCTCGCGCAGCGATTCGATGACCTCTCCGCCCTCAACGATGGCGCGCATCACCGAGCCCTCATGCGTACCGCAGTCCTCTTCGGTGACCACCAGGTCCTGCACCACATCGCAAAGACGACGCGTGAGGTAGCCCGAGTTGGCCGTCTTGAGCGCAGTGTCGGCCAGACCCTTGCGCGCGCCGTGCGTGGAGATGAAGTACTGCAACACGTTCAGGCCTTCACGGAAATTGGCCGTGATGGGTGTCTCGATGATGGAGCCATCGGGCTTGGCCATCAGACCGCGCATGCCGGCGAGCTGGCGGATCTGCGCAGCCGAGCCGCGGGCGCCAGAATCGGCCATCATGTAGATAGAGTTGAAGGACTCCTGGTCTACGGTGGCGCCCGTGCGGTCAGCCACCTTTTCCTTGGCCAGCTGGGCCATCATGACCTTGGAGACCTCGTCACCGGCCTTGCCCCAGATGTCAACCACCTTGTTGTAGCGCTCGCCCACGGTCACCAGACCCGAGACATACTGCTGCTCGATTTCCTTCACTTCTTTCTCGGCGCGCTCGATGATGCCGTGCTTTTCCTTGGGCACCAGCATGTCATCGATGCAGATCGAGATGCCCGACTTGGTGGCCAGGCGAAAACCGTTTTGCAGCAGACGGTCGGCAAAGACCACCGTCTCCTTGAGGCCGCACTTGCGGAAGGCTGCGTTGATGAGCTTGGAAATTTCTTTCTTCTTCAGGGCCTTGTTGATATTGGCAAATGACAGGCCCTTGGGCAGGATTTCCGACAGCAGGGCGCGGCCGGTGGTGGTATCCCAGACCTGGGTTGACACCTCAAACTGGCCGCTCGAGCGACTGCGGGTGTACTCGGTCAGGCGCACGCTGATACGGGCATTGAGATCGAGCTCGCCCGCGTCGTGTGCGCGCTGCACCTCGGCGATGTCAGAAAACACCAGGCCTTCCCCGCGCGCATTGATACGCTCGCGGGTGGCGTAGTACAGGCCCAGCACCACGTCCTGCGAGGGCACGATGGAGGGCTCGCCGTTGGCCGGGAAAAGCACGTTGTTGGTGGCCAGCATCAGGGTGCGGGCTTCCATCTGAGCCTCGACCGACAGCGGCACGTGGACTGCCATCTGGTCGCCGTCGAAGTCGGCGTTGAAAGCCGAGCACACCAGCGGGTGCAACTGAATGGCCTTGCCTTCGATCAAGATAGGCTCGAAGGCCTGAATGCCCAGGCGGTGCAAGGTCGGGGCGCGGTTGAGCAGTACCGGGTGCTCCTTGATCACCTCTTCCAAGATGTCCCACACCACAGGAGTGCCGGACTCGACTTCCTTCTTGGCCGCCTTGATGGTGGTGGCAATACCCATGGCCTCCAGGCGCGAGAAGATGAAGGGCTTGAACAGCTCGAGTGCCATCAGCTTGGGCAGGCCGCACTGATGCAGCTTGAGGGTCGGGCCCACGGTGATGACAGAGCGGCCCGAGTAGTCAACGCGCTTGCCCAACAGGTTTTGGCGGAAACGACCGCTCTTACCTTTAATCATGTCGGCCAGGGACTTCAGGGCGCGCTTGTTGGCACCGGTCATGGCCTTGCCGCGACGGCCGTTGTCCAGCAGCGAGTCCACAGCTTCCTGCAACATGCGCTTTTCATTGCGGGCGATGATCTCGGGAGCCTTGAGTTCAAGCAGACGGCGCAGACGCGAGTTGCGGTTGATGACGCGGCGGTAGAGGTCGTTGAGATCGGAGGTGGCAAAGCGGCCACCATCCAGCGGCACCAATGGACGCAGATCGGGTGGCAGTACCGGCAGAACTTCCATCACCATCCAGTTGGGCTTGATACCGGATTTCTTGAAAGCCTCCATCAGCTTGAGCCGCTTGGCGTTTTTCTTGATCTTGAGCTCCGAGCCCGTAAGGTCGTTGCGCAGCTTTTCAATCTCGACATCGAGGTCCAGGCCCTCAAGCAGGTCCTTGATGCCCTCGGCTCCCATCTTGGCGATGAATTCATCGCCGAACTCCTTGCGCTTGGCGTCGAAGTCGTCCTCGGACATGATGGCAAACTTCTTGAGCGGCGTCATGCCCGGATCAGTGACCACGTAAGCTTCAAAGTACAGCACACGCTCAATGTCACGCAGGGTCATGTCCAGCACCAGCCCCAGGCGGCTGGGCAGGGACTTGAGGAACCAGATGTGCGCGCAGGGCGCGGCCAGATCAATGTGCCCCATGCGCTCGCGACGCACTTTGGTTTGCGTAACTTCAACTCCGCACTTCTCGCAAATGACGCCGCGGTGCTTGAGTCGCTTGTACTTGCCGCACAAGCACTCGTAGTCCTTGATGGGCCCAAAGATCTTGGCGCAAAACAGACCATCGCGCTCTGGCTTGAAAGTGCGGTAGTTGATGGTCTCGGGCTTTTTGACTTCTCCGAAAGACCAGGAACGGATCTTTTCGGGGGAGGCCAGTCCGATCTTGATGGCATCGAAATGCTCATCGGGGGTGAACTGCTTGAACAAGTCCAGAAGTGATTTCATGGCTCAAATCCTTAAATATTGATCAGTGGAGGACAGGGCAGATTGGCTGCGCTAACAGGGGCCTTTTCCGCCACGCCTCATGAACGCTCGAGTTCGATGTCGATACCCAGCGAACGAATTTCCTTGACCAGCACATTGAACGATTCGGGCATGCCGGCTGAAATCGCATGCTCGCCCTTGACGATGGACTCGTACACCTTGGTGCGACCCTGCACATCGTCGGACTTGACGGTGAGCATCTCTTGCAGCACGTAGGAAGCGCCATAAGCCTCCAAAGCCCAAACCTCCATCTCGCCGAAACGCTGACCACCAAACTGCGCCTTGCCGCCCAGCGGTTGCTGAGTAACCAGACTGTAGGGGCCGGTAGATCGGGCGTGCATCTTGTCATCGACCAGATGGTGCAGCTTGAGGAAGTGCATATAGCCCACCGTGGTGGTGCGCTCAAATTTGTCACCGGTGCGGCCATCGTAGAGCTGCGCCTGCGTACGCGTGGCAGTCAGCCCCTTGGCGGCGGCAACGCTGTCCGGGTAGGCCAGTTGGAGCATGTTCATGATGTCCGCTTCGGAAGCGCCATCAAACACCGGGGTCGCAAAGGGGACGCCGTCCTTGAGGTTGGCTGCCATTTCCAAGATCTGCGCATCGGTGAGCTTGTTCAGCGTTTCGGCGCGCCCGGTCTTGTTGTAGATACCCTCGACGAAGCCGCGCAGCTCGGCGGCCTTGGTGTGCGCTTGCAGCATGTCGCCAATGCGCTGGCCTATGCCCTTGGCCGCCCAACCCAGATGGACCTCGAGCACCTGACCCACGTTCATGCGCGAGGGTACGCCCAGCGGGTTGAGCACAATGTCGCAGGGTGTGCCATCGGCCATGTAGGGCATGTCTTCCACGGGCACAATCTTGGAGACCACGCCCTTGTTGCCGTGACGGCCGGCCATCTTGTCGCCAGGCTGCAGACGGCGCTTGACGGCCAGGTACACCTTGACCATCTTGAGCACGCCGGCGGGCAGCTCGTCGCCCTGGGTGAGCTTTTTGCGCTTTTCCTCGAAGGCCAGGTCAAAGCTGTGACGCGTCTGCTCCATGGAGTTCTTGATCGACTCCAGTTGCGCCGCCACGTCCTCGTCGGCCGGGCGGATGTCGAACCAGTGGTACTTCTCGACCTCGGCCAGATAGGCTTTGTCGATGGTGCTGCCCTTGGCCAGCTTCTTGGGACCGCCGTTGGCAAGCTTGCCCAGCAGCAACTTCTCGATGCGGTCGAAGGCATCGGCTTCGACGATACGCAGCTGGTCGTTCAAGTCCAACCGATAACGTTTGAGCTCGTCGTCGATGATCTGCTGGGCACGCTTGTCGCGCTGGATACCCTCGCGGGTGAAGACCTGCACATCGATGACCGTGCCCTGCGAGCCCTGGCTCACGCGCAGCGAGGTGTCCTTCACGTCGGAGGCCTTTTCGCCAAAGATGGCGCGCAGCAGTTTCTCCTCAGGGGTCAGCGTGGTCTCGCCCTTGGGCGTGACCTTGCCGACCAGGGTGTCGCCCGGCTGCACCTCGGCACCGACATAAATGATCCCGGACTCGTCCAGACGGTTGAGCTGCTGCTCCGACAGATTGGGAATGTCGCGAGTGATTTCCTCAGGCCCAAGCTTGGTGTCACGCGCCATGACCACCAGTTCCTCGATGTGAATGGAGGTGTAGCGGTCTTCGGCGACGACGCGTTCGGAGATGAGGATGGAGTCCTCGAAGTTGTAGCCATTCCAGGGCATGAAGGCGATCAGCATGTTCTGACCAATGGCGATCTCACCCAGGTCGGTGGAGGCGCCGTCGGCAATCACATCGCCCTTGGCCAGTTTGTCCCCGCGTTTGACGATGGGCCGCTGGTGAATGTTGGTGTTCTGGTTGGAACGCTGGTACTTGATGAGGTTATAGATGTCCACACCCACCTCACCGGCCACAGCCTCGCTGTCGTTGACGCGCACCACAATGCGGGTGGCATCGACATAGTCGACCACGCCACCGCGACGAGCGGTCACCACCGTGCCCGAGTCAATGGCGGCCACGCGCTCGATACCTGTGCCCACCAGCGGTTTTTCGGGTCGTAGCACCGGGACGGCCTGCCGCGACATGTTGGCGCCCATCAGGGCACGGTTGGCATCGTCGTGCTCGAGGAAGGGCACCAGGGACGCAGCCACGGAGACGATCTGCGCCGGCGAGACGTCCATGTACTGCACGCGCTCGGCGCCGCAGAGGATGGACTCACCGTTTTCGCGGGCCGAGACCAGCTCACCGGTCAGGCGGCCATCTTTATCCAGGGCTGCATTGGCCTGGGCGATCACATACTTGCCTTCCTCGATGGCCGACAGGTAATCGATCTCCATGGTCACCTTGCCATCGACCACACGGCGATAGGGCGTCTCGATGAAACCATACTCATTGAGACGAGCGTAAAGAGCCAGCGAGTTGATCAGGCCGATGTTCGGGCCTTCAGGAGTCTCAATCGGGCACACCCGGCCGTAGTGGGTGACGTGCACATCGCGCACCTCGAAGCCGGCACGCTCGCGGGTCAGGCCGCCCGGTCCGAGAGCGGAGACGCGACGCTTGTGCGTGATCTCGGCCAGCGGATTGGTCTGATCCATGAACTGCGACAGCTGCGAGGCGCCAAAGAACTCCTTGAGCGCTGCCGAGATGGGCTTGGAATTGATCAGGTCGTGCGGCATCAGCGGCTCTTGCTCGGCCTGACCCAGACGCTCCTTGACAGCTTTTTCGATACGCGCCAGGCCGGTGCGGAACTGGTTCTCAGCCAGCTCGCCCACGCAGCGCACACGGCGGTTGCCGAGGTGGTCGATATCGTCAACCTGGCCCTTGCCGTTGCGCAGATCGACCAGGATCTTGACCACGGCCAGAATGTCGTCGTTGCTCAACACCATGGCGCCGGTAGGCTCAGCACGACCCACGCGGGCGTTGAACTTCATGCGCCCGACACGCGAGAGGTCGTAGGTATCTGGGTTGTAGAAGAGGCGCTGGAACAGGGCCTGCACCGCATCCTCGGTCGGCGGCTCGCCAGGGCGCATCATGCGGTAGATGGCCACCCGCGCAAGAAACTCATCGGCGGTTTCATCCATGCGCAGGGTCTGGCTGATGTAGGCACCCTGGTCCAGCTCGTTGGTGTAGAGCACCTGCAGGTCGAGCACGCTGGCCAATCGCAATTTTTTCAGCAAAGCCTCGGTGATCTCGTCATTGGCCTTGGCGATGATCTCGCCCGTCTCAGGATCGACGATGTTGCGGGCCACAACGCGACCGATCAGGAAGTCCTCAGGCACGCTGATCGAGGAAGTTGCGCTTTGCTCGAGCTCGCGGGTGTGTCGCGCGGTGATGCGCTTGTCCTTGGCAACGATGACCTTGCCCGACTTGTCGGTAATGTCAAAGCGGGCGACTTCGCCGCGCATGCGCTCGGCCACAAAGTCCATCTGTGCGCCGCTGTCCATCAGGCGGAAATTGTCAAAGACAAAGAAGTTGGCCAGGATGGACTCGGTGTTCAGGCCGATGGCCTTGAGCAGGATGGTCACCGGCATCTTGCGGCGACGGTCCACGCGGAAATACAGGATGTCCTTGGGGTCAAACTCGAAGTCGAGCCAGGAACCGCGGTAAGGAATGATGCGAGCGGAAAACAACAGCTTGCCCGAGCTGTGGGTCTTGCCCTTGTCATGCTCGAAAAACACGCCGGGCGAGCGGTGCAGCTGCGAAACGATAACGCGCTCGGTGCCGTTGATGACAAAGGAGCCCTTGTCGGTCATCAGGGGCACCTCCCCCATGTAGACCTCTTGCTCCTTGACCTCTTTGACCACCTTCGATTGTGGGGTGGAGGACTCGCGGTCGTAAATGATGAGCTGCACCTTGGCGCGTACGGCCGAGGCGTAGGTCAGTCCGCGGGTCTGGCACTCGCGCACATCGAAGGCGGGCTTGGCCAGGTTGTACTCGAGGAACTTCATCTCGACAAAGCCGTTGTGCGAGACGATGGGGAAGGCGTTCTCAAACGCAGCCTGAAGGCCCTCGGGCTGTCGTTTCTGGGGGGGGCGGTCTGCCTGCAGAAAAGCCGTGTAGGCGTCTTTCTGCATCTGCAGCATGTAGGGAACTGCAAGCACACTCTCGCGATTGCCGAAGCTTTTGCGAATGCGTTTGCGCTCAGTGAAGGAATAGGCCATGAGTTCTCCGCTTGTAAGGACGAGATAGAAACGGTCCGTGCTCTGGCGACTGTCATGAGCAAAGGCGCACCCGCGCCGCACTCAGACTTGGTGGTTGGCCACTACCAACCGATGGCGGACGGCGATGCGTTGCACATCGCCCGAACCAAGGCGTCTTCTGCAGTCGGGTTCAGAAGACACTTGAAAATCGACCGGCATGCGGTCGGTTTTCAGGTGCACTCTGGGGGCCGATGGGCCGGCCCGCAGGCCAGCCCATCGACTCAGGGGCTCAAGCCTTACTTGAGCTCGACCTTGGCGCCAGCCTCTTCAAGCTTTTTCTTGGCCGCCTCAGCGTCAGCCTTGGGTGCGCCTTCCTTGACCGGCTTGGGAGCGCCGTCGACCAGGTCTTTGGCCTCCTTCAAGCCCAGGCCCGTGATTTCGCGCACGGCCTTGATGACCGCCACTTTGTTGGAGCCGGCCTCAGCCAGCACCACCGTGAAGTCGGTCTTTTCTTCGGCCGCCGCAGCGCCACCGCCGCCGCCACCACCGCCGCCAGCAGCAGGTGCAGCCATCGCGGCTGCGCTCACGCCAAATTTCTCTTCGATGGCCTTGACCAGGTCGTTGAGTTCGAGGACCGTCATGCTGTCAAGCGCGGTCAGAAATGCGTCTTTATCGAATGCCATTTTTATTTCCTAACAAGGGGTGTATTGAACATGGGGCTGCCGATCAGGCGGCAGCCGCTTCGCCTTTCTTGGCCGCCAGAGCGCCCAGCACCACTGCGGTGCGGGAGATCGGCGATTTGAGCAAGCCGCACAACTGAGCCAGCAGCACTTCCTTGGAGGGAATGTTGGCCAGTTGCTTGACGCCGTTGACATCGAGGGCTTTACCAGCAAAAGCTCCGCCACGGATGACCAGCTTGTCGTTGGTCTTGGCGAAGTCGCTGACCACCTTGGCGGCCGCGACCGCATCAGTGGAAAAGCCATAGATGAGCGGGCCCGTCATCTGGTCGGACACGACCTCGAATGCACTGCCGGTCACCGCGCGTCGTGCCAAGGTGTTCTTCAACACGCTCAGGTTCACGCCTTTCTCACGGGCCTGGCTGCGCAGCCGGGTCATGTCAGCGACCGTGATGCCACGGTATTCCGCCATCACGAGCGTCTGGGCTTTTGCGGCGAGCGCGGTCACTTCATCAATGACCGCCTGTTTCTCACTGCGATTGAGACTCAAGGTCTACTCCTTCAAAAATGTGTCGCCGACTCTGGGACGGCAGACACGCCTCGGATTGCAGCGACCAACTGTTTCGGATTTCTTGGAAAAACCTTCAAGCAGCGGGACCGCCATCTGCGCTGGCTGTATGGATTAAGCCTCGTCCTTGCGAACGAGACACCAGCGGTCTTGGATGACCTGCCTGCTTTGCAGCCGGCAGCCCACCACATCAGAAGGGCCTCCTGCGAGCCCCTTCAGATTTTGTTTACCCCACCAGGGTCTGGGTATCGACGCGCACGCCCACACCCATGGTTGAAGAGACAGCCAGCTTGCGCAAGTACACGCCCTTGCTCGAAGCTGGCTTGGCCTTATTCAGTGCATCCATCACCGCCGCCAGGTTACCCCTGAGCTTGTCGGTGTCAAAAGAGCGGCGACCGATGGTGGTGTGCACGATCCCGGCCTTGTCAACGCGGAACTGCACCTGACCGGCCTTGGCATTCTTGACCGCCGTGGCCACATCGGGGGTCACAGTGCCCACCTTGGGGTTGGGCATCAGGCCACGCGGGCCCAGTACCTGGCCGAGCGTGCCGACCACGCGCATGGCGTCGGGCGATGCGATCACCACATCAAAATCCATCTTGCCGGACTTGACCTCGGCAGCCAGGTCATCCATGCCGACGATGTCGGCGCCGGCGGCCTTGGCCTCTTCGGCTTTGGCGCCCTGGGCGAAGACAGCCACGCGCTTTGTTTTGCCCGTGCCGTTGGGCAGCACCACAGCGCCGCGCACGACTTGGTCAGACTTCTTGGCGTCCACACCGAGTTGAACGGCGATATCGATCGACTCGTCAAACTTGGCGGTTGCGCATTCCTTGACGATAGCCAGCGCGTCGGCGATGGGATAGAGCTTGTTGCTGTCCACTTTACCGGCCTGGGCTTTTTGTTTCTTGGTCATTTTGGCCATTTCACACGCCCTCCACGGTGACACCCATCGAACGCGCCGAGCCAGCGATGGTGCGTACGGCAGCATCAATGTCGGCAGCGGTCATGTCCTTCATCTTGGTCTTGGCGATTTCCTCGAGCTGAGCGCGGGTGATCTTGCCAACCTTGGCCGAATGCGGAGTGGACGAGCCCTTGTCGAGCTTTATGGCCTTCTTGATCAAGGTGGTCGCCGGCGGCGTCTTGATGATGAAGGTAAAGGACTTGTCCGCAAACGCGGTGATCACCACCGGCAGCGGCAGGCCGGGCTCAACACCCTGGGTCTGGGCATTGAATGCCTTGCAGAACTCCATGATGTTCAGGCCGCGCTGACCCAGGGCCGGGCCAATCGGGGGGGAGGGGTTGGCCTTACCAGCTGGCACTTGCAGCTTGATGAAGCCGACGATCTTCTTCGCCATTGCTTACTCCTTGCGGGTACAAACGCCAACGACTTGCATTGGCTCCCCGGGGGTTGTGCCACTCTGCTTGTAGCGCGCCGAGTGGCATTGCGCGAATCTGGGTCGGTCGACCCGAAATCAGGTCTTCTCTATCTGACTGAACTCAAGCTCAACAGGGGTGGCGCGACCGAAAATCGTGACGGAGACACGCACCTTGTTTTTCTCATAGTTAACCTCTTCCACCGTGCCATTGAAGTCGGTGAAGGGACCTTCCTTAACGCGCACATATTCGCCAGTGATGAATTCGACCTTGTGCCGCGGCTTGTCCGAGCCAACCTGCATTTGCTCAACGATCTTGCGCACCTCTTCTTCAGAGATCGGGGCGGGTCGATTCTTGGCGCCGCCCACAAAACCGGTGACCTTGTTGGTGTGCTTGACCAGATGCCAGGTTTCATCGTCCATGACCATTTCCACCAGCACATAACCGGGGAAGAAACGGCGCTCTGTCGTGCGCTTCTGGCCATTCTTGATTTCGACAACTTCCTCTGTGGGCACCAGGAAGCGGCCAAACTTGCTCTGCATGCCGGCACGATTGATGCGCTCGAGAATGTTGCGCTCGACGGCCTTTTCCATGCCGGAATAGGCATGCACCACATACCATTGCATGCCGGGTGCAGGCTGGTAGGTGTTGACCGACGAAGCGTCGACTTCAGTAGGAGCTTGCGTCATTTTTTCCATCCCAGGATGAGGTCATAGAGAACCCATGCCAGAGCCTTGTCAGTCAACCACAAAAACAAAGCCATGACCACCACGAAGCCGAAGACATAAAGCGTCATCTGCGTCGCTTCCTTGCGGGTGGGCCAGACCACCTTACGCACTTCACGCACCGAATCGCGGCCCAAAGCGATGAGTTGTCTGCCCGGTTCGGAGATGGCAAAGACCACCACCGCCGCAATCAAGCCGGCCATCAGCGCGCCCCATTGCACCAGCGCGCCCTGCTTGCTGGTGAGGTAGAAGGCAGCCAAGGCCGCAATCAGCAAGGCGATGGACAAACCCACCTTGACCTTGTCGAGCGAAGAGCTGACTGTTTCGACTTCAGTAGAGGCCATATGTAGCCGTAAATCCTGTGTGTTTGCCCGTTATCCTTAGACACCGAAGCCCGCCAAAGTCTTCTGAGACTTTCGGCGGGCTTGTTGCCACGCTGTGCGCCATCCGTCGCCGGGTGGCAGGGGCAGAGGGAATCGAACCCCCAACCTTCGGTTTTGGAGACCGACGCTCTGCCAGTTGAGCTATACCCCTAGGTTGAACTCA
>CAZCSD010000067.1:1580-11969 GCA_964501235.1 uncultured Polaromonas sp. | reverse complement strand
GGTTCCAGTTCCCGACAGGGGTTGGGACGCCACTCGTAGATGCCGCAGGCCACGCGGTCGCCCACCCGACCGGTCAACGCAGCGCAGCGCATGGGTAGATGGTCGGTGCCGCGCATGCGGCAGGTGCTGCCATTGACTTCTACCGTCAGCCCGTCGGGTACAGAGCCCCCGGCAGAGAGCAACTCGTGCGTGGAGAAGTCGACCCGGAAGCTCGCGCAGCAGGCGCCGCACTCAGTGCAGCTGTCTTCCATTCATGCGAGCCGCCCAAGCAGAAGGAACTCCATGAGCGCCTTTTGCACATGCAAGCGGTTCTCCGCCTCGTCCCAGACGGCTGATTGGGGACCGTCGATCACTTCGGCCATGACCTCTTCGCCGCGGTGCGCAGGCAGGCAATGCATGAACAGTGCGTCGTTCTTGGCCACGGCCATCATCGCGGGGGTAACGCACCAGTCGGCAAAAGCCTTTTTGCGCGCTTCGTTCTCGGCTTCGTAACCCATGCTGGTCCAGACATCGGTGGTCACCAGGTCGGCGCCTTTGCAAGCTTGCATGGGGTCACGAAAGACCTTGTAGCTCTCGCCCGAGCGGATACCGGCTACGGCCTGATCGACTTCGTAACCACTGGGGGTGCTCAGATGCACGGTAAAGCCCAGCAGTTCGGCCGCTTGCAGCCAGGTGTTGGCCATGTTGTTGCCATCGCCCACCCAGGCCACCACCTTGCCAGCAATCGAGCCGCGATGCTCGATGAAGGTAAAGAGGTCTGCCAGGATCTGGCAGGGATGAAACTCGTTGGTCAGCCCGTTGATCACCGGCACGCGCGAATGGGCCGCAAAGCGTTCGATCTTGGTCTGCTCGTAGGTGCGGATCATCACCAGGTCGACCATGCGGCTGATGACTTTGGCACTGTCTTCAATGGGCTCGGCGCGGCCGAGCTGGCTGTCGCCCGTGGTCAGGTGCACTACCGAGCCGCCGAGCTGGTACATGCCGGCCTCAAAGCTCACCCGGGTGCGGGTGGAGGCCTTCTCAAAAATCATGGCCAGGGTGCGATCGCTCAGGGGCTGGTGCTTTTCGTAGGCCTTGAACTTGCGCTTGATCAGCGCAGAGCGTTCGAAGAGGTAGGCGTAGTCCTCGGCGCTCAAGTCGCTAAATTGCAGGTAGTGACGCACCGCCGCAGGTGTGGGACTCATGACACCCCTTTCTCCGCGAGCAGGGCGCGCACCAGCGGGGCCAGAATGCCAACGACCTCATCGGCCTCGGCCTGGCTGAGAATGAGCGGAGGCACCAGGCGGATCACGGTGTCAGCGGTCACGCTGATCAGCAGTCCGGCCTGTACCGCCCGGGCCATCAGTTCGCTGCAGGGCACGGTCAGTTCCACCCCGAGCATCAGTCCCTTGCCCCGGATTTCCTTGATGCCCCTGTGGGACCCCAACTCGCGCTCCAGCGCAGCGCGCAGGTGCTCGCCGACTTTGGCCGCATGGGCGAGCAGGCCGTCCTCTTCCATGATGCGCAGGGTCTCCACCCCTGCGCGCATGGCCAGGGGATTGCCGCCGAAGGTGGTGCCGTGGTTGCCAGCGCCAAAAATATTCGCAGCTTTGGGGCCGGCCACCACCGCGCCCACTGGCACGCCCGATCCCAGGCCTTTGGCCAGGGGCATGACATCGGGGACGATGCCGGCCCATTGGTGCGCAAACCATTTGCCGGTGCGGCCCATGCCGCACTGCACCTCATCGATCATCAGCAGCCAGTCGCGCTGGTCGCAGAGCTGGCGCACCTGCTTGAGGTAAGCAGCATCCATGGGATTGACGCCCCCCTCACCCTGGATGGCTTCGAAGAACACGGCCACCACATTGGGGTTGCCGGCCGTGGCCTTCTCGAGGGCCGCTAAGTTGTTGATCGGCACCCGGATAAAGCCTTCCAGAAGCGGCTCGAAGCCCGCTTGCACCTTGGGGTTGCCGGTGGCACTGAGGGTGGCAATACTGCGGCCATGGAAGGCTTTTTCGTAGACCACGATTTCGGGGCGGTCGATGCCTTTGTTGTGGCCAAATTTGCGCGCCAGCTTGAGTGCGGCCTCATTGGCTTCCAGTCCGGTCGAGCAGAAAAACACGTTGCTCATGCCCGACAGCTGCACCAATTTGGCGGCCAGCTGCTCTTGCAAGGGGATGTGGTAGTAGTTGGAGGTGTGGATCAACTTGCCCACCTGATCGCACAGGGCGCTGACCAACCTGGGGTGGGCGTGGCCCAGCGTATTGACAGCAATCCCGCCCAACGCATCGAGGTAACACTTGCCTTCGGTGTCCCACACGCGGCAGCCTTGCCCATGTGACAGGGCGATCGGCAGGCGACCGTAAGTCGGCATGACATGGGGTGAGGAAGGCGGCGTGGTTGAGGGGGCGCTCATGGAGGGGGCTCAGTCAAGAACAAGGGCGGTGATCTCTTTCGATCGGCGCTCACCGGTCGGGGTCAGGAACAAAAAGCAGAAGAAATCATACTCGGCCCCGCGGGGGCGCCGTCCGGCCGGTGCCATCGGCGGGTTCGGGGGCAGATTGAGGTCTTATATAAGATATAATTTTGCGCGCCGATCGGCTCTGCCCCTCCAGCTGCGCGTGCTTCTTTTCTCGAGTTCTTGCCGATCTTTCAGTGAGCATGCCGCCGCCTTCCGCCCAGCAGGTTCTCCTGATTCAAGGCCTCACTGTGCAGGGGCAGGTGTTTCGTCCGAGCGATTGGGCCGACAGGTTGGCCGGGGTCATGAGTCAGTTCCGGCCCGGCGGTGCGCAGCAGGACAGCCCCCTGAGCTATTCGCCCTGGTGCATCCCGACGGTCGTGGAGGGACTCAAGTGCGTATTGGTGCATCCCGACCTGCGTCATTGCGAGCCCATGGCCTGGGACTTCGTACTCAATTTTGCCAAGGACAATGAGTTGCAGGTGGCCTGGGTGGAGCCTCCCGTCGATCGGCGCCCATGAAAAAACCGCCCGAAGGCGGTTTTTTCGTCTTTGCTGCAGCGCACCGCTGAAAACGGCGGATGGCGGGGCCATCCGGGCGAGGTCTTGCGACCTTCAGGCGGCCAGGGCGAGGGCCTTGACCTTTGACGACAGGCGGCTCTTGTCGCGCGCCGCCTTGTTCTTGTGAAAAATGCCCTTGTCGGCGACGCTGTCGACGATGCTCTGGGCTTTGGCGAAGAGCTCCGTCGCTTTGGCCTTGTCGCCCGAAGCAACGGCCTTCTCGACATTCTTCACCGCTGTGCGGTATTTGGAGCGCAGCGAGGTGTTCGCGGCGTTGATTTTGACGTCCTGACGGACGCGTTTGCGGCCCGACGCCAGGCGCGGGTTTTTCTTTTTGGGTTTGCCACCAGTGGCCATGAAATTTCCTTTGAGTGTTTAAGGATGTTGCAGCAAAGCCCTCCATTATAGGGGAGCGGCGACGCCGCTCCGGGTGCGACGGTCCGGCCGGTCAGTACACTCGGGCCCGTGTCGCTGTTCCGATCTGCCTCCCTTGTCTCCTTCCTGACCCTGGCCTCGCGAGTCACGGGTCTGGTGCGCGAGTTGCTTATGGCCGCCACTTTTGGTGCGAGCGCCATGACCGACGCTTTCAATGTGGCCTTTCGGATTCCCAACCTGTTGCGCCGCTTGTTTGCCGAGGGGGCTTTCAGCCAGGCCTTTGTGCCGGTGTTGGCCGCTACGCGCGAGCGTGAGGGCGAGGAGGCGACCCGGCAGCTGATTGATCGGGTGGCCGCGCTGCTCGCGCTGGCCTTGCTGGTCACTTGCGTGATCGGGGTGGCGGCGGCCCCGGTGTTGGTCTGGTTGATGGCCAGCGGTTTGCAACAGTCGCCCGAGGGTTTTGAGGCAGCCGTCGACATGACCCGCTGGATGTTTCCTTACATCGGCTTTATGTCGCTGGTGGCCTTGGCCGCCGGTGTGCTCAACACCTGGCGGCGATTTGCCGTTCCGGCAGCCACGCCGGTGCTGCTCAATCTGGCCATGATCGCGGCGGCCTGGTGGGCTGCGCCGGCTTTGCAGGCGCGCGACATTGAGCCGATTTACGCCATGGCCGGGGGGGTGATGCTCGGCGGCTTGCTGCAATTGGCGATTCAGGTGCCCGCTTTGATGCGTCTGGGTTTGTTGCCGCGTCTGGACTGGCGACCCTCGGCGCTGGCCGCTGCGTGGGCCGATTCGGGGACCCGGCGCATCCTCGCGCTCATGGCGCCGGCTCTGCTGGGCGTCAGCGTGGCCCAGATCTCGCTGCTGATCAACACGCAGATCGCCTCACACCTCGGTGCGGGCAGCGTCAGCTGGCTGACCTATGCCGACCGGCTGATGGAGTTTCCGACAGCTCTCATCGGCGTGGCTCTGGGGGTGGTGTTGATGCCGCAACTGGCCTCGGCGCGCGCTGCCGGCGATGAGGCGCGCTACTCGGCCATGCTCGACTGGGCCCTGCGCTGCGTGCTCGCGCTGGGCCTGCCCTGTGCGGCTGCGCTGCTGCTGTTTGCCGAGCCCCTGGTTGCGACCCTGTACAACTATGGCGCTTTCAATTCGCGCGATGTGGCCATGACCACCCAGGCGCTGATGGGCTATGGTGTCGGCTTGCTCGGGCTGGTGGCGGTCAAGGTGCTGGCCCCGGGCTTTTATGCGGCGCAGGATGTGCGCACCCCGGTGAAGATCGCCATCGTGGTGCTGATCATCACCCAGGGGCTGAACATCGTGCTGGTGCCCCACCTAGCCCATGCCGGTCTGGCCTTGGCCATAGGCCTGGGCGCCTTGATCAATGCCCTGTGGCTGTTGCTGGGTCTGATACGCGGGGGCCGCTATGTGCCGCAGCCGGGCTGGCTGCGCTTTGGTGTCCAAGTGGGCCTGGCCAGCGCCTTGCTGGCGGTGTGTCTGGCCGCGGCGTCGCATCATGTTGCCTGGGTCGACCTGCGCTCACAACCGGGCCTGCGGGCAGGTCTGATGGCGGCGGCGGTGATGCTGGGGGCCGTGTTGTATGGGGCCACGCTGCGCCTCCTGGGTTTTCCCTTGAAGAGCTTGATCGGGCGCTGAGGAGCCCGGGTTTTGCGGTCCGACCGCCCTTAAATATGCGACAGTCTGTCCTATGACCCTGAAATTCGAGGTGCCGACCCCGCTGGCCTACTTCTCCAGCCTGGTCGAAAGCGACGAGCACTTCCCCCTGTTGGAGGCGGCGGTTTGTGTAGCCCAGGACGAGTACCCCGATCTCGATGTGCAGCGGGTGCTGGGCGATGTTGACCAACTGCTGGCCCGCATCAAACGCCGTCTGGCCTCCGATGCGCCGGCCCTGCAGAGGCTGCGCGCGCTCAACCAGTTCTTCTTTCGTGAATTGAGTTTTGGCGGCAATCTCAATGACTACTACGACCCGGATAACAGCTACCTCAATGCGGTGTTGCGAACCCGCCGCGGGATTCCGATTGCGCTGGCTGTGATCTGGCTGGAGTTGGCCGCCGGGCTGGGCTTACAGGCTCGTGGCGTGGCCTTCCCTGGGCATTTCATGGTCAAGGTGAGCTTGCCCAAGGGGCAGGTGATCATTGACCCCTTCACCGGCCAGTCTTTGAGCCGCGAGGAGCTGTCGGAGCGGCTCGAGCCCTATCGGCAGCGCAGCGGTCTGGTCGACGATTTCGAGATCCCGCTGGGCCTGTACCTGCAAGCGGCTACTCCGCGGGAGATTCTGGCGCGCATGTTGCGCAACCTCAAGGAAATCTACAAAAGCCAGGACGACCATGCGCGCCTGATTCCTGTGCTCGATCGATTGCTCATTGTGCAGCCGCAAGCCTGGAGCGAATACCGCGACCGCGGCCTGGCCTGGGCTGAGCAGGGGCAGGGCGATCGCGCTTTGAGCGATCTGCAGACCTATCTCGATCATGCCGAGGATGCGCTCGATGTCGATGAGATCAGCGAGCGGGTTGCGCGTCTTCGTGAGGGACCGGCTTAGCCGTTCTTAAATGACTCGCGCCGGACGGCCCGCGCCGCGCGGGACGATCTCGCCGATGGTGTAGACCTGCTGGCCAGCGGACCGCAGGGTTTGCACAACGGCTGGGGCCGCGCTGCCGTCGACCACCACCACCAAGCCAATGCCGTTGTTGAAGGTGCGATTCATCTCCAGGTCATCGATGCCAGCGGTGCTCTGCAACCAGGCAAACAGCTCACTGCGCGGCCAGCTCCCCTGGCGCAGCTCGGCCGCGAGGTGCTCGGGCAGGATGCGCGGGATGTTCTCGAGCAATCCGCCGCCTGTGATGTGGGCCAAGGCCTTGATGGAGCGGCCCGATCCGGTCCGGGGATGCGCTTGGAGTGCTGCCAGCATGACCTTTACATACAGCCGGGTCGGCTCCATGATGGTTTCGCGGTAGGGCCGTCCATCCAACAGCGCGGGGGGGTGGCCCCGTTCCAGGCATTTGCGTACCAGGGAAAAGCCGTTGGAGTGCACGCCACTGGAGGCCAGGCCCAGCACCACATCGCCCGCTTGCACATCGCGACCGTCAAGAATTTCACTTTTCTCCACGGCCCCGACACAAAATCCAGCCAAATCGTATTCGCCGGGCGGATACATGCCCGGCATTTCGGCGGTCTCGCCGCCTATGAGCGCGCATCCGGAGAGCTCGCAGCCCCGGGCAATGCCGCCAACCACCCGCGCGGCGGTGTCTACATCGAGCTTGCCGCAGGCAAAGTAGTCCAGGAAGAACAGGGGCTCGGCCCCCTGCACCAGCACGTCGTTGACGCTCATGGCCACCAGATCGATGCCCACGGTATCGTGCATCTGCCATTCGAAGGCCAGTTTGAGTTTCGTGCCCACGCCGTCGGTGCCGCTCACCAGAACCGGTTCCTTGTAGCGTTTGGGTACTTCGAACAGGGCGCCAAATCCCCCGATGCCCGCCAGCACCCCCTCCCGCAGGGTCTTGCGGGCCAGGGGCTTGATGCGTTCGACCAGGGCGTCACCAGCGTCGATATCGACGCCGGCCTCTTTGTAGGACAGGGGGGTGTTGCTCATGAAGGAGTTTCCGATAGGACGACCAGTTACCGCATCGTGCGGGGGCTTCGGCTGGGAAGCGGCCGTGCCGATAAAATATCAGATTCCATTTTAAGGGCCCACCCTTGCTTATCGCGACGCAGCGGCCGCCGGTGACTGACTTGCAGCAGGCATGAAGCAGATTGCCCTGGACATCGGCCTGCCCAGCCAGCCCATGTTCTCCAATTACCTGGCCGGCCCCAACCAACCGGCCCTGAGCCACCTGCAGTTGTGGGCGGGCGGTGATTTGCGCTCGCCGGTGCCCGGTTACCTGTGGGGGCCCGGCGGCAGCGGCAAGACCCATTTGCTGCGTGCGGCGGCCCAGGCTCTGCGTGATCGCGGCGCCCGGGTGGGCTGGCTCGACGCGACCAGTATGGAACCGCCCGAGTTTCAGGACGATTGGGCGGCGGTGTTCCTCGATGACTGCCATCTCTACACTGCCGTGCAGCAGCAGGCGGCCTTTGTCTGGTTCGTGCGCGCGCTCAATCCGGTTGACGGCCGGCCCCGCGGCGTGCTGGCCGCAGGCTCAAGTCCGCCTGCCGATCTGCGACTGCGCGAAGACCTGCGCACCCGTCTGGGCTGGGGCCATGTGTTTGCGCTGCAGACCCTCGGCGATGAGCAGCGTCGCGCCGTGCTGCGGCTGCAGGCGGATGCGCGCGGTCTGGTGCTCGGTGATGAGCTGATCGACTTCATTCTCAGCCGTTTTGCCCGGGATCTGACGCATCTGGTGCAGTTACTCGATCGACTCGATGCCTATTCCTTGCAGACCAAGCGGCCCATCACCATTCCCCTGGTCAAGTCCATGCTGGAGGCTTCATGAGCAAGATGCGGCTTGCGCTGTTTGACCTGGATCACACCTTGTTGCCCATCGACTCGGATTACGAATGGGGCGAGTTCACCATACGTCTGGGCTGGTGCGATGCCAGTGAGTTCAAGCGGCGCAATGCTGCGTATTTTGAGCAGTACCGCGCCGGCACCTTGGATATTCACGACTATGTGCGTTTTGCCACCGAGGCGGTGCGCCAGAGGGACGCGCAGGCGGCAGACCGGGCGCATCGGCAGTTCATGCAGGAGGTCATCCGTCCGGCGCTGCGGTCGCAGGCGGTCGAGCTGGTCGATCGCCACCGTCAGGCTGGCGATCAACTGCTCATCGTTACCGCCACCAATGATTTCGTCACCCGACCCATCGCCGATCTGTTTGGCGTGGATGAGCTCATTGCGGTGCAACTCGAGCGCGACCCGCAGGGCCGTCTGACCGGCGGTATTGTGGGCACGCCTTCGGCCCGCGAGGGCAAGGTCCAGCGCATGAACGAGTGGCTGGCGGCCCGCGCCTTGGATTGGCATGCGGTCGAAACGACTTTCTACACCGATTCGCTCAATGACCTGGCTCTGCTTGAGCGGGTGACCCATCCGGTGGCCACCAATCCCGACCCGCGACTGAGATCGCTGGCTGGCCAGCGCGGCTGGCCGATACTCGACCTGTTTACATGATCAAGACCCTTATCAACAAGTTACTTGGCCGATCTGCCTCCGGCGGCCGTACGACCCGATCAACCTATGGTCAGCGCCAGGAGTTCGGGCTGCAGGACCATCGCATCGATCTCGGGTTGGTGGACCGGCGCGCCGTGGAGGTGGTGCACACCCTCAAGACGGCGGGCTATGAGGCTTATATCGTCGGTGGCGCGGTGCGCGACCTGCTTTTGGGTCTGCGGCCCAAGGACTTTGATGTGGCCACCAACGCTACGCCCGAGCAGGTCAAGGCGCTCTTTCGGCGTGCCTTCATCATCGGTCGGCGCTTTCGTATCGTCCATGTGGTTCACGGACGCGGGCGCGATCATGAGGTCATCGAGGTCTCCACCTTCCGTGCGCATCTGGACAGCCGCCAAGCCCAGCAGGTCGAGGGCAATGAACGCACCCGCAAGAGCGAGCTGGCCGGCATGAAGCATGCCGTCGATGCCTCGGGTCGGGTGTTGCGCGACAACGTCTGGGGCGATATGGAGCAGGACGCTGTAAGACGCGACTTCACCGTCAACGCCATGTACTACGACCCCGAGACCCAGATCGTGGTCGACTACCACCAGGGCCTGCGCGATGCGGGTAAGCGGGTGCTGCGCATGATTGGTGATCCGTCGGCGCGTTACCGCGAGGATCCGGTACGCATCATCCGGGCGGTTCGCTTCGCGGCCAAGCTCGGCGCTCTGGGCTTCAAGCTCGAGAAAAAAACAGCCAGCCCGCTGCGGGCGATGAAAGCTCTGCTGGCCGATGTGCCGCAATCGCGCCTGTTCGATGAAATGCTTAAGTTGCTGCAAACCGGACATGCAGTGGCCAGCATCGAGCAACTCAAGGCGCTGGGGCTAGACCGGGGCATCTACCCTTTGCTCGATGTGATCGTGGCCGGTGCGGCTGAGCCCTTTCTGCGCATGGCCCTGGAAGACACCGACCGCCGCGTTCAGGAGGGCAAGCCGGTGGCCCCCAGCTTCCTGTTGGCCAGTGTGCTCTGGGGCGATGTCAAGTCCGGGTGGGACAAGCAGCGTGCCAGCGGCCTGCATCCCATGCCGGCCCTCAATGCTGCGATTGACACCGCGTTTGATGCGCGCATCGGCGACGTCTCTGGCCGCGGCAAGCTTGGGGTGGACATGCGCGAGATCTGGAACCTGCAGCCGCGTTTCGATCGTCGTGTGGGCCAAGGACCGTTTACTTTGGTCGAGCAGCCGCGCTTTAGGGCGGCGCTGGATTTTCTGCGCTTGCGCTCGCGGGTGGGCGAGGTGTCTGCGGATTTGCCCGACTGGTGGGAGCAGTTTGGGTCGGCTGATGAAACCGAGCGCGGGCAGATGCTCGCGCAGGTGCGTCAGCAGTCGCCAGCGCGTGCCACCCGGGTGCGCGGTCGCGGCAAGCCTACGGACGAAGATGCACAGCCGCCCGATGAGCTGCCCTGCGAGGCGGCGACGCCGCGAAAACGCAGGCGCCGCCGCCGGGGGCGGGGCGGCGCAGGCGAGGGGTCCGGGGATGGGCACGCCACCGACTGAACCCGCGCCGGCGAGGCAGGGGAGTCTTCATCGCCCCTGGGTGCCGGCCTTCATAGGGCTCGGTGCCAACCTCGGCCAGGCCCGGGCGCAACTGGCGTGGGCGGCAGAACGCATCGCCCAGTTGCCCCAGTTGCGGGTGTTGGGGCGATCCTCGCTTTACCGCAGCGAGCCGATCGGGTGCGCTCCCGGCGATCCGGATTTTTTCAATGCGGTGCTGGCGGTGCAAACCGGCCTGAGCGCTCCGGATCTGCTGCAGGCCTTGCTGGCTTTGGAGCAGCAAGCCGGGCGCCAGCGGCCCTATCGCAACGCGCCGCGCTCTCTTGATCTGGATCTCTTGCTTTATGGTGAGGGACGCATCGA
>CAZCSD010000067.1:0-1480 GCA_964501235.1 uncultured Polaromonas sp. | reverse complement strand
CTGTCGTGCAGGCGGCTCTTGCGACCTTGCCAGAACTCCCAGCGATCGGGCTGCAGCCGGTAGCCGCCCCAGTGGGGCGGACGCGGTGGGGCGAGCGCAAACCGCGCCGCGTATTGGGCGGCATTGGCCACCAGCACCGAGCGCCCTGCAATCACCTGGCTTTGCGGGCTGGCCCAGGCGCCCAGGCGCGAATCGAGAGGACGGCTGGCATAGTAGGCATCGCTCTGTTCGGCCGAGACTTTTTCGACCCGTCCTTCAATGCGCACCACGCGCTCGAGTTCGACCCAGTGAAACTGCAGCGCCGCGTAGGGGTTGCCGGCCAGATCCTGGCCCTTGCGGCTGTCGTAATTGGTGTACCAGACGATGCCGTGCTCATCGAGGCCTTTGATCAGCACCACCCGGGTCGAGGGTCTGAGGCTGGCGTCGACCGTGGCCAGAGTCATCGCGTTGGGTTCGGGCAACTCGGCGGCGATGGCCTCCTGCAGCCATTGGCCAAACTGCGCCAGCGGGTCGGGATGGGAGGCACTTTCGTCGAGTTCGGCGCGCTCATAGCTTTTGCGCAGATCGGCGATGGAAGGCAGGTTGGCAGGCATGCTTGCAGTATACGAAGGGCCCTTGCTTGCCTGAGGGTCTCAGGCGTGCTTGAGCATCCGGTGCAGCAAGTCGTCGTGGATGCCGGCCTGACGCAGAGACTCGTAGGTTTTTTTTGCGTAGTCCAGGGTGCTGCCATAGCGCCCACTGGCCTGCCGGAAGATGCGACGTAGCTCGCTGGCCGGCAAGTCCCCGGTGTAGTTGGGGCTGCGCCGTGACAGGGTGAAGGCCAGGGCCCGAACTGGGCCCTGGTCGGTCAGGCAGGGCAGCCAGCGCGGGTCGTAAACACCCGTGGGCATTTCGCGCTGCCAAAGCCGGTCCAGCACCTCGTCGGCCCGGTCGCGATGGATGCGATAGGCTACGCCCCGGCAACTGCCGCCTTGCAGCAGGGCAAAGACCAGGCCCGGTCTTTCGGGGGTGCCGCGGTTGATGCGACTCCACATCTTGAGCGCGCGGTGGTAGCCGTGCACCCGCGCCCAGCGCTGCTCGAGAGAATCGAATTCGGGTCGCCAGATCAGCGAACCGTAGGCGAACACCCACAAGTCTCGTCGACCGCCCCATTCCCGCCGGATGGTCTGGAGCATGGCCTGTACATCGCGTACAGGACGGGGGGAGGCAGATGTGGGCAGGTCACCCGTTACGCAGTCGGGGTCTAAGGGCCTTCGCATCGGTTTTCAGGGGCGTTCAATCAGCTCGATCTTGTAGCCGTCTGGGTCGGTGACAAAGGCAATCACCGTGGTGCCGCCCTTGACCGGCCCGGGTTCCCGCGTGACCTGTCCACCGGCGGCCCGAATTTTTTCGCAGGCGCTGTACACATCGGGTACGCCCAGCGCTATATGGCCAAAGGCGGTGCCCATCTCGTACTGCTCCACGCCCCAGTTGTAGGTCA
>CAZCSD010000066.1:11054-12574 GCA_964501235.1 uncultured Polaromonas sp. | reverse complement strand
TCGAAACCTGGAACTACATCGATTTTCATGTCAGCAACTACACCCTCGGTGCGATTGAGGCGCTGACGCCCGATCGGACCCCGCAGCTGCATTTTGCTGAAAAATACCTCGAGCCTGTGTTGCTCAAGGCCTGGCTGGCCGATCGCGATTTGCGCGACCCTTGGCTCGAGGGTAACAATATCGTCAATTTGGGCAGCTTCTTGCTCCTTATGGTCAAGCACTCGGCCCAGCATCGCAGCGCCGTCGAGCAGGCGCTGCAGGTGATGTTTGCCTGGCACGACCGGCTCCAGGAGCCGAGCACGGGCTTTTGGGGCGTGGGGCAGCTGTCAGACCCGACCCGCTTGCTCCATGCCATGGCCGGATCCATGCATAACTTCCATCTGTGGTACCACGGCCAGCGGCCTTTGCCGTTTCACGAAAAGGCGGTCGATTACTGCCTGAGCCAGCCACCGCAGCGGGTCAGTGCCTGCATCGATGTCGATTTGGTCGATGTTTTGGTGCATGCCCACCGACTCATCGAACACCGTTGTGCCGACATCGAGTCGTGGCTGCGCGCTTTCTTGCCACAGCTCTTGGCTTTTCAAAATTCCGATGGCGGTTTTGCCGATGTGTCCGGTGGCCCCGGGGTCGCGCCACGGCGGCAGGACGGCTGGGTCAGGGGCTACGAAGAGCCACAAGGGCTGTCCAATACCTTTTCAACCTGGTTCAGGTGGATTGCTATTGCCATGATTTGTCAGTGCCTCTGGCCACGCTGGAAGCCCTTCGCCGGAGGCTGGCGGTTTCGTCAGATGGTGGGTATTGGATACCTTGCACGCAAAGCCTATGGACCATCCTGATTTTGCCCCCGCAGCAGATCCCTTCGCCCACCTGCACGATGAAGCTTACTCGAGCAGTTTCGATCAGCCCAGGCTGACCAGTACGGGTTTGGTCGAACCGGCTGGTCGGCCCGTGCAGTCGCTGGACGATACGTGGTTTTTCACGCTCGATCTATTTGACGAGGGTCTGCGCCAAAAGTGGTATGCCGATGCGCCTTTGCCGGCTGCGCAGTGGCCCCGGCCGCGCGATTACGATGCATCGGCTGGCGCTACGCTAGAGACGCCCTCGTGTTGGAACCTGGCCAAGCCGCAGTGGCTCTATTTTGAAGGCGCGGCCTGGTACAGCCGCACGATCGACTACGCAGCCAATCCAGACCGCCCTCGGACCTTGCTGCGCATTGGCGCTGCGAACTACCAGGCCCGTGTTTTTCTCAACGGCCAGTTTTTGGGTACGCACCTCGGTGGCTCCACCCCTTTTTGCGTCGACCTGAGCCCTGTGTTGGTAGCTGGGGTCAACCGCCTGCAGATTCAGGTGGACAACCGGCGTGAGCGCGGTCGGGTCCCGATGAACCATTTCGACTGGTTCAACTACGGCGGCATCTACCGCGAGGTTGGCTTGCTGCGTCTGCCGGCGGTCTATATCGCTGAGGCTGGTCTGCAGCTGGTTCCCGATGGCAGCTTTTCGCGGCTGTCGGCCCAGGTCCG
>CAZCSD010000066.1:0-10954 GCA_964501235.1 uncultured Polaromonas sp. | reverse complement strand
AATCAGCTGCTCGAACTCATTGCCCGCGACCGCAACCGCGCCAGCGTAATCCTGTGGGGGGTGGGCAACGAGAACGAGGACTCCGATGAACGGCTGGCCTTTATGCGTCAACTGGCCGACCTGGCGCGGCAGGCTGATCCGAGCCGGCTGGTCGGCGCGGCTTGTTTGATCAACCGTGAAAAGTTTTGCATCGAAGACCGCTTGACCGATTACATCGACGTCATCGGGGTCAACGAGTACTTTGGTTGGTATGAACCCGATTTTTCCGGACTCGATCGCCTTCTGCATGCGTCTTCGCCCGATAAACCCGTCATCATCAGCGAGACCGGCGCCGATGCACAGGCTGGCCATCGCGGGGCAATCAATGAGTGGTTTACGGAAGACTGCCAGGCCGAGATCTACCGTCAGCAGATTGCTCGGATCGAGCAGGCACCTTATGTTTGCGGCATGACGCCCTGGTTGCTTTACGATTTTCGATCAGAGCGACGTCAGACCGTTTTCAACCAGGGCTTTAACCGCAAGGGTTTGATAGCGCAGGACAAGCAGACCCGAAAGTTGGCTTTTGCAGTACTGGCCGAGTTTTACCGTCGCAAGCAGTCGCAGAGCTAAGGAAGGTCTGCAAAAAACGGTCCCCGGGGTTGCTTCGGACCTCGCGATGACAAGGCAGGTCAGGGCACACTTTGCGTACAGCGTTATAGATGGAACGCCGGACAGGTCGCCCCCGAGACCCTACAGCTTGGCCAGCCGGTCGAGGGCCGCGTGGAGGGTCTCGTCCTTCTTTGCAAAACAAAAACGAACCACTTTTTGGTCAAACCCATCGCCGTAAAAGGCCGACAACGGAATGGCAGCTACGCCGATTTCGCTGGTGAGCCACTTGCAAAATTCGGCCTCGCTCAGCTTACTCACGGCCGAAATATCCACGCATTGGAAATAGCTGCCCTCGCTCGGTAGCAGGCGCAGCCGGGTGTTCTGTAAGCCCTGGCGAAACAGGTCGCGCTTGCGCTGGTAGAAGGCCGGCAAACCCAGGTAGGGTTCGGGATTCTTCATGTAGTGAGCCAGGGCATGTTGCATCGGCGTGTTTACAGTAAAGACGTTGAACTGATGCACTTTGCGGAACTCGTTGGTCAGCGCGGCCGGAGCGGCGACATAGCCTATCTTCCAGCCGGTGACATGGTAGGTTTTGCCGAAGCTGCTGACGACAAAAGCGCGAGCGGCCAAGCCGGGTAGGCTCGCGGCGCTGTGATGCACACGCTCAGGGGCATCGAACACCATGTGCTCGTACACCTCGTCGCTGATGAGCAGCACATCGGTGGGGGCCAGGATGTCCTGCAAGGTGAGCCATTCTTCGCGTGTCCAGACGGTGGCGCTCGGGTTGTGGGGGGTGTTGACCAGTACGGCGCGGGTGCGTGATGTGACAGCGGCAGCGATGCGCGCAAAGTCAGGCCGGAAGGTCCCTGGAGTCAGGGGTACGCGCACCACCACACCGCCGGCCAGCTCGATGTTGGGGACATAGCTGTCGTAGCAGGGTTCCAGGACGATCACTTCGTCCCCCGGATGCACCACGGCGAGGATGGCCGTGATGATGGCTTGGGTTGCGCCCGCGGTGATGGTGATTTCGTTGTCGGGTTTGTAGCGACGCCCGTACAGGGCTTCGATCTTGTCCGAGACGGCCTGTCGCAGGCTGGGTATACCGGCCATGGGAGGGTATTGATTGAGGTCGGCGTTCATGGCGTCGGTCACCGCCCCGGTCAGGGCGCGGTCGCAAGCAAAATCTGGAAAGCCCTGGCCCAGATTGACCGCTCCTTTTTCTGTCGCCAGCGCAGACATGACCGTAAAGATCGTGGTGCCCACATGAGGCAGGCGACTATGGAGGACGGGGGTGCGATCGATGACGGCGCTCATGATGGTGTCAATTCAGAAGTTTTCGAACAAGGTGTCAGAGTCGGAGGGGAGGTTCAAATTTTGCGATCGTCCGCGCGTCCAGACATGGCCTTGCCGATGACGTCACGACCCAGTTTGGGGCTTACCAGCTCTGCGAACTGGTAGACAAAGTTGCGCAGGTAAGCGCCGCGTTTGAAAGCGATGCGCGTGACATTCATGCCAAAGAGTGCGCTCGCCGGACGCGCCACCAAGTCTTGCGCATCTTCCTTAAGAACGGCCATTTCGGCCACGATGCCCACGCCCAGCCCCAGTCGCACATAGGTCTTGAGCACATCGGAGTCGATGGCCTCCAGGGCGATACGCGGGTGGAGTTTGCGCGCCGCAAAGGCCTGGTCGATGCGGGTTCGGCCGGTGAACGAGGGGTGGTAGGTAATGAGTGATTGTTCGACCAGATCCTCGAGCTTGACCGTGCTGCGCTCGGCCAGTGGATGGCTTTTAGGCATGACCAACAGGTGCTGCCATTCATAGCAGGGTAGGGTGACCAGTTCCTCATAATCGGTCAAGGATTCGGTGGCGATGCCCACCTCGGCCACTTCATCAATGAGCATTTGGGCCACCTGAGCAGGCGATCCCTGGTGCAGGCTGACGTTAACCTTCGGGAAGGCCGCCCGGAGCCGTGCCACCGGTTCGGGCAATACATAGCGCGCTTGGGTATGGGTGGTGGCGATTGAGAGGGTGCCGCTGTCCTGGGCCGAGTACTGCTCGCCGATACGCTTCAAATTGCTCACTTCGCGCATGATCAGCTCGATGCTGCGCAGCACATGCTCGCCGGGTTCGGTCACGCGCTTGAGCCGTTTGCCATGGCGCGAAAAAATTTCCACCCCCAGTTCTTCCTCCAATTCGATGATGGCCTTGGAGACCCCCGGCTGCGAGGTGTGCAAAGCCTTGGCGGTTTCGGTGAGGTTTAAGTTGCGTCGCGCCGCTTCCTGCACGAAGCGAAATTGATGCAGGTTCATGTGAATTGTTAGATAAGCGAACTCTTCATTATGCCTATTTGTTTGAAGAGGCGCTCCTCCGCGGCGGCGCATGAGGCGGCAAGCCGCAAGGCAGCTCATCGCCTTAAAACCAACCAGCCGAAAGCCCCGAGCGAGGCGCTGGTGTAGAGCAAGCCTGGAAGGGCCGCAGCCAACCAGGGCTGCCACTGCTGGAGGTTGCCGACATACACGGCCAGGTTGTTCATCAGGAAAAAGCTGATACCGATCATCACACCGGCAAAAACATAGCCCGAGATACCTCCCGAGCGCATGTGCAGGTAGGCAAAGGGCAGGGCCAGAACCACCATCACCAGGCAACTCAGGGGGTAGAACACTTTTTTCCAGAATTCAATTTCATAGCGTTGGGCGTTTTGGCCGTTGCTCTTGAGGTGGCGGATGTAGCTAAAGAGATCGAGGGTACCCATCCGGTCGGGCCGCAGCAGCGCGGCCGCCACCATTTCGCCGCTGATGGCGGTTTCCCATTTGAAGGACGGCAGCGTCCTGCGCTCCATCAGGCCCGTGCCCGTCGGTGCAGCGGCGGACGTCGAGGCCGCCGGGTTGGCAGCGCCCGCTTTCACTTCGCTCATCTGCACATCTTCGAGCAACCAGGCCTCATTTTCGAAACGAGCCTCGCGCGCCTGTATCAGGGCCTTCATACGGCCTTCGGGGTCAAAGGCATGGATCTCCACCCCCTGCATCGTGTTGCTGGGGGTCAAGGCTTTGACATTGACGACATAGCTGGCCGCTTCCTGCTTTTCACGCAGCCAGGCGCCGGTTTGTCCGATGGTGATGCGTCCGAGGTAGCGGGCCTTGAGCAACTGGGAGGCCTTGTCCGCAGCCGGGGCCACATAGTCGCCCACGGCAAAAGCCAAAACGACAAACACGCTGCCCAGGGTCAGGAGCAGGCGCAAGGCTCGCCAGGGGTCCAGACCGCTGGTCCGCAAAATGGTGTATTCCGAGCTTTGTGCCAATCTGGCCATGACAAAAATGGTTCCGATCAGCACCGAGATCGGCAGCAATTCATACAAGCGGCTGGGCACCAGCAAGGTCACATACAGCGCAGCATGGCGCATCTGGTAGACAGCGCCGTCCACGGGGTTGCTGCGTCCGAGGTTTTGCAGCTCATCGACCAGATCGAAAAAGGTGAATAGCGTCAAAAAGCCGAAGGTCACCATCGCGATGGACAGGAAGGTTTCGCCGTAGATGAGCTTGCGCAGGGTCTTCATGTCGGGCTCCGCCTCATCCTCGGCAGCCACCGGCCTGGATGGGGCAGGGACCATCCGGTATGGCGGGCCCAAAGCCAGATCAGGGCCGCACTTAGAAAGCCCCCGTGCAGGGCCAGCATCATGGCTGGGAAACCGACCATGCCTAAAGCCACCCAGTTCTGGCTCAGCGTCATCAGGTTGCTGTAGGCCAGAAAGGTGAAAAGAGCCAAAATCAGGCGCCCGCTGCGACCGGCCCGTGGATTGGCGTGCGCCATGGCCACCGCAAGAAGAACCAGATTAAGCCCCGAGAGGGTCAGTCCCACACGCCAGGCAAGCTCGCCGAGGTGGGGCGGGGTGGGCGTCTCGATCAACGACCAGGTCGGCAGAAATTTATGGGAATTGAGGTTGGCTCCGCCCGAACCTGAACTGCTGATGCGGGTGCCGTAGAGCTCAAATTCGCTGATACGCAGGGCGGTAGTGCTGTCCTTGCCCTCCATTTGAATTTCCATTCTTTGACCGCGCTCGAGCTGCAGGATCTTGCCCGAGTCCAGCATTTCAACCTGACCCGACTGGGCGGTGACTACCGCGCGCGATTTCGAGTCCCGGGTGGAGATGAAGATATCGTTACCACTGGTGTTCTGAGAGTCACGGTCGACGAAAAAAACCCGCAATCCATCGGACGATTCCTGAAACTGGCCCGGGGCCACCCGGTCCAGATCGCTGCGCTGCTGGTAGCGGCTTCGCAGTTCCTGGGTTTGCTGGCTGGTCCAGGGCCACAGCCACAGGGCTGAGGCGGCGATGACCAGCAGAACCGGCCAGGAAAAACGCATTACTGGGCGTACAAAGCTCGCCAGGCTGCGACCGCTGGAAAGCCACACCACCATTTCGCTGTCGCGGTACATCCGGGAGAGCGTGCTCAAGATGGCGATGAACAGGGACAGGCTCAGGATCGTAGGCAGGCGTCCGAGGGTAGCGTAGGCCATCAGTAGCACAACGTCCTGCGGGTTGGCCTGCCCCTTGGCAGCCAGCCCCAGTGTCCGGATGAGCACAATGGTCAGGATGATGGTGGTCAGAACCACCAGGGTTGCCCCGAAGCTGCGCGCGAGTTCTTTGCGGAGAGACGATTGGAATAACATCGCGCAGTGGTAACAAAAGCAATCCGTGGCCTGGAAACCCCAATTATGGACTTCGAACTCAAAACGCTGAGCCGTCCGCGCACCGCCTCCGAACGCTGCGACGCATTGATTGTGCTCGTGCCCTCGGCTGTCCCGACCCAAAGCGACAGGCTGACCGTCCTGATCGAGCAGGCCATCAAGGCGCGACATTTCGAGCCCGAGCCAGGTAAGCTCCTGCAGGCTTACAAGAGCGCGGGTCTGCAGGCTACCCGTCTCATTTTGGCCGGTGTCGGGGCGGCCTCGGCCCGCCAGGTCCGTGTGGCCGTCCAGGCGGCCTTGGGGGCGCTCAAGGGGACTCGTGCGCAAAAAATCATCGTCAGCCTCTCCTGGCTGCCCTCCGAGGGCATCGACTTGGCTGCCTGTGTGCAGGCCGCCCTGACGGCCGGGGCTGAATCGACTTACACCTACCGCCACACCAAATCCAAGCCGGTGCCCGCCGGACCGCAGCGCCTGATCCTGGGCGTGGGGGCGCAGGCGGGCGTGCGCAAAGCCTTTGACAACGCTTTGGCTACGGCTCATGGCGTTGCGCTGGCCCGCGAGTGGGGCAACCGTCCGCCCAATCATGCAACCCCGACCTTGCTGGCTCGGGCGGCGCGGGAGTTGGCGCGCTTCAAGCGGATGCGAGTGGAGGTTCTCGGCCCACGCGAGGTGGCCCGCCTGGGCATGGGCTCCTTCATGGCGGTGGCCCGCGGCTCTGAGGAACCCCTGCGATTCATCGTTCTGCGCTACAACGGTGCAACCCGCAGTCAGGCTCCGGTGGTTCTGGTGGGCAAGGGGATCACCTTTGACACCGGCGGTATTTCGATCAAGCCAGCGCCCGAAATGGACGAGATGAAATTCGACATGTGCGGGGCGGCCAGCGTGCTCGGCGTCTTCAGGGCTTTGGCCGAGCTGCAGCCTGCCCTCAATGTCGTCGGGCTGATTCCGGCCTGCGAAAACATGCCCGATGGTCGCGCCCTCAAGCCCGGTGACGTGGTGCACAGCATGAGCGGTCAAACGATCGAGGTTCTCAACACCGATGCCGAGGGTCGCCTCATTCTTTGCGATGCCCTGACCTATGCCGAGCGATTCAAGCCCCGCGCCGTGGTGGACATTGCCACCCTCACGGGCGCTTGTGTGATCGCGCTGGGCAGTGTGCGGTCCGGTTTGTTTGCCAGCGACGACACCCTGGCTCAGGACCTCATGCGGGCCGGTGAGGAGGCGCTTGACCCGTGCTGGCGTATGCCCCTGGACGACGACTATGCCGAGGGCCTGAAGACCCACTTCGCCGATGTGGCCAACGTGGCCGGACGAGCGGCCGGATCCGTCACTGCCGCCAAGTTTCTGCAGCGTTTTGCCAGCCGCTACCCTTGGGCGCATCTGGATATTGCCGGCACGGCCTGGAGGGGCGGAGCAGCCAAGGGGGCCACCGGCCGGCCCGTGGGCCTGCTGGTGCGCTATCTGCTGGCCCAGGCGGAGGCTTCAGGTACGGGCGCGGGTGTGCGCCGCAAGAAGGTATGACCCGGGTTGAATTTCATTACAACATCGGTGACAAGCCGCGCTATCTTCAGCGGCTCTTGCACAAGGTGCTTGAGCGCGATCTCTCGGCCTTGGTGTTGTGTCCGGCCGAACAACTTGTGATCGTCGATCAGCGTCTTTGGACGGACGAGCCGGCCTCCTTCTTACCGCACTGCAACGCTCAGGCTTCGGAGACGACCCGATCGGCCAGCCCGGTGTGGTTATCCGATACCTGGGTCGAGGGCCATGGGCGGCAGGTCCTGATTAACTTGGGGCTGGCTTTACCCCAGGGGCCGGGGCCGGTGCAGCGTTGGTTGGAACTCATCAGCACCGATCCGGCCGATACGCAGGCCGGGCGACGGCGCTGGCGCGACTATCAGGCCCGCGGTCTGAGCATTGAGGCCCACGATCGATCAGGGCGCGAGGCATGAGGGCGGCCTTCGTTTCTCATTGTCTCTGTCAAGAGTAAAAATCCGGTCTTGTTGCTGACCTGGCTGATGCGGCCGGTCCCGTCCGCTGGGGCACAATGCGCGTTCCGGTGGCGGGCTGGCACGGCAGAGACGGATCCGATTCCTCAACCAGAGGGGTGCGGTCCACCAGACCCGCTTTCTTAACCTTTTACGGAGATTTTTCATGCAACTCAAACTCAAGACTCTTACTCTGGCCAGCCTGATGGCTGCAGCGAGCCTGAGCTACGCGCAGGATACCCAAGTGGTGCGCATCGGCCATGTGGCCCCCACCTCGGGCCCGCAGGCTCACTACGGCCGTGACAACGAAAACGGCGTGCGCATGGCCATCGAGGATCTGAACGCGCAAAACATCACCATCGGTGGCAAGCGCCTGCGCTTTGAGATCGTGGCTGAGGACGACGCCGCCGATCCCAAGCAGGGTACGGCTGCAGCCCAAAAGCTGTGCGACTCCAAGGTCTCCGGCGTGGTCGGTCACCTCAACTCCGGCACCACCATTCCTGCTTCTAAAATTTATAACGACTGCGGCATTCCACACATCACCGGCGCAGCGACCAACCCCAACCTGACCCGTCCGGGCTATAAAACCACTTTCCGCATCATTGCCAACGACAACGCCTTGGGGGCCGGTCTGGCCAATCACGCAGCCGACAACCTCAAGCTCAAGCGGGTGGCCATCATCGACGATCGCACCGCTTACGGCCAGGGTGTGGCCGAAGTGTTCAAGCGCACGGCTCTGGCCAAGGGCATGCAGGTGGTCGACGAGCAATTTACCAATGACAAGGCCACTGACTTCATGGCTATCCTGACGGCTATCAAAGCCAAGAATCCGGATGCCATCTTCTATGGCGGCATGGACCCGCAGGCGGGCCCGATGTTGCGTCAGATGGAGCAACTGGGCATGGCCAACGTGCGCTATTTCGGTGGGGACGGTATCTGCACTTCCGAAATTGCCAAACTCGCCGGTGGCGCCAAGACCTTGAACAATGTGATCTGCGCCGAGGGCGGTGCTTCGCTGAACAAGATGCCCGGCGGCGATGCCTGGAAAAAGCGTTACGACGCCAAGTATCCCAACCAGTTCCAGGTTTACAGCCCCTACACCTACGATGCCACCTTTGTGTTGGTTGACGCCATGAAGCGGGCCAACTCGGTCGACCCCAAGGTCTACACGGCTCATCTGCCCAAGAGCAACTTCCGGGGTGTGACCAGTGTGATTGCCTTTGAGCCCAACGGCGAACTCAAGAACGCCGCCATCACTTTGTACTCGTACAAGGACGGCAAAAAGGTGCCGATGTAATTCGGCTTTGATGCTGAAAAAAGCCGCCCGTGGGGCGGCTTTTTTTTGGGGGGCTCAGGGTGTAAACGTGCAGATGAATAAAAGTTCATCAACTAATGACTTGCACCACATCGGAGCCTGCGTCAGAGTAGAGCCAGACGCCGTTACGCCTCGATCATTGCTTTCATAGAAGGGGCACCGGGCGTTGAGAGGCTTCGGCCATCGCCCGAGGCCGAGCGGTAATGATGTGCGACTGCACCTGCAGCCGGGCCAGCAGGGGATCGCGGGCCCTTAGCGCGGCGATGATCTCGCGGTGCTGCTCGTTGGACCGACGCACGCGCACCTCGCCCGGCCAGTTGTGCTGCTTCATGGTGACCAGCGGCAGTTCAATCAGGGACTTGGAGAGGGCCTGCAAACGCTTGGAACCGCTGGCCTCCAGCAGGATTTGGTGAAAGCGGGTGTTGCTGGCCTGAAAGCCCAGAAAAAAGGCTTTCGGATCGAGCTCTTTCTGCAGCAGCTCATCGATCGCATCGGCCGCCTGGCTGAGCCGATCCCAGTGCTCTGCTCGCCCATGGACGGCGGCCAGCGCGGTGGCGTGCCCTTCGAGCACCGCCCGCAGCTGGAAGATCTCGTCGATCTCCTGCGCGCTCAGTTCTGCCACAAAGGTGCCCCGGTTGGCTTCGGTGCGCAGCAGGCCTTCGCCGGCCAGCCTTCGCAGGCAGTCCCGAATCGAGGTCCGGGAGACCCCCACTCTGTGCGCCAGATCTTCCTCAACCAGGCGCTCGCCGGGCATGAAGCTCCCATCGAGGATGAGCTGTCGCACGGTGTCGTAGGCGAGGCTGCTGGCGCGGGTCATGGGGCTTGCAAGGTTTGACGAACTATACGGGATTGTGTACAACCAAAAGGGTTTCTATCTCTGGGCTCGGGTTATTGCTAGGGTTTGTACTGTCTCTTTTCCCCTTTTTCAAAGGGGATGGCGGGCGACAGGCCCTTCGGGTCCGGAGCCCTCTTGTTCTGGCGACGCAGTCCCGGGACTCAATTTGTGTACAGTTGGAGGTCTTAACCGGGAGTCTTGCTTTGAACAACTCGCACGTCCTGATCGCTGGAGCCGGCCCAGTGGGCATGGTCAGCGCCCTGGTGCTTGGTCGCGCCGGAATCGCCGTCACCCTGTTGGAATCGGCCTCGGGCCTGAGCATGGATTTGCGCGCCTCCACTTTTCATCCGCCCACGCTGGACATGCTGGCCAAGTACGGGCTGGCCCAGACCATCGTGCCGCAGGGGCTGGTGGCGCGCTACACCCAGCAGCGCGATCGTGCCGAAGGTGTGATTGCCGAGTTCGATATGGACCTGCTGCGCGGGGACACCGATCATCCGTTCCGTTTGCAGTGCGAGCAGTGGAAGCTCACCGAGGCTATCAAGGCCCAGCTGGCCCAATTGCCGCATGTGAAGATTTTGTTTGACACCAAGGTCGAGACCGTCTCCCAGACCGACGATCAAGTTCGGGTGGTGGCCCACCGTTCGGGCGAGACGCTTGATCTGCAAGCTGACTACCTGATCGGTGCCGATGGTGCTTGGAGCGCGGTGCGGCGTGGGGCGGACATCGAGTTCGAAGGCTTCACCTACCCGGAGCGCTTCCTGGTGATCTCCACCGACTTCGAGTTTGCCGACCATCTGCCGCGGCTTTCTTACGTGAACTACTGCTCGGACCCCAAGGAATGGTGCGTGTTGCTGCGGGTGCCCACCCTGTGGCGCGTACTCTTTCCCACCCGCCCTGAGGAGAGCGACGAAGAAGTGTTGACCGATAAGGCGGTGCAGGCCCGCTTGCAGAACCTGCTGCCCCAGCCCGCGCCGTATCGCACCATGCACCGCACGCTCTACAAGGTGCACCAACGGGTGGCCAAGCAGTTTCGCAAGGGGCGGGTGCTGCTCGCTGGCGATGCTGCGCACATCAATAATCCCTTGGGCGGTATGGGCATGAACGGCGGCGTGCACGATGCCTTCAATCTGTGCGAGAAGCTGCTGGCCGTGATGCAGGGCCAGGACAGGGCCCTTCTCGATCGCTACGAGCGCCAGAGGCGCACCATTGCCATTGAGTACATCAATGCCAGTACCGCGCGCAATAAGCGAGAAATTGAGGAGCGCGACCCGGTCGAGCGCAAGAAAACCCAGGATGCGCTGCGCGCCACCGCGGCCGATCCGGTGGCCGCTCGCGCCTACCTGCGCAAGACCTCCATGCTTGACGCACTGGCCCGCGCCGAGGCCATCGCATGAGTGCCTCGCAAGCGGGCATTGTTCGCGGCCTCTCGCGGGTCAGCCCGGCCGAGCGCCGCGCCCGGCTGGCGGCACGGCTGCGCGAAAAGCGTTTGCTCTCGGCCCCCGGGGTGTTTGAAATGGTCTCGGCCAAGATCGCCGACCGGAT
>CAZCSD010000065.1:0-12736 GCA_964501235.1 uncultured Polaromonas sp. | reverse complement strand
GGCCTTCACCACCCAAGCCATGCAAAACGATAGCTTTCTGAGGGCCTGCCTGCGGCAGGCCACCGACCACACCCCCGTCTGGCTCATGAGGCAAGCCGGGCGCTACCTGCCCGAATACTGCGCGACGCGAGCCAAGGCGGGCAGCTTTATGGGACTGGCCACCAATGTGCAGTTCGCCACCGAGGTCACGCTACAGCCGCTGGAGCGCTACAGGCTCGACGCGGCCATCCTGTTCTCTGACATCTTGACCGTGCCCGATGCCATGGGGCTGGGCCTGTCCTTCGCACAAGGCGAGGGACCGAAGTTCGAGAAAGTGGTGCGAGACGAGGCCGCCGTGGCTGCGCTGACCGTGCCGGACATGCACAAGCTGCAATACGTCTTCGATGCCGTCAGCTCCATCCGCAAAGCCCTGCAGGGTCGCGTACCTCTGATCGGTTTTTCGGGCAGCCCTTGGACACTGGCCTGCTACATGGTCGAAGGTGGTGGCAGTGACGACTACCGGCTGGTCAAGAGCCTGATGTACGCACGGCCTGACCTGATGCACCGCATCTTGGCGGTCAATGCCGATGCGGTGGCCGCCTACCTCAACGCGCAGATCGAAGCCGGAGCGCAGGCGGTGATGGTGTTCGACAGCTGGGGCGGGGTGCTGGCCGACGGGGCCTTCCAGACCTTCAGCCTGGACTACACCCGCCGGGTGCTGGCCCAGCTCAAGCGCAACCAGGACGGCGCGGTCATTCCGCGCATTGTGTTTACCAAGGGGGGTGGCCTGTGGCTACAAGAGATGGGTCAGCTCGACTGTGAGGTACTGGGCCTGGACTGGACGGTCCATCTTGGGCGGGCGCGCGCGCAGGTGGGCGGTCAAGCCGGCGGCCCAGGCAAGGCGCTGCAGGGCAACATTGATCCGAACGTGTTGTTCGCGCCTGCGCAGGCGATTGCCGAGCAGGTCAAGGGCGTGCTCGAAAGCTTCGGGCCGCCGCACACCGATCCAAACGCCCCCGGCCCCACGCACATCTTCAACCTCGGCCATGGGATCAGCCAGTTCACCCCGCCCGATCATGTACAGGCCCTGGTCGAGGCGGTTCATACCCATTCGCGCAAGATGCGGTCTGCTCGCTAAGCTGCAGGCCCGCCCCCCCGGGGCCGGCCTCGGCCAAGACCGACTCCAAAGCAGCGTCTGCATATAGCACGAAAGGACTGTGCAGGGCTCGACTTATGCACAAAAATCGTGCTGCGGTGCGAAAAGAAAATTCAAAAGCAGGGCCGACCGATTCAAGAATCCGAACGCGCCCAAGTGATTGTTTTTAAAGGGTTTTATTCCAATGCTGGAAATCCGGGCAAAACAAGCAAGGTCTTGATTTTCAAGGCTTAGCGGAGGGCCGAGGGCAACTATCAACAAAGTTATCCACACGAACCCTGGACAATTCCAAAGTCTCATTCAAATCAAACACTTAGCTGATTTTGCGAAAGTGGAATTGCGACAAAACGAAAAAAATGAGTTTTTGGCTCGACATCGTGGTCGCTGCGCCGGCTCACAGCGGTATCACCGGCCCTCTCACTTATGAAAGTAAGTCGGCGCTTTCACCCGGGCAATTGGTGCGCGTGCCCTTGGGTCGGCGAGAAGTGCTCGGTGTGGTGTGGGGCACGCGCGGCGATGCGGGCGGACTGAGCCCGGGGCAGAGCAAATCGGTCCTGGGCGCACTCGAAGGCATACCGGCCCTGTCAACAAATTGGCAAGCGCTGATTGGCTTTACCGCCAGCTACTACCAGCGCGCCATCGGCGAAGTGGCCCTCGCCGCCCTGCCGCCTCAGTTGCGCGAACTCGACGCCCTAGGGCTGGCTCGCCGCCTTAAAAAACAAGCCGCCTCATCCCCCCCGGTGGCCAACGCGGGGATCGAGCGTCCCCCTTTAAGTGAGCAGCAGGCGCAGGCCTTGCAAGCGTTCGAAAAAGCGGACCGGCCTGCTCTGCTGTTTGGCACCACCGGCAGCGGCAAGACCGAGGTTTACCTGCGGGCGGCCGAACAGGTGCTGCAGCATCAACCCCAGGCCCAAGTACTGGTGATGGTGCCGGAGATCAACCTGACGCCGCAACTTGAGACGAGGCTGCGCGATCGCTTTGCCGCCTTGGGACCGGGGGCAGTGGTAGCCCTGCACAGCGGGCTGACCCCGGCGCAGCGGCTCAAAAGCTGGCTGGCAGCCCACACTGGGCGGGCACGCCTGATCCTGGGTACCCGCATGGCGGTACTCGCTTCATTGCCGCAGCTGCGACTGATTGTGGTCGATGAGGAGCACGATCCGAGTTACAAGCAGCAGGAGGGGGCGCGCTATTCAGCGCGCGACCTGGCCATCTACCGCGCCCATCTGGAAAGCCGCTCGGCCCCCGACACAAAGGCAGGCTGCCGCGTCATCCTGGGCTCGGCCACGCCCTCGCTGGAGAGCTGGCAGGCCTGCCTGAAAGGGCGCTACCTGCGGCTGGACATGCCGCTGCGCGTGGGCGCCCGCGGCCCAGGGGCCGGCCCGCAGGTGCGGGTGCTGGATATGACACAGCAGGCCAAGGGCACCCTGATCGCGCCACCCCTGCTGCAGGCCATTGCCGAACGGATTTCGCGCGGGGAGCAGTCGCTGATCTTTCTCAATCGCCGCGGCTATGCGCCCGTGCTGGCCTGCCAGGCTTGCGGCTGGAAAAGCCAGTGCCCGCACTGCAGCGCCTACCGGGTGTTCCACAAGATCGACCGCAGCCTGCGATGCCACCACTGCGGCTATGCCGAGCCGGTGCCGCGCGGCTGCCCCGACTGCGGCAATGTGGACATCACCCCGGTGGGTCGCGGTACCGAGCAACTCGAGGAGCAAGTGACGCACTTGCTGAGTCATCTCACACGGCCTGACGGATCGCCAGTGCGGGTGTTACGCATCGACGCCGACAGCTCTCGCGGCAAAGGCGCGCTGCAATCGCGGCTGGCCCAAGTGCATGACGGCCAGACTGATGTGCTGGTGGGCACACAGATGGTGACCAAAGGCCACGACTTTCGTCATATCACCCTGGTGGCTGCCATCAACCCGGATGGCTCACTCTATTCGAGCGACTTTCGCGCCCCGGAACGCTTGTTCGCCCTGCTGATGCAAGCGGCCGGTCGCGCGGGACGGCAAGCGCATCACAGCGCCACGGCTCAGATGTGGGTGCAAACCTTTCACCCGCAGCACCCCTTGTTTGACGCTCTGCGCCGCCACGACTATGCCGGCTTTGCGCAAGAAGAGTTGCAGAACCGGCAAGCGGCCGGCCTGCCGCCATTTAGTCACACCGCCCTGCTGCGCGCCGAAGCAGCCTCGCAAGACCTGGCCCAGGATTTTCTGCGAGCCGCAGCGCAGGGCGCTGCACAGCAGGCCCTGCCCGGCGCCGAACGGGTCCAGCTGTATCCGGCTGTGCCCATGCCACTGCAGCGACTGGCCAATGTCGAGCGGGCGCAGATGCTCATCGAGAGCGACTCGCGACCGGCCCTGCAGCAGTTCATGAGCGCCTGGCAACCCCTGCTCGGTCAGCTGCGCAGCCAGGGGACTTTCAAGCGACTGACGCGCTGGGCCCTCGATGTCGACCCGCTGAGCATCTGAGTCGAGCGCGACCGCACCGCGTCGCTATCACCGGCGCTCAAAGCAACCAGGCCACCGCTACCGAGAAGGTAAGAAAGGCCAGTACCGTCGACCACAGGATGATGCGAGCGATGCGCGCGGTATTGGCGCCAAAGCGCTCGGACAGCAAAGACACATTGCTGGCACTCGGCAAAGCCGCCACCAAGGTGGCGGTGGTCACCGAGAGCGCGCTCAAGCCCAGACCGCCGGCCATGGCCAGAGCGCCCAATCCGGCCACCAGAGCAGGATGCACGACCAGCTTGATCAGCACCACGGCCGCCTCTTCGCCAGAGGGTAGCACGGCGCGGCCCGCGCTGGCCATCTGGGAGCGGGCCAACACCGCCCCGATGGTGAACAAAGCCACTGGCGAGGCTGCATCGGCCAATAAGTTGATGGTCTTGAGGAGCGGCGCCACCGGCTGCAGTTCGAGCCCCGACGCCAGCGCACCGAGCAGCACCGCCCAAGGCATGGGGTTGGACAGCACGCCTTTGAGCGCTTGCGCGGCCGCCTGCTCGGCCCCGTGCAGGCCGGCGCCGTCCAGGCGCGAGAGCGCAATGCACAGAGAGCTGATGAGAACCAGATCAACGAGGATGGTGACAATGGCCGGACCAGCAGCCTGCACGCCCATGAACGACACCAGCAAGGGCACTCCCATAAAGCCGGTGTTGGGGAAGGTGGCCACCAGGGCTCCGAAAGCAGCGTCGTTCCAGCTCAGCTTGCGCTTGCGAGCGATCAGCACCGCCAGGGACACCACCAGCAAGGCGCACAACAGATACAGCAGCGCCAGCTTGACATCGAGCAATTGCGCCAGCGGCGTGTCGGCTCCAAAGCGGTAGAGCATGCAGGGCAGCGCAAAGTAAAGCACGAAGGCATTGAGCCCGGTAATGGCCGATACAGGCAGGAAGCGCAGGCGCGCCGCCATAAAGCCGCACAGGACCAGGGCAAAGAAGGGAAAAGTTTGAAGCAAGATGGCCATCATGAAGTCCGTATTGTCAACGGGCGGGCCAAGACTGCTGCCACCAGCCGTCGCGGGCACGAAGGGGCCTATGATGTCGCGCTTTGCCGGTCACTTGGGGCCGGCTGACCGCACAGACTCATGCACGACAGCGCTCCCCGATCGCCCTCGCTCAACCTCGCGCAACTTCAAGCCGTTCATCACATCCAGGGTCCCTGTCTGGTGCTGGCCGGAGCCGGTTCAGGCAAGACGCGGGTCATCACTCACAAGATCGGCCACCTGATTCGATCGGGGCTGCCCGCCTCCAGCATTGCCGCCATCACCTTCACCAACAAGGCCGCCGCCGAAATGCGCGAGCGCGCCAAGGGCCTCATCGGACGCGAGGCTCTGGACACCCTGATCTGCACCTTCCATGCCCTGGGGGTCCGCATGCTTCGGCAAGATGGCCAAGCCCTCGGGCTTAAGCCCCAGTTCAGCATTCTCGACAGCGACGATGTCACCAGCCTGCTCAAAGACTGCGGTGGCAGCACCGATGCTGCCACCGCCCGCCAGTGGCAATGGGCGATCAGCTTGTGGAAAAACCAGGGCCTCAATGCCGAACGGGCCTTGGCCCAGGCGGCCAACGAACAAGAGGTTTCGCTGGCTCGCATCATGGCTCGCTATGAGGAACGCCTGAGCGCCTACCAGGCCGTGGACTTTGACGACCTTATCGGGCTACCGCTCAAGCTGCTGCGCGAGCATGAGGCGGTATGCGAAAGCTGGCAAAAGCGGCTCGGCCATGTGCTGGTGGACGAATACCAGGACACCAACGCCACCCAATATGAATTACTCAAGCTGCTGGTCGGGCCGCGCGCGCGACTGACCGCCGTGGGCGACGATGACCAATCCATCTACGGTTGGCGCGGCGCCACCCTGGACAACCTCAAACGATTGCCGCAGGATTTTCCGCAGATCAAGGTCATCAAACTCGAGCAGAACTACCGCTCCACCAGCGCCATCCTGCGGGCGGCCAATCATGTGATCGGCCCCAATCCCAAGCTTTTCCCCAAAACCTTGTTTTCCGAACTGGGCGAGGGCGAACCCGTTCGGGTGATCGACTGCGATAGCGAGGACCACGAGGCCGAACGGATTGTGGCGCGCATCCAAGGCCTGCGTGCCGGTAGCGGCGACCGCCACAGGGAGTGGAAAGATTTTGCGGTGCTCTACCGGGCCAATCACCAAGCCAAGCCCTTCGAAAAGGCCCTGCGCAAGGCGCAAATTCCTTACAAGGTCTCAGGGGGACAAAGCTTTTTTGACCGCGCCGAAGTCAAGGACCTGTGCGCCTGGCTGCGACTGTTGGCCAACAACGACGATGACCCGGCTTTCTTGCGCGCCATCACCAGCCCCAAGCGCGGCATCGGTCACACCACACTGTCGAGTCTGGGCGTGTTTGCCAGCCGCTACAAGCTCAGCTTGTTCGAAGCGCTCTACAGCCACAGCCTGAGCACCGCGCTGCCTGCACGCGCAGTTGGGTCCTTGCAAGAGTTTGGCCGCTCTGTCAACGACCTTCAATACCGCGCTCGGCACACCTTGGGCGTCGAGGCGGCGCAAGTCTTTCTGCGCGATTGGCTCAAGGACATCGGCTACGAACAGCACCTGTACGACGGCGAGGACAGCCCACAAGCGGCAGCGACGCGTTGGTCGCATGTGATGGACTTTTGCGACTGGATGGCCCAGCGCTGTGGCGGTCAGGTCGAGGAGGAAGCGGGTCTGAGCCTCAGCCGCGAACCTAAAAGCCTGCTGGAGGTGGTGCAAACCATCGCCCTGCTATCGACGATCAGTGAGCGCGAGGGCGAACAAAACGTGGTGACACTCTCCACTCTGCATGCCGCCAAGGGGCTCGAATGGCCGCATGTGATGCTGGTCGGCTGCATCGAGGGCCTGCTGCCCTTCAAGCAGGAAGACGACGAGGGCCCGGCCCAGGCCCTGCGTCTTCAGGAAGAGCGGCGCCTGATGTATGTGGGCATCACTCGCGCACGGACCACACTGGCGGTGAGTTGGCCGCGCAGGCGCAAAAAAGGGCGCGAAACGGTGGCTGCCAGCCCGAGCCGCTTCATTGCCGAAATGGCCCTTGACCAGAAAACCGTCAAAGAAGACCCGCTGGAAAAACTCAAGGCCTTGCGGGAGGAGTTTGCGCGCCGGGCTGAAGCGGCCGCGAGCAAGACGACCTTGTAAGGCCAGGCGGATCCGATCGGCCGGGGCGGGCGATACCCGAGGCCACACTCGCCCACCGACCGGAGCACCCCTCAGCGTCCGAGGAAGCGGGGCTCCCGCTTTTCCATGAACGAGGCCATGCCCTCGGCAAAATCAGCGGTGGCCGCGCATTGCCCGAACAGCCGAGCCTCCAGCGCGAGCTGAGCGTGCAAGTCATTCTGATCGGCCTGGCGCACCAGCCTTTTGAGATGGGCCGTCGCCAACGGTGCCGATTTTTCGATGCGCGTGGCCCACGCCGCAGTTTCATCGGCAAGCTGGTCAGCCGCCACCACGCGGTTAACCAAGCCGATGCGCAGGGCCTCGTCGGCGTCGACGGTCTCATTGAGCAATGCTATCTCCATGGCCTTTCGCATGCCCAGCGACCGGACCAGCCCCCAGGAGGTGCTGCAGTCCGAGCTGGTGCCTATACGCGGATAAGCCAGGCTAAATCGGGTGCCCGCGGCCGCAATCAGCAGGTCGCAGGCCAAAGCCAGCCCAAGACCACCTCCAGCAACCGCGCCGTGGACGCTGGCAATCACCGGGGCGGGCAGTTGGGCCAGCAACTCGATCGCCGGATGCATTTGCGCAATCAGCGCCGAACTGCCGCCCACCGGATCGGCGCGCATGCTCGGCAGATCACCGCCGGCCATGAAGGCGCGGCCCTCCGCGCTGATCACCACCACCCGGACCTGCGGGTCGGCCTGGATCTCGAGACAAGCGCGATGAAAGGCCTGAGCCATCGGCAGGTCGATGGCGTTTAGAGATGCGGGCCGGTTAAAGCGCACATGCGCAACTCCCGCCTGGCGCCACAAGAGTACCGATGCATCGGCCGAGGGTGTATTTGAAATCATGCGAGTACGGCTCCCCAATCATCAAACGCAGGGCTTGTCCGCCTTGGCGGGCAAAGGTGGTTGTCTGGCTCGTCGGCCCAGGCGTGATGACGGCTGAAATTGACAACCACCGCCTCGCCGCGGGCGGCCAATTGCAAGGCAACGGCCGCACCCACACCCTTGGGATCGCCGGTGATCAGGGTCACCCGCCGGCTCACGGCAACACCACCAGTTTGCCTTGAGCGCGGCGCTGCGAGAGCTCCAAAATAGCCTGCCTGGCATCCTTGAGTGCGTAGCGCGCGGAAATCAAGGGCTTGATGCGCTGCTGCTGCAACCAGCCCACCAGGTCCAGAAGATCGGCCTGAGCCGCCCGAGGCTCACGCCGGACGAAGTCTCCCCAAAACACACCGACCATAGCGCAGCCCTTGAGAAGCACCAGATTGAGTGGCATCCGGGGAATCTGGCCGTCGGCAAAGCCCACCACCAGATAGCGGCCGCGCCAGGCCATGGCGCGCAAGGCTGTCTCGGCCAGATCGCCGCCGACCGGATCCATCACCACATCAACGCCCTGCCCGCCGGTCAACTGCTTGAGCGCATCGCGAAGCGAGTGCTCACGGTAATTGATCACCTCGTCAGCCCCGAGCGCACGACAGGTGGCCAGCTTTTCCGCCGTGGAGGCAGCGGCAATGACGCGCGCACCCATCGCTTTGGCCAACTCAATGGTGGCGGTGCCGATGCCGCCGGCCGCCCCGAGCACCAGCACCGTCTCTGCCGGTTTGAGTTGAGCCCGATCGCGCAAGGCATGCAGACAAGTGCCATAAGTCAACAGCAGAGAACCCGCCACCTCGTAAGACAGGCCGGCCGGCATGGCGATGAGTTGATCCTCGCGAGCGCGCAGCTGCTCGGCGAAAGCGCCCCAGAGGGTCAGGGCGATGACCGAGTCGCCCACTTTGAATCGACTCACGCCCTGGCCCACCGCCACAACCTCGCCCGCACATTCGCCGCCCGGCGAAAACGGGGGTTCGGGCTTGAACTGGTAGAGGTTTTGCACGATGAGTGCGTCGGGGAAGTTGACGCCAGCAGCACGCACCCGCACCACCACCTCGCCAGCGGCCGGCTGGAGGTCGGGCACGTCCAGTACCCGCAAATTCTCGGGCGGGCCGTATTGGCTGCAGATCAGGGCCTTCATCGGGTTGAGTCTTTCAAGGTTTGGCCGGAACTTGGGCCTGGAAGTACTGCCGTACCACCGACTCGGCCACACAGGCCGGTCGCTCCTGGCCCTCTATCTCCAGGGTGACCTGAAAGGTCAGCTGCAAGCCACCGTCGATGTCCTGCAACTGGGCCAGTACAAAGCGACCCCGTACCCGGCTGCCCGCGGGCACGGGGTGGGTAAAGCGCACCTTGTTGAGTCCATAGTTAAGGCCCATTTCACAAAAAGGCAGACTCAGGTGCTGCTCGTAGAACTGACCCAGCAGGGACAAGGTGAGAAATCCGTGGGCAATGGTGTTGCCGTAGGGGGACTCCCGCCGCGCGCGAGCCACATCGACGTGAATCCACTGGAAGTCCCCGGTGGCCTGCGCAAACAGGTCGATATGGCGCTGCGAGATCTCGACCCATCGGCTGACAAAGGCCTCCTGGCCGACTCGGCTGCGCACCTCCTCGAGTGACTGCGCAAACGAACCGGCTTGGGCGGGAGAAGCGGCGTGCATGGAAGAGCCTCCGATTACCTGGGTTCCTGAACTGCCACCTGATCGCGCATCTGACGCTTGAGCAGTTTGCCATTGGCATTGCGCGGCAGGGGCTCGAGCTGCACAGTGTAGGATTCAGGCACCTTGTAGTCAGACAGGCGTATAGCGCAGTGGGCTTTGAGCGCCTCGCTGAGGCTCGCGTCAACAGCCTGCCCAGGCTTGAGACTGACGAAAGCATGGACACGCTCACCAAGAACCGGGCAGGGCTTGGCCACCACCGCGCACTCCTGCACCGCCGGGTGCTCATAGAGAGCGTTCTCAACCTCGATGGTGTAGATCTTCAAGCCGCCCCGGTTGATCATGTCCTTCTTGCGATCAAGCACCCGGACATACCCTTGTGCATCCATCGTGCCCAAATCGCCCGAATGCCAGTAACCTCCGGTGATCTGTTCGGCAGTAGCCTGCGGGTTATCCCAATAGCCGCGCACCACCATCGGCCCCTTGATCCAGATCTCACCCAAGACGCCGGGCTCAACTTCGCGGCCCTCATCATCCATGACCCGCATATCGACGCAATGCAGGGGCTGCCCTACCGTGTCATTGTGGCTGCAAGTTTGTCCGGGCGGCATGATGGTGGCCGGTGAGGTGGTCTCGGTGGCACCGTAGCAATTCATCAGCATCAGCGCGGGTAACTTGTCGGCCAATTCAAGGATGGTGGCCACGGGCATCGGCGCACCGCCATAAGCCCCGATACGCCAAGCACTCAAGTCCTGTGAGCCAAAGCTTGGGTCGAGCAAACACAGCTTGTACATGGCCGGCACCATCAGGCTGTGCGTGATGCGCTCGGCTGCGCTGACACGTAAATACTCGGCCGCCTTGAAGACCGGCATGATGACCATCTTGCCGCCGCAGTAAACGAAAGTGGTGGTCAGGGCCACCAGTCCTGTGACATGACTAAGCGGAACCGCAGCGACTGTGGCATCCTGCGGCCCCAATCTCATGGCCCTGGCGAAATGCATCGACGAATGCACGATGCCCAGATGCGTGAGCATGGCCCCCTTGGGGCGGCCGGTGGTGCCGGAGGTGTACAAAATAACGGCAGTGTCCTGCTCGTGGACCGGGGCCACGGGCACGCGAGGCCCACGGCCCAGCTGCTGTGCATAAGGCAGGCTACCGACGGCCGCCGGCCCCTGGCCGACCTGCCATCGATGCTGCAAGGCGGGCAGCTCGGCCGGTGCGGGCAACATGGCGGCCAGTTCGGCTTCATGCACCAACAGACGCGCACCGCAGTGCTGCAGCATGTAGCGCAGGCCAGGCGTTTGCTCGCGCACGCTCAAAGGCACTGCAATGGCACCCAAGCGGGCCGCAGCAAACAGGGTGACCACAAACTCGATGCGATTGCCCAACAAAAGAGCCACCCGATCGCCGGCTTGCAGACCTGCGGCTGCCATGCCCGCCGCCAGATCGGCAGCCGCATCGGACAAGTCGCGGTAGCTCCAACGCTGCGCCCCACAGACCAAGGCGCAGTGCTCGGGCACCTGCGCCGCCGCCTGCTCTAGCATCTGGTGCAAGCTGCCAGGTCGATCGACAAAGCAGGGTTCTACCCGATCGCCGTAGAGCCTCTCCCAGCGGATATTGGCGTCTGCTTGATGCCAAGTGCTCAGGGCCTTCATTCGCAGCTCCCGGCGCGGTCTTGCGGCGCGAGCAGGCGCAAACCCTTGAGGCCAGCCTCGATATGCAGGTCCAGCAGCAACCAGATGGCTGCCTTCTGCCAATGCAGACCCGGATGCAGTGAGGCATAAACGCCCCCGGGCAGGGCTTCGGGGAGTACGAATTTGAGCGCCTTCAAGCCGGGGAGCTCGTAACGCAAGACCGGCCCGGGCACCACCCGATTGAGGACGGGCTGCAAGCGCGCGGGCGTCAAAGCTCGAGTCAGGGCCTCATAAGCGGCCTCGTCCTTGGCCACCAATGTGAGGTCCAGGACCTGGCCTTTATCGCCCGCGCGCCCAGCGGCTATGTCACCCACCCTCATGACTGCCTCCAGATGATGTCGGTCTTGACCTGCTCGGGGGCCATGTAGCCATCGAGCACCTCGATGCGCGGACGCCGTTCGCTGCGCACACTGCTGCCGCCAGCCGGACCGCTGAGCGTCATGGCGTAAACCTCGTCCTCGATGATCTGCGCCTGCTCGGCATCTGGGCACCGGGCCGACACATGAACCCGCAACTCCGCGGGTGTGGGCGGCAGCGGCATCGAGCCGGCGCGCAGCACCGAAGAGGCCCCCACCAGATCGACGGCGATGTCCTCCGCTGGCCAGGCCTGCAGTCGCAGCCGCAGCGCCTGGGCCATCACCTGCGCGCGCTGCAGCGCCCCGTCGCCAGCCAGCGCAATTTCGCAGTCCATGATGAAGCCGGGCCGATCGACAAAACCGGCCACCTTGAGCGTGGGCGGTGGACCCTTGGAGCGCACGCCACTCATACGGATCCGATTGGGGCCCAGGGTATCGAAACGAACTGCGCTGAAATCGACCACCAGATCCGGCGTGGCATAGTAAGAGGGGTCGTGGACCTCGTAGAGCAGTTGCAAGGTGCAGGTCAGGGCATCGACGATGCCCGGTGCCCCCGGCGGCAAGGCGATCTCAGCGCTACCATCGCTCATCACGCGGGCCAGGGGATAGCCCAAATGGGCGTAATCCTGCGCCGACAGCGGGGGCGGCCGACCGGCGCCGGCTATCGGCTCGTAATTGCCCCCGGTGAGCTGCCCGCCGCACTCGAGCAGATGACCGACACCGATGGCGCCGGCCAGGGCGTGCGGCCCGGCTTGCAGGCGGTCGCGCGCCACTGCAGAAAACAAGGCCGAATCGGCTACGCGACCCGCCACCACCACATCGGCTCCCTGCGCCAGCGCGTCAGCCAGGCTGTGGCAGCCCAAATAGACATGCGCACCGAGCAGGGGCGCGCCGGGTTCGGCGGTCCAGCAGACCTGATCGGTGCGGTTGGAGACATCGTCACCGACGATGGCCGCCACCTTCAGCCCGACCAGGCCGAGATCGCGAGCCAGGCGGGCAATACGCTCGGCCGCCGCCACTGGATTGGCCGCACCCAAGTTCGAAACGATGCGGCAACCGTTGCGATGCGCCACCGGCAAAAGCGGCGTGAGCCTTCGCACCAGACGCGGATCAAAACCGGACTGCGAATTCTCGCGCCGCGCCCGGATAGCCGGAACGAGCGTGCGCTCGGCCAGGCATTCGAGCACCACTGCATCGACGCCGCTGCGCGCCAGCGTCACCGCCGGGTCCACCCGGTCACCGGCAAAACCGGCCCCAGCTCCAATCACGCACGCAGGAGTTGCCATCACAAACCCATGTAGGAACGCTGCACATCCGCATCGCCCAGCGTTTGGGCCCCGGT
>CAZCSD010000064.1:0-12800 GCA_964501235.1 uncultured Polaromonas sp. | reverse complement strand
GCCGCTGTCCGGCTACACCTTCGAAGGCTATGTCAATGCCGACGGCTCAGTGGGTACGCGCAATCTGCTGGCCATCACCACCACTGTGCAATGCGTCGCCGGCGTCGTCGAAATCGCCACCGAGCGCATTCGTCGCGAACTGCTCCCGCTGTACCCGCAGGTCGATGGGGTGGTGGCTTTGGAGCACAGCTATGGCTGCGGCGTGGCCATCGATGCGCCCGGCGCTGAAATTCCGATCCGCACGTTAAGGCACATCAGCCTGAACCCGAACTTTGGCGGCGAGGTGATGGTTGTGAGTTTGGGCTGTGAGAAGTTGCAGCCCGATCGTCTGTTGCCAGCCGGCAGCATCCCGATTGCCCCCGACGGGCAGTCCGCGCTGCACACCGTGTGTTTGCAAGATGCGCACCATGTGGGCTTTGCTTCCATGATCGATGACATCGTGGCCAGTGCCCGTCCCCATCTGGAGCGCCTCAACGCGCGCCGGCGGCAGACCGTACCGGCCAGCGAGCTGGTGGTGGGTGTGCAGTGCGGCGGCAGTGACGCTCTGTCGGGTGTGACGGCCAATCCGGCCGTCGGGGCCATGGCCGATTTGCTGGTGCGTGCTGGCGCCACCGTCATGTTCTCCGAAAATACCGAAGTGCGTGATGCGGTCGATCAGCTGACTGCGCGGGCGGCATCGCCTGAGGTGGCCCAGGCCATCGTGCGGGAACTGGCTTGGTACGACCAGTACTTACAGCGCGGGCAAGTCGATCGCAGTGCCAACACCACGCCGGGTAACAAGGCCGGTGGTTTGTCCAACATCGTGGAAAAAGCTATGGGCTCCATCGTCAAGAGCGGCAGTGCCGCTATCTCGCATGTGCTCCCGCCCGGGGAAAAGCTGCGCCGCGATCAGCGAGGATTGGTTTTTGCGGCCACGCCGGCCAGCGACTTTATCTGCGGTACGCTGCAACTGGCGGCCGGCATGAACCTGCATGTCTTCACCACCGGCCGCGGCACACCCTATGGTCTGCAAGCCTGTCCGGTGGTCAAGGTGGCCACCCGTACCGATCTGGCTCGGCGCTGGCACGACCTGATGGACGTCAACGCGGGGCGTATCGCGGACGGCCAGCTCAGTGTGGAGCAGGCCGGCCGCGAGCTTTTCGATCTGCTGCTCGCGGTGGCCAGTGGCAAGCGCACCTGGGCTGAGCAGTGGAAGCTGCACAACGCCCTGGTGCTGTTCAATCCCGCCCCCATTACCTGAGCGAGGGCGGTGGCGATGCGCCTGCTCAGTCCCGAGGCCTTTGACGGTCAGATCGAGGGTCAGGCGGTGGGGCTTTACCGATTGCGATCGACGCATCTGCAAGCCGCCTTTTGCAACCAGGGGGCCCGGTTGCTCGAGCTCATTGTGCTCGATCGACATGGACAGCCTCGTGACGTGGTCCTGGGCCACGACAGCTTGCGGCAGTTGCTATCGGGCATGCCCTCGATGGGCGCCTTTATCGGGCGCTATGCCAATCGCATCGCTCAAAGTCGTTTTGAGCTGGGCGGGCGCGAGTATCGCGTGCCCGCCAACGAGGGGCCACATTGCGTGCATGGTGGGCCGGGCGGAAGCCGCCACCGGGTCTTCAGCGTGCGCTCATACCAGCAGGACCGGCTGCAGTTGCACCTGTGCTTGCGTAGCGCCGACGATGGCTTTCCCGGTGACCTGGATGTGGAGCTGGAGTGCCGACTCGAAGGAGCCAGGCTCATCCTGAGCTATGAGGCCAGCGTGATGGGCGCCGTCACGCCGCTGAGCCTGACGGCCCACCCTTTTTTCAATTTGGAGGGAGAGGGCGCAGACAGTGCCTTGGACCACGAGCTACAGATTCTGGCCGACGAGTTTGTGCCGGTCGATGCCGCGCGCATCCCTCTGGGCCATCTGGAAGCGGTCGAGGCCACGGCTTTTGATTTCCGCCAGCCCCGCACACTGCGCGAAGCTTTGGCCCAAGGGCATGCGCAGCTTGAGTTTGGTCCCGTGCCAGGCTTTGATCACGCATATAGGACCCAGGGGCCGGCGGGCCGATTGAACCTGCAAGCTCGCCTGCGCGCGCCGGGTAGCGGCATTGCCCTGGAGCTGTGGTCGGACGCCCCGAGTCTGCAGTTGTACAGTGGCGCGGCCATGGACGGCCAGCTGCCTCGCCATGCGGGCAAGCATGGCCGGGTGTACGGCCGCAGCGCAGCCCTGTGCCTGGAGCCTCAGCAGTTTCCCGACGCGCCCAACCAGCGACTGTTTCCAGCTTGCATGCTCCAGCCCGGCGAGCGGGTGCGCGGACAGATCGAATACCGATTCTCGGTATCAGCCTGAGGACTCAGGCGGCTTTCGTTTTAAGCCGCTCGATCAGCCCCCGCAGTGCATGCTCGACGGTGGCGCGCCGCACCGCAGCGCGATCGCCAGCGAATTGTTGCCGCTGGCTCTCGATCTGACCGGCCCAGGCCCAGGCCATCCAGACCGTGCCCACCGGCTTGTCGACGCTGCCCCCCGAGGGGCCGGCCACGCCAGTGACGGCCAGGGCCACCTGCGCTCTCGAGTGACGCACGGCACCGTCGACCATCGCCCGGACCACCGCATCGCTGACCGCCCCATGCGCGGCAATCAATTCGGGTGGCACCCCGAGCAACTCGCTCTTGGCTTCATTGGAATAGCTCACCAGGCCCCGGTCGAACCACAGGCTCGAGCCGGGCAGCTCGGTGCAGGCCGCCGCAATCAGGCCGCCGGTGCAACTTTCTGCGGTGGCCAGCATCAGGCCGCGCGCCTTCAGCAGGTCGGCCAGTTCAACAACGAGAGGATGTGTCATGAGCGCAGGAAACTCCAGAAGGCCAGCACCAGCAGCGTGCAAAACGCAGCTACCAAATCGTCCAACAAGATGCCCAGCCCGCCTCGCGGACCGAGTCCCTTGAAATGCCGATCGGCCCAGGCCACCGGCCCGAATTTGACTGCATCGAAAAAGCGAAAAAGGGCAAAGGCCAGGGCCTGCATCGCCAGTCCCGTGGGCAGGATCAGCCAGAGCACGATCCAGAAGGCCACCACCTCGTCCCAAACGATGTGACTGGAGTCAGCCACGGCCATGTGTTGCGCCGTGACGGTACAGGCCCACCAGCCTATCAGCAGCGCTGCGGCGATCAGCAGCCCCAGTTGCGCCTGCGTGAGGTAGAGATCCAAGACCAGAAAGGCCAGCCAGGCCCAGAGTGTGCCCACCGTGCCGGGTGCGATCGAGGCCAGGCCCGCACCGCCGCCCAGGGCGATGAAGTGGGCTGGATGTGCGAGCAAAAACTTCACCCCGGGTCGCACAATGGGGGACGGGGCGCTGGCGAATTTCGTCTCGGGTTGCATGGCTCGTCAGCGGGGCCGGAAGTGGTCAAACGAAACCTGGGTGACAGGCTTCGTCTCACCGTGCAGGTCGACCAGACGCAGTCCGGGCTGCGCATCGATACGTCCGATGCGGGTCACCGGTGTTTGGCTGCTTTGGGCGGCTTGATGGATTTGGTCGCGCACTCGTGGCGGCGCGGTGAAAGCCAGTTCGTAGTCGTCGCCCCCGGCCAGAACTTCGTCGAGTACCTGCACAGAGGGGCTGACTTGCAGCCACTGAGGGTGACTGCGGGCGCGCAGCAGACCGATCAGGGCCGACCCTTCCAGGGTGGCACCCACCCCCGAGGCTTTGAGGACGTGGCCGAGATCGCCGGCCAAGCCATCGCTCAGGTCGATGGCTGCACTGGCCCATCCGCGCAGCGCCAGCCCCAGTGCGATGCGGGGCTCGGGTTGTTCCAAACGGTCGCGCAGGCAGGTCAGCAGATCGGCGGATACAGGCCATCGGCCAGTCAAGGCGCGCAGAGCCAGACGGGCATCGCCCAGGTTTCCGCTGACATACAGGTCATCGCCTTCGCGCGCGCCACTGCGCAGCAAGGCCGAACCCTCCACCTCGCCGAAGACCGTGATGCACAGGCTCAGCGGACCGGCCGTGGTATCACCGCCGATAAGTTCGCAGTCGTGGGCATCGGCCAGGCGCATCAGTCCCCCGGAAAACTCAGCCAGCCAGCCCTCGTCGACGCGGGGCAGCGACAGGGCCAGGGTGAAGGCCAGGGGCTTGGCCCCGCAGGCGGCCAGGTCGCTCAGATTGACCGCCAGTGCTTTGTGACCGAGCTTGCGGGGCGAGACATCTTCGAGGAAATGGCGTCCCGCCACCAGCATGTCGCAGGAGATGGCCATTTGCGTGCCGGGCCTGGGTTGCAGCAAGGCGCAGTCGTCTCCCACACCGACCAGGGCCCTGTGCGAAGGGCGCGAAAAGTAGCGTTCGATCAGGTCGAATTCACCCATGTCTCCAAGCATATGAGGGGTTTGCTTTGGCCGTGTCAGTGAACCACCCGTGGACCGGTGGCGGGACCCGCCTCCAGCACGAACAGTGGTATCTCGGCCTCGAACTGCGTGGTGTCCTCAGCCACAAAAAAATAACGGCCGTGCATGGTGCCGCTGCCGGTGCGCAGCCGACAGCCGCTGGTGTACTGGAACGACTCGCCCGGTCGCAGCAAGGGCTGCTGACCCACCACCCCCAGGCCCTTGACCTCTTCGCGCAGACCCTGGGCGTCGCAGATGATCCAGTGACGAGCTATGAGCTGCGCGGGCACCTCGCCGGTGTTGGTGATGGTGACCGTGTAGGCAAAGCCGTAGAGCCCGGCCTGCGGGTCCGACTGCTCGGGCAGGAAGAGGGGCTGGGCCTGGCACGCAATGCGGTACTTTGACATGTTCACATCTTATCGGCCCTCGTCTGAGCCCGCTTTTCAGGCGGTGCAGGCGAGCTGCTGCACAATCGGGGCCTGCAGCTTTTCGACGGCGCCCTGTCATGACCTATCGCATTGCTCCTTCCCTTCTTTCGGCCGACTTTTCCCGCCTGGGTCAGGAGGTGCGTGATGTCATCGAGGCCGGCGCCGATTGGATTCACTTTGATGTGATGGACAACCATTACGTCCCCAACCTGACCTTCGGGCCGATGGTCTGTAGCGCGCTGCGACCGCATGCGCGCACCGCGCAGGGGCAAGCGGTGCCCATTGATGTGCACCTCATGGTGCAACCGGTTGATGCCTTGGCCGCCGCTTTTGCGCAAGCCGGTGCCGATCTGATCAGCTTCCATCCCGATGCGTCCTCGCATGTGCATCGCAGCGTGCAGGCGATCAAGTCGGCTGGCTGCCAGGTGGGACTGACCTTCAATCCGGCCCAGCCCCTCGATGTGCTGGACTGGCTGATCGATGACATCGATCTGATCCTCATCATGAGCGTCAACCCCGGCTTCGGAGGGCAGAGTTTCATCGACTCGGCGCTGCGCAAGATCGAGGCGGCGCGCAAGCGCATCATGGCCAGCGGCAAGGACATACGACTGGAGGTTGACGGCGGGATCAAGCTGGAGAACATTGCCCAGGTGGCCGCTGCCGGCGCCGACACTTTCGTAGCGGGCAGCGCCATCTTCGGCCAGCCCGATTACAGGTCGGTCATCGCCGGTATGCGCGCGCGCTTGGCAGCAAGCTAGCGCGGTCCTGCGGACCTTGGGCTCGTTTCGGGGCCGCCTCTATTTGTTAAATATAGAAAAATATTGAGGTTTTTTCGTCCTTCATCTGCCCCCGAGGATCAACATTTCGACTCGCTAAAACTAACATCCGGGCTCGTTAACAATTCATTTTCACAACACGGAGCCCGGCTATGCGTATCGCTGTTCTTGAGGACGATGAAAGCCAGCGCGATTGGATGAATTCCTTCCTGATCGCCTTGGGTCATGTTTGTCATTCCTTTTCGACTGCCGAAGCCCTCTTGCGCGAATTGCGTCGAGAGAACTTCGATTTGCTGATCTTGGACTGGAATCTGCCCGACATGTCGGGTCTGGAGGTCACGCGTTGGGCCCGTGCCAACATCAAGGCCCGGGTGCCGGTTCTGTTTGTCACCTGTCACGTCGATGAGGCCGACCTGGTCGAGGCGCTCAAGGCCGGGGCCGATGACTACATGTGCAAGCCGGTGCGCGTCCCAGAGCTGCTGGCCCGCCTGCATGCCCTGCTGCGCCGTGCCTACCCCGACCAGACCGGCGAAGTGCTGGTCTCGGGCGACTATGTTTTCGATCAGAAGGCCAAGACCCTGTCGATCAAGGGCGAGCTGATCGAACTCAAACATCGCGAGTACGAGCTGGCTTACCTTTTGTTTTCGCGCCTGGGCGAACTGCTCTCGCGCAAGTACCTGCAAGAAAGTGTTTGGGGCGGTCAGGCCGATGCGGTCTCGCGCACTCTGGACACGCACATCTCGCGCTTGCGGGTCAAGCTCGATCTGCGCCCGGAAAACGGCTATCGACTCAGTTCGGTCTACAGCCTGGGTTATCGGCTGGAGTCTCTGCGCAATCGAGCGTCGATCACGCCGACCTTGCCCGAGCCGCCCCAGGCCAGCCAGGAGCGTCAGGGCACGGCCGATGTGGCCTGAGGCTGAGTCGGGCCGCGCGCGCTGCGCCTTTGCTACACTGGCCGCCATGTTCATTCACCGCATCATCTCGACAGGGTCAAGCGACCGGGGGGCATGGCCCTGGCGCCGCTGCCTGACCTGGCGCGGCTGAAGTTTCTGCGCGAGCCCCCCCGGCGGGCTTGCCTCGAGCGGTTTTCCACTTTCTTCTTTGGTCGGTGCCTCCCCTGGGGGTGGCTGCTTGCGCAGCTGCATTCGTCCGTCTTTGCGAAGAAAGACCTGTCCTATGTTGTCCGAACTGGAATTCAAGAGCCTGGCTCAGCAGGGCTACAACCGTATTCCGCTTCTGCTCGAAGCCTTTGCCGACCTGGAGACGCCGCTGTCTCTCTACCTCAAGCTTGCCCGCCCTCAAGACGAGGGCCGCTACAGCTTTCTGCTCGAGTCGGTGGTTGGGGGCGAGCGTTTTGGCCGCTACAGTTTTATTGGGCTGCCAGCGCGCACTTTTGTGCGCGCCCGCGATTTTGGTGTTGCGCAGGTCACCGAGGTGGTTACCGATGGGCGGGTGGTGGAGACTTCCCGAGACAACCCCCTGGATTTCATCGCCGCCTACCAACGGCGCTTCAAGGTGGCCCTGCGGCCCGGGCTGCCGCGCTTTTGCGGCGGATTGGCCGGTTACTTTGGCTACGATGCGGTACGCTACATTGAGCCGCGCTTGGCCGCCAGTTGCCCGCCCGACACGCTGGGCTGCCCCGACATCATGCTCTTGCAGTGCGAGGAACTGGCGGTCATCGACAACCTCTCAGGCAAGCTCTACCTCATTGTCTATGCCGACCCCGGCCAGCCCGAGGCCTATGCCCAGGCCAAGCGGCGCCTGAGGCAGCTTGCCCGGCAGTTGCAGTATTCAGTGAGCGCGCCGCAGGTGCGCACCAGTGACGCGCACCTCGTCAGTCGTGAGTTCCCCAAGGACCGCTACCTGGCTGCGGTCGAGCGGGCCAAGGGGCTGATTGCGGCCGGCGACTTCATGCAGGTACAGGTGGGTCAGCGTTTGAGCAAGCGTTACACCGAATCGCCGTTGTCACTGTACCGGGCTTTGCGATCGCTCAACCCCAGCCCTTACATGTACTACTACCACTTGGGTGACTTCCATGTCGTTGGTGCCAGCCCCGAGATTCTGGTGCGGCAGGAGACGGTGGCCACGGGCACCAAACTCACCATTCGGCCGCTGGCCGGCACCCGGCCGCGCGGTGCTACCCCCGAGTTGGACAAGGCCGCCGAAGCCGATTTGCTGGCCGACCCCAAGGAGAGGGCTGAGCATGTGATGTTGATTGACCTGGCCCGCAATGACATCGGTCGCGTGGCCCAAATTGGCACGGTCAAGGTGACCGAAGCCTTCGCGGTCGAACGCTACAGCCATGTGATGCACATCGTCAGCAATGTCGAGGGGCTGCTCAAGGAGGGCGTGACGCCGATGGATGTGCTCAAGGCTACTTTTCCGGCCGGCACGCTCACCGGCGCGCCCAAGGTGCACGCGATGGAGCTGATCGATCAGCTCGAACCGAGCAAGCGCGGCCTCTACGGTGGGGCCTGTGGTTACATCAGTTACGCCGGCGACATGGATATGGCCATTGCCATTCGCACCGGGATCGTCAAGGACCAGACCCTGTATGTGCAGGCCGCCGCCGGTGTGGTGGCCGATTCGGTGCCCGAACTCGAATGGAGGGAAACCGAGGCCAAGGCCCGCGCCCTCTTGCGGGCCAGCGAACTCGTTGAGGAGGGTCTGCAATGAGCCCCTTGCCTTGCCCCGTATCGCCCGAGGCCATCGCCCCCCCGCTTGTCAGCCGGGCGGCCGGCTCCAAGGTGCTGGTCATCGACAACTACGACAGTTTCACCTGGAACCTGGTGCAGTATCTTGGAGAGCTCGGCGCCGAGGTGACCGTGGTGCGCAATGACGAGGTGGAGCTCGCAGACCTCGAACAACGCCATCGCGGCGGGTCTTTCAACCGCTTGCTGATCTCGCCCGGCCCCTGCTCGCCTGCGGAGGCGGGGATTTCGGTGGCCGCTATCGCGCACTTCGCCGGACGATTGCCGATTCTGGGCGTGTGCCTGGGGCATCAGAGCATTGGTGCCGCCTTTGGTGGGCGTATCGTGCGCGCCAAAAGCTTGATGCATGGAAAGACCAGTGTGATCGCGCACGCCGGGGTCGGCATCTTCGCCGGTCTGCCCGAACAGATGACGGTCAATCGCTACCACTCGCTGGCCATCGACCCGAGCTGCTGCCCCGAGGCGCTGGTGGTGACGGCCTGGACCGCCGATGGCGAGATCATGGGCGTGCGGCACCGCAGCATGGCCATCGAGGGCGTGCAGTTTCATCCGGAGAGCATCCTGACCGAGCATGGGCACGCGATGCTGCGCAATTTTCTGGAATCGTCATGATGCGACCGGAGCCCAATCGGATGTGCCTGATGCGCGCAATCGGCACGATCTCCGATACTTCGCTCTCCCCGGTTCCGTGCCTGCACGCCGGTCTTATCTTTCGAAAGGGTTTGCATGCTGGTTGATCTGCGCAGCGATACCGTTACCCGCCCTACAGCGGCCATGCGGCAGGCCATGATGTCGGCTCGCCTCGGCGACGATGTGTTTGGCGACGATCCCACGGTCAATGCTCTGCAGGAGCGCATCGCGGCGATCACCGGCAAGGAGGCGGCGCTGTTCATGCCTTCTGGCACGCAAAGCAATCTGTGCGGCATCCTGGCCCACTGCAGCCGCGGCGATGAGTACATCGTCGGGCAACTGGCTCACACCTACCGTTACGAGGGCGGCGGTGCTGCGGTTTTTGGCAGTGTGCAGCCCCAGCCCCTGGCCCAGGATGCCCAGGGCCGGATGCAGCTATCGGACATGGCCGAGGCTATCAAGCCCGACGACCCCCACTTTGCCCGCACGCGCTTGCTCTGTCTGGAAAATACCTGGAACGGTCATGTCATGCCCGATGACTACCTGCATGCGGCCACGCAGCTGGCCCGCAAGCGCGGCCTGGCCACACATCTCGACGGTGCGCGTGTCTTCAACGCGGCACTTGCTTCGGCCGCGCCCGGGCAAGGGCCCTTAGACCGGTTGCGTGAGATCGCCGATTTCTTTGACAGCGTTTCGGTCTGCTTCAGCAAGGGGCTGGGGGCACCAATGGGCTCGGCTCTGTGCGGCTCGGCGGAGCTGATCGCTCGGGCCCGACGCATCCGCAAAATGGCCGGCGGCGGCCTGCGCCAGGCCGGCCTGCTGGCCGCTTGCGCTTTGTACGCGCTGGACCATCATGTGGCACGCCTGGCTGAGGATCACGCTCTGGCGCAACGACTGGCCCGTGGCTTTGAAGGTATACCCGGACTGAGCCTGCGATCGGCGCAGACGAACATCGTTTTCATCGATGTGGCCGACGGCCGGGGGCCGGATCTGGTGGCCTACCTCAAGCAAGAGGGGGTGCTGGTCACCGGCATGGTGGGCCTGCGCTGGGTCACTCACCTCGATGTCGATGAGGAGGGCGTAGACCATGCCATCGCGACCGTCCGCCGTTTCTTTGGCGTCAGCGTCTGAAAAAGTGCAATCGGTGCAGATCTGACTGACAATTGCTTTCCTCATCAAGAATTTTTATGCCTCAACGCCTGCAAATCACGCCCCAAGAGGCGCTCCAGCGGACCATCGAGCATCGCGAAATCTTTCACGACGAGATGCTGCACATCATGCGGCTGATCATGAGTGGCGAGATGTCCCCTTTGATGACCGCCGCCTTCATCACCGGCCTGCGGGTCAAAAAAGAAACCATAGGCGAAATCACCGCAGCGGCCCAGGTGATGCGCGAGTTCGCCACCCCGGTGCAGGTCAGCGATCGCTCGCACCTGGTGGATGTCGTGGGTACTGGCGGGGATGGCTCTCACAGCTTCAATATTTCAACCTGTTCCATGTTCGTCGTCGCCGCCGCCGGCGGCAAGGTCAGTAAGCACGGCGGCCGCAGTGTCAGCAGCAAGTCTGGTAGCGCCGATGTGCTGGAGGCCTTGGGGGTGAACATACACCTGACCCCTGAGGCGATCGCGCAGTGCATCGAAGAAGTCGGCGTCGGGTTCATGTTTGCGCCCAACCACCATCCGGCCATGAAAAATGTGGCTCCGGTGCGCAAGGAGCTGGGCGTTCGCACGCTGTTCAACATCCTCGGACCGCTGACCAACCCCGCAGGCGCGCCCCATATTCTGATGGGGGTGTTCCACCCGGACTTGGTGGGTATACAGGTGCGCGCCTTGCAGCGATTGGGCGCCGAGCATGCCTTGGTGGTTTACGGCAAGGACGGCATGGATGAGATCAGTTTGGGGGCGGGCACCCTGGTGGGCGAGCTCAAGGACGGCCAGATCAGCGAGTACGAAATTCACCCCGAGGACTTCGGCCTTCCCATGGCTGGCGGTCGCGCCCTGCGGGTCGAAACCCCGGATCAGTCGCGCGATATGCTGATGTCTGTTCTCCAGGGACAACCCGGTCCGGCGGCCGACATCGTTGCGCTCAACGCCGGTGCCGCCCTCTACGCGGCCAACAGGGCTGCCGATATCGGAGCCGGCCTGGCGATGGCGCGCCAGGCTCTGGTCAGCGGGGCGGCTCACCGCAAGCTCGATGAGTTGATTGCGGTGAGCCAGCGTCTGAAGGCCGCCTAAACCCGCGAGGGGCTTTGCATGAGCGATATCCTGCAACGTATTGTGGCGGTCAAGCGCGAAGAGGTGGCCGATGCGATGCGGCGTAAGTCGCTTCAGACCATGCGGGCCGATGCGCAGTCGCGGGTGTTGACGCGCGATTTCGTCGGGGCCTTGCGCCGGCGTGTCGACGCAGGAGAGGCTGCGGTGATCGCCGAAATCAAGAAAGCCAGCCCGTCCAAGGGCGTACTGCGCCCCGACTTCATGCCGGCCGACATCGCCCAAAGCTACGCCGAGCATGGTGCGGCCTGTCTGTCGGTTCTCACCGATCGATCATTTTTTCAGGGCGAGCCCGATTACCTCAAGCAGGCTCGCGCCTCTTGCGATCTGCCAGTTTTGCGCAAAGACTTCATGATCGACCCCTATCAAATCTACGAATCGCGGGCCATGGGGGCCGATTGCGTACTGCTCATTGCCGCCTGTCTCGACGATGCGCAGATGCGCGATCTCGAGGCGCTTGCCCTGGCTTTGAACATGGCTGTGTTGGTCGAGGTTCACGACGGCGCCGAGCTTGACCGTGCGCTGGCGCTCAAGACGCCTTTGGTGGGTATCAACAACCGCAACCTCAAGACGTTTGAGGTCAGCCTGCAGACCACTTTGGATCTGCGCGCGCGGGTTCCGGCCGATCGTCTGCTGGTTACCGAATCGGGCATTGCACACGCTGCCGATGTGATTCGAATGCGCGAGTCTGGCGTGCATGCCTTCCTGGTCGGCGAGGCCTTCATGCGGGCCGATGAGCCGGGGCAAGCGCTCTCTGACTTGTTTGCCTGAAGCGCACCCATGCCGCGCGGGCCTGCCCCTCCTGGCTCACCGGACTTGTTTGATGCGGTCGAGCCGTCCCTGCCTGCCAATTCGCTTGAGGCCTGGGATCCGGGGCCAGGATCGGTTGCCCAGGGCTGGTGGCCGCTGCTCGAACGCTTCCTGGCCGGTCCAGAGGGTCGGCGTCTGGGCTCGTTTATTTCGGCGCGTTTGGCCTCTGGTGCGGTGATCTTCCCGTCGCAGCCCTTGCGAGCGCTGCAGCTGTGCGGTCCTCAGGAGGTGCGGGTGGTCATTGTGGGTCAAGACCCCTATCACGGCCCGGGTCAGGCCCAGGGCCTGGCTTTCTCCGTGCCCGAGGGCATTCCTCGGCCGCCGAGCCTGCGCAATATCCTGCGCGAGCGTGACCGCGACGTGGGCCCGGCTGCCGGGCCCAGCGGCGACCTGCAGCACTGGGCCCGTCAGGGCGTGTTGCTACTCAACACGGTCCTGACGGTTGAGCAAGGTCGACCGGCCAGCCATGCCGGGAAAGGATGGGAAGCGCTCACTCACATGGTTATCCGGGCGCTGGCCGAGGGCGGCAAGCCGCTGGTTTTCATGGCCTGGGGTGCGCATGCCCAAGCGCTGATGACAGAGATCCCCCGCACTCATTTGGTGCTTTCGGCCAATCACCCCTCGCCCTTGTCAGCGTCGCGCCCCCCCTTGCCCTTCGTCGCTTGCGGTCACTTTGGCGCGGCCAATCGGTGGCTCGTTTCACAGGGCCGCGAGCCCATTGCCTGGTAGCGTTCGGACCGTTTTCCATGGCATAATCTGTGGTTCGCTTGCCGGACGGGTGCCCGAGTGGCTAAAGGGGGCAGACTGTAAATCTGTTGGCTTACGCC
>CAZCSD010000063.1:0-13107 GCA_964501235.1 uncultured Polaromonas sp. | reverse complement strand
ATCACCGACCGCAGCAAGGACGTGATCAAGTCCGGCGGCGAGTGGATCAGCTCGATCGACATCGAGAACCTGGCGGTGGCGCATCCGGCGGTGGCCATGGCCGCCTGCATAGGCGTGCCCCACCCCAAATGGGACGAGCGGCCGATCGTGATGGTCACGCTCAAGCCCGGCGCCACGCTCACCCGGGAGGAGCTGCTGGCCTTCTACCAGGGCAAGATCGCCAAGTGGCAAATCCCGGACGATGTCCTGTTTGTTGACAGCATTCCACTGGGCGCAACTGGTAAGATTTTGAAAACTTTGCTAAGAAATAGTCTGAAAGGCTACAGATTGCCCAGTTTGTGACGATAAACCTCGGTCGGTGAGTGCCGATAGAGCCATCGGACATGTCCAGCAAATCTCTCTCCAGCTCCCTCACCCCTCGTATTGATGCGGCCGAGCGGTTTTTCTTCGAGCCGGGAAAACCCCCCGTCGGCTTCGTAGACTCGTTCGTGGCCCGCATGCTGGAAGTCGAACTGGCCCGGGCTCTGGCCCAACTGGCCCAGATGGGGGGCCAGGCACCGCCCCCGCTGGATGCACGCACGCACGCGCTTTTGCAGGCGGCCCGCCGACCCCGGCGGGAGGTGTTCAGCCAGGTGGCCCCCAAGATTTCTGCGGCGCCAGCGGGTATGCCGGCGGCCCCCGGACAGGTCAGCTTGCTGGCCGCTGCCCTGGCCGACGCCTCCATCGGCACGGCGCGAAGCTATGCCGATGGCGAAGTCCTGTACAACCAAGGTGAGCAGGTCGAACATATGTTTCTGGTGCTTTCGGGCCAGCTCAAGATCACCGAGCGCGCGGACAAGGGGCCCGACTGCCTCATCGGTGAGGGGCAAACCCTGGCCGAGCACGCGATGTTTGAAGACGGCCTGCATGCTGAAACGGCGACCGCTCAGGGTCAGACTCAGGTCGTGATGATGAACGCGCAGAGCCTGCGCGAGCGTCTTGCCAGCGATACCAGCGTCTTGCCCTACACCTTGATGGGCTTGGCCTTGCAGCAGCAGATGTTCACCGAGCTGCTGCGGCGCAGCCAGGCCGGCGAGAGCCAGGCGGATTTTTCGGTTCTGGGCGACCGCACTTACACCGGACCGGAGCTTGCGCGAGAACTTTATGACGCCAAGGACCCCACGCGGGCGCAGCGGCCCGATGCGCATCAGCTCATGTGCCTGCAGATGCAGGCCAGCGACCAACTGCCGGTTCGCATCGTTGGCAAGGGCGAGAGTCTGGGCCGCCCTGGCGATGAGCACAGCGGCTTGGCTCTGATGGTGATCTCCGGCAAGGCCAGAGCCCAATGGCGCGAACACAGCATCCTGCTGGGGCAAGGCAGTGTCATTGGCTTGGCTGAGGGTTTGACGGGCAAGCCCTATCTGTGGGAATTTACCGCCGAGCAAGACATCAACGCTCGCGTCATTCCCATTGAAAAAGCCCTGCAACAGTTTGAGCGCTCGGACCCACGCCTCAAGCAACTGGCCGGCCACAGCTGCGCCAGCATCTTGCTGCTGCAGCGCCAGTCGCTCGAATAAGGCCGCAAGCCCCCTGACGGGCTGCCCATCGACGCGCAGTCCCGGGTGGGGAACAATCGGGGCCCCCTGACCCGCGCCCGCCCATGGAATTTTTTCTGGTCTTTCTCATCAACGGCTTGAGCTACGGGCTGCTGCTGTTTCTTTTGTGCAGCGGACTGACCCTGATCTACAGCCTGATGGGCGTGCTCAGCTTCGCTCACGCGGGCTTTTACCTCCTGGGCGCCTACCTGGCTTTCAGCTTGAGCCACTGGATCGGTTTTTGGCCGGCCCTGGCGCTGGCCCCCTGTCTCACAGCGGCCTGGGGTGCGGCGGTGGAGCGATGGGCCTTGCGCCCGGTCCGCACGCAAGGCCATTTGGCCGAAATGCTGGTCACCTTCGGCCTGTCGCTGGTGTTGCTTGAGTTGATCCGCTTGATTTGGGGCAGCCTGCCCCTGAGCTACCCGGTCCCCGCCGGCCTGGATCAAATCCGCTGGCATTTGGCGGGGGTGGGGCTGCCGACCTACCGCCTCTTCATCATGGCGGTCTCGGTGGCGGTGCTGATGGCCCTGGCCCTGTACTTGCGCCTGTCCTTGACCGGGCGGGTGATCAAGGCCGCCCTGACCCATCCTCAGATGGTGCAGGCCCTGGGGCACGATGTGCCCCGTGTGTTCACGGGCGTTTTTGCCCTGGGTTGCGGCCTGGCTGGCCTGGCCGGGGTGCTCGGCGGCAACGCCTTCGTCACCGAGCCGGGCATCGCGGCGACCATAGGCTCGGTGCTGTTCGTGGTGATCGTGGTGGGGGGGCTGGGTTCGCTCTATGGCGCCTTGCTGGCGAGCCTGCTGATCGGCTGCCTGCAAACCCTGGCCGTCGGGCTCGATCTCAGCTTAGGCCAGGTCTTGGGGCTGCAGGGCCCGGCCGCGTTGACCCAGCTCAAGATCAGCCAACTGGCCCCCTTGCTCCCCTACGCGCTGATGGTGCTCGTGCTGACCTTGCGACCGCGTGGACTGATGGGGCAACGCACATGAGGCGTCTGTGGGGGATGGCCTGCATGCTGGCCTTGGCTTGCGCCGCGCTGCTCAATGCGCAGGCGCTGGGTCTGCTGATACAGATGGTCGCAGCCGTCGTGTTCTGCCTGAGCTTCTGGCTGCTGATGGGGCAGGGCGGCATGGTGAGCTTTGGTCATGCTGTCTACAGCGGCGCCGGGGCCTTTGCGGCCATTCATCTCATGCGCGCCATTGAACAGGGGCTGGTCGTTCCCATGCTGGCCGTACCGCTGGCCGCGGCGAGCGCGGCGGCCTTGCTGGCCTGGCCGTTGGGCTGGCTGGCCACTCGGCACCATTCGGTCATGGCCTTTGCCATGATCACGTTGGGCCTGGGCGAACTGGTCTGGGCCGGGGCGCAGATGTTCCCGGTGATTTTTGGAGGTGAGGCGGGGGTCTCGGCCAACCGGGGGGCGGGCTTGGACTGGGAGCCCAACTGGGCCCGGCTGCCCATGCTCTATCTGTTGGCCCTGGCCTATCTGGCGGTGGCCCTGCTTATTTTGCGCGCTTACCTGGCCACGCCCACCGGGCGGCTGTTGCAGGCGGTGCGCGAGAACCCGCAACGGGTGTCTTTTGTGGGCCAGGACCCGCGGCGCATCCGGCACTTCAGTTTTGTAGTGGCGGCTTTTTTGGCCGGTCTATCCGGATCCCTGGGTGCTATGTTCAATGAAATCGTCAGCCCGGAGGTGTTTTCGAGCCAGCGTTCGGCGGCCGTGCTGATCTTCAGCCTGATGGGAGGCTTGGCTTTGATGAGCGGGGCGGTGGTTGGCGGCGTGCTCATGGTGCTCGGCTCGGTGGTGCTCTCGTCGTGGACGCCGGCCTGGCTGCTGTACCTCGGCCTGCTTTTCATCATGGTGCTGTGGTGGCTGCCCGGTGGCCTGATGCCTGGTCTGCACCGCGCGCTGCAGGCGTGTTGGCGCGCGCCGGTCAACGCGGCGGCCTGGGTTTTGTTTGCGCTCGGCCTGGGGGCGCTGGTTGAAATGACCTACCAATGGCGCTTGGCACCGATGATGGGTGCACAGCTCAACTACCTGGGTCTGGTGCTCGATACCGGGCAGCCCTGGCATTGGCTGGCCGGTGCGGCGCTCATGAGCACCGCACTGCTGATCCTTCGCAGCCAGAGGCAGGGCCCTCAAGAGGGGCGCGTATGAGCCTGCTGTGCGTCGAGGACCTGTATGTGCAACTGGGCGGGCAGCCCATTTTGCAAGGCGTGAATCTGCAAGTGCCCGCTGGGCAAAGACTGGCCCTCATTGGTCCCAATGGAGCGGGCAAATCCACCTTGTTCCATGCCGTCACTGGACTGGTGCAAGCCCAGCAGGGCCGCATCAGCCTGGACGGGCAGTCGCTGCTGGGTTTGAGCGTCCACCAGATTGTTCGCCGTGGAGTGGGACGCAGCTTTCAGATCAGCCAGTTGTTTGCCAGCCTGACAGTAGCTGACCACCTCAGGCTGGCCTGCTTGTCGGCGCTGGGCTACCAGGGCGGGCACGGTTCGGGCCTGATGCATCGCCTGCTGGGTCTGGACGATGTGCGCGATCGGGTGCACAGCCAACTGCAAGCGCTGGAGCTCGGCGACGTGGCCGACACCCCGGCCGGACAGCTGCCCTATGCGCGCCAGCGCATGCTCGAGCTCGGGCTGGCGCTGGCCGTCAACCCCCGGGTACTGCTGCTCGATGAGCCCACCGCTGGCATGAGTCGCAGCGAGACGGCCGACTTCGTGCGGCGCATCGATGGTCTGACGCGCGGACGCACGCTGGTGCTGGTCGAGCATGACATGTCGGTGGTTTTTGACCTGGCCGACCAGGTGGCCGTTCTCCACGAGGGCCGTGTGCTGGTCTGCGCGAGCGCCGCGCAGGTGCAGGCCCACGAGGAAGTGCGGCGGCTCTACCTGACCCGACAGGAGGCCGCATGCTGAGCGTCAGGGGCCTGAGTCTTTGGCACGGCCCCGTACAAGCCCTGCGCGCGCTGGACTTTGATCTCATGCCTGGCCAGGTGCTGGCAGTGCTCGGTCGCAATGGTTCGGGTCGGTCCAGTCTGGCCAAAGCCCTGATGGGGCTGCTGCCTTCCAGTGGGCAGATTCGCTGGAAGGACCAAGAGCTACAGGGTCGCCCCGCGCACCAGATCGCGCGCATGGGCTTTTCCTACGTACCCGAGACCCGGGATGTGTTTACCTGGCTATCGGTGCGGGACAACCTGCGCCTGGGCGCGCAAACCGCCGACTGCGCCGCCCGCATCGCCTGGATCTGCGAGAGCTTTCCGCAATTGCATGCGCGCATGAACCACCCCGCGGGGGTGCTCTCGGGAGGGGAGCAACAGATGCTCAGCCTGGCGCGCGCCCTGATGGGTCGGCCGCAGGTCTTGATCGTCGACGAGCCCACTGAGGGCTTGGCGCCGCCCCTGGTACAGCGGGTCGGCGCCCTCCTGCGGCAGCAGGCGCGCGAGGGCGTGGCCATTGTCCTGATGGAGCAAAAGCTCGATCTGACCCCAGAGCTGGCCCAACGGGTATTGCTGCTCGGCCGCGGGCAGGCCGTCTTCAGCGGCAGCGCGCAACAATGGCAGGAGCAAGAGGGGCTGCGGCGCCAGTGGCTGGACCTCTAAAAGAAGGCTGTTTTCAGCCTAGAATCCAAAAATAGAACGGTCGTTCTATTTCCTCCGTTTATCCTTCAACCCTGACGACCCCTTACCCACTTACCTAGAGCAGAGGCTTCGTTCATGACGGCACGCTATGAAACCCACGGCCCGGTGGCTGTGATCACCCTGGACAACCCGCCGGTCAATGGCCTGGGCTTTGCCACCCGCAAGGCCGTCACCGACGGCCTGCAACAAGCCAATACCGATGCCCGGATCCGCGCCATCGTCATCACCGGGGCCGGCAAGGCTTTCTCGGGTGGCGCCGATATCCGCGAGTTTGGCAAGCCCGCCGCGCTGGCCGAACCCAATTTGCTCAGCGTCATCCGGGCCTGCGAGTTGTCGGACAAACCGGTCGTGGCCGCTGTGCATTCGGTGGCCATGGGCGGCGGGCTCGAACTGGCCCTGGGTTGCCACTACCGCATTGCGGCTCCGGGCTGTCAGGTCGCCTTGCCCGAAGTCAAGCTCGGTCTGCTGCCCGGAGCCGGAGGGACCCAGCGACTGCCGCGGGCGATCGGGGTCGAGCCAGCCCTGAACATGATCCTCAGCGGCGATGCGGTCAAGAGCGAACGGCTGGCCCAGATCCCGGGTCAAAAGTTGTTCGATCGCATCGCCGATTCGGTCGACACGCTGCTGCCCCAGGCGCTGGCCCTGGCTGAGGAGGTGGCCGATGTGCGCCCCTTGCCCCTGGTGCGCCATCTCAAATGCGCGCACCCCCAGGGGGATGCGTACTTCCAGTTCGCCCGCAACACCGCAAGCGCCATGGCGCGCAACCTGCCCGCTCCGGTCAAGTGCGTTGATTCGGTGCAAAACGCCACCCGCCTGAGCTTTGAAGACGGCATGCTGCGCGAACGCGAAATGTTCATCAACCTCATGTGGACACCGCAATCGCGGGCCCTGCGCCACCTGTTTGCGGCCGAGCGTGCGGTGGCCAAAATCCCAGACGTGCCCGAGGACACGCCCAAGCGCACGGTGGCGTCGGTCGGCGTGGTTGGCGCCGGCACCATGGGCAGTGGCATTGCCCTGAATTTTCTCAATGCGGGCATCCCGGTGACCCTCATCGAGACCGGTCAGCCGGCGCTCGACCGGGGTGTGGCGGCCATCAAGAGCTACTTTGAAGCCCAGGTGGGCAAGGGCAAGCTGACGGCCGAAAAGAGGGCCGAACGCCTGGCCTTGCTCAAGCCGAGCCTGAACACCGCTGACCTGGCCCCGGCCGATCTGGTGATTGAGGCTGTTTTTGAGGACCTGGCGGTCAAGGAGCAGGTGTTTCGTCAACTTGACCGGGTTTGCAAGCCTGGCGCGATTTTGGCGAGCAACACGTCCACGCTCGATCTCGACCGTATCGCCGCGTTCACCGCACGCCCCCAGGACGTGATCGGGCTGCATTTTTTCAGTCCCGCCCAAGTGATGAAGCTGCTGGAAGTGGTGCGCGGCCGGCAAACCGGCAAAGATGTGCTGGCCACCGCCATGGCGCTGGCCAAGAAGATCCGCAAGACGGCCGTGGTCTCCGGGGTCTGTGACGGCTTTATCGGCAACCGCATGATCGAGCAGTACGCCCGGCAGGCCGGTTTTTTGCTCGATGAGGGTTGCACCCCGGCCCAGGTGGACCGGGCCATCGAGAAGTTTGGCTTTGCCATGGGCCCGTTTCGCATGGGTGATCTGGCCGGCAACGACATCGGCTGGGCCATACGCAAGCGCCGCTATGTTGAAAAACCCGCACTGCGCTACAGCAAGACGGCCGACCTGCTCTGCGAGGCAGGGCGCTTTGGCCAGAAAACCGGCGCCGGCTGGTATGACTACGCCCCGGGCCGACGCGATGCCCAGCCCAGCGCGGCGGTGGTGGAGATGATCGACAAGCACCGGGCCACCTTGGGCATCAAGCCGCGTCGCATCGATGACGAGGAGATTGTGCAGCGGCTGGTGTTCTCGCTGATCAACGAGGCTGCGCACATCCTGGAGGAGGGCATTGCTGCCCGCGCCAGCGACATCGACATGGTGTATGTCACGGGTTATGGTTTTCCCATCTGGCGCGGCGGACCCATGCACTATGCCGACGGCGTGGGCCTCTTCAATGTGGTGCAGGCGATGCAGCGTTTTGCGCGCAATCCCTTGGACGATGCTGCCTTTTGGCAGCCGGCCCCCCTGCTCGCGCGCCTGGCGGCCGAGGGCAAGACCTTCAACAACGCATGAGACCGACATCCGCAGGTATCCAGGAGACTTCTGCATGAGCCGCGCCCTGATCGTATCGACCGCCCGCACGCCCCTGACCAAAAGCTGGAAGGGCGCCTTCAACATGACCCACGGAGCCACCTTGGGCGGACATGCAGTGGCACAGGCCCTGCAGCGCGCCGGCCTGGAGGCCGCCGAGGTGGAAGACGTCATCATGGGCTGCGCCAACCCTGAGGGCGCCACCGGCGCCAATATTGCGCGCCAGATCGCGCTCAGGGCCGGTTTGCCCGTTAGCGTCTCGGGCATGACCGTCAATCGGTTTTGTTCGTCGGGCCTGCAAACCATTGCCCTGGCCTCGCAGCGTATTGCCGCCGGCGAGGGCAGCGTTTACATCGCCGGAGGCGTGGAAAGCATTTCCTGCGTGCAGCAGGAGATGAATCAGCACATGCTCAAAGACCCGGCGCTCGACAAGCAAAAGCCCGAGATCTACTGGAACATGTTGCAGACGGCCGAGCAGGTGGCCAAGCGCTACAACATCGGTCGCGCCGCCATGGACGAGTACGGCGCGGCCAGCCAGCAAAAAGCCGCGGCGGCTTTGCAGGCCGGCCTCTTCAAGGACGAGATCGCGCCCATCACGGTCACCGCCGGCGTGGCCGATAAGGCCCTGGGTCTGATAACCCGGCAGGTGACGGTCGAGCATGACGAGGGCATACGCCCGGGGACCACCTTCGAAGCCATTCATGTTCTGCGCTCGGCCCTGCCCGGCGGCTTGGTCTCGGCGGGCAATGCGAGTCAGTTTTCCGATGGCGCCGGTGCTTGCGTTGTCATGGACGAGACCCTGGTCGAAAAAAGAGGCCTCAAGCCCCTCGGCCGCTTTTTGGGCTTTGCGGTGGCGGGATGCGAGCCCGACGAGATGGGCATAGGTCCGGTGTTTGCCGTGCCCAAAGTCTTGCAGCGTCTGGGCCTGAAGGTGCAGGACATCGACCTGTGGGAACTCAACGAGGCCTTTGCGGTGCAGGTGATCTACTGCCGGGACCGCCTGGGCATCGATCCGGCCCGGCTCAATGTCAATGGCGGCGCCATTGCCCTGGGGCATCCCTATGGCGTGAGTGGACAGCGGCTGACCGGCCATGCGCTGATCGAGGGACGGCGGCGTCGGGCGCGCCGGGTCTGCGTGACCATGTGCATAGGCGGCGGCATGGGCGCGGCCGGAGTGTTCGAGGTTTTGGGCGACTAAAGCCCCCTCAGGACGGGCACGGCGGGTCTGAGCCTCGGGCATCCTGCCTATACTGGTGCGCCCAGCGGCCGCTGGGCCGCTTGCCCGATGACCCACCCCGCCACCTTGCGACGTCTGGACGCCCTGATCTGGGTGCTGCTCTTTGGTGGCCTGCTCACGCTGGTGCTGGGCCTGTCCATCACAGATCTGCAAGCGGCTTGGGGCGGATGGGTGATTGCCGGCGGCGCTCTGGCCGTTGTGCTCGGTCTTGTGTTGTTCGTTCTGCGCTCGCGCCTGACGGCCGAGCCTGAAGATGCGTCGAGGAGTTGAATCGGCTATGGCCAGAACCATCCAACAGTTGTTTGACCTCAAGGGTAAAACCGCGCTGGTCACGGGGGCCTCTCGAGGCCTGGGTCTGCAACTGGCCGAGGCCCTGGGCGAGGCCGGTGCGCGGTTGTTTATTGCCTCGCGCAAGGCAGCGGATCTGGAGCAGACCGCAGCACACCTGCGCGCCCAGGGTCTGACTGTGGACTGCATGGCTGCCGACTGCGCCGATCCGGTGCAGATCGAGAAGCTGGCACAGCAGGCGCTGGCCACGCTCGGCCATGTGGACATCCTGGTCAACAACGCCGGCGCCGCCTGGGGCGCGGCTGCCGAGGACTACCCGATCGAGGCCTGGGACAAGGTCATGAACCTCAACATCCGCGGCTATTTTCTGCTGAGCCAGCAGATCGGGCGCCTGAGCATGATCCCGCGCAAGTACGGCCGCATCATCAATCTGGCCTCCATCGCCGGCCTGGGCGGCAACCCCAAGGGCATGAAGACCCTGGCCTACAACACCTCCAAGGGCGCAGTGATCAACTTCGCACGCGCCCTGGCCTGCGAGTGGGGCGTGCACGGCATCACCGTCAATTCGATCTGCCCCGGCTTCTTCCCGAGCAAGATGTCCGACGGCCTGCTCAAGACCATTGGCATCGAAGAGATGGCCTCGCACGCGCCCCTGAACCGCCTGGGCGACGATGAAGATCTCAAGGGCATCTGTGTCTTGCTGGCCTCCGATGCGGGCAAACACATCACCGGTCAGTGGATCGCTGTTGACGGCGGCGTGTCGGTCGTCACCGGTGGCTGAAAGTGCGCCGCCTCTTGCCCCGCAGACTCACCCTGTTGCCCGCCCGCCTGCAGCCATGAGCTTTGGTGTTGCCATTCCCTTCGTCGAGCTCCTGGGCTTTGAGCTGCTGCATTTTGAGGGCGGCGCTTCCACCGTCCGGCTCGCCCCGAAGCCCGAGCACCTGAATATTTTTGGCAAGGTGCATGGCGGTGTGCTCATGACCCTGATGGACACCACCATGGCGCAGGCCGCGCGCAGCGTGCAGCCCGACCACGGGGCCATCACCATCGAGATGAAGACCAGTTTTTTCCAGCCGGCCGAAGGCGGCGGGGCGCTGCTGGCCAAAGGCAGGCTATTACATCGCACCCGGTCCATGGCTTTTGTCGAGGCCACGGTTTACGACGATTCCGGCCAGGCCTGCGCGCATGCCACCGGAACCTTTAAATACGCCCCCTTGTCCAAGGCGCCCGCCTGAGCCAACTCCTGTCGACCCAAGGAAACCGCATGCCTCAAAACCAGCTCATCACCCTGGCCGCGCGTCCGCAGGGCGCGGCCGGTCTGGAACACTTCCAGCTGCACAGCCAGCCCACACCCGAGCTCAGGGACGGCCAGGTGCTGGTGCGTCACCACTACCTCAGCCTCGACCCCTACATGCGTGGGCGCATGAACGAGGGCAAAAGCTACGCTGCGCCACAGCCCCTGGGTGAAGTCATGATCGGCGGCACCGTGGGCGAGGTGGTGGAGAGTCGATCCAGCCGATTTGCGGTGGGTGACCCGGTGGTCGGCATGGGCGGCTGGCAGCTCTACAGCGTGGTCGATGCCGAGCAGCCCGGTGCCCTGCGCAAGGTCGACACCAGCCAGGTGCCGATGTCGCACTACCTGGGCGCCGTGGGCATGCCCGGCGTGACCGCCTGGCACGGCTTGGTGCGCATCATCGACCCCCAGGCCGGCCAGACGGTGGTGGTCAGCGCCGCCTCTGGAGCGGTGGGCAGTGCGGTGGGCGTGCTGGCCAAGGTGCGCGGCTGCCGGGTGGTGGGCATCGCCGGGGGCTCCGATAAGTGCGACTACGTGGTGCGCGAGCTTGGCTTTGACGCCTGCGTGGACCACCGCGCTCATGCCGATGCCGCCGCTTTGTCCAAGGCCCTCAAGGCCGCCTGCCCGCAGGGCATCGACGGTTACTTTGAAAACGTCGGCGGCAAGGTGCTCGATGCGGTCATGCTGCGCATGAATGCCTTTGGCCGCATTGCTGTCTGCGGCATGATCGCCGGCTACGACGGCCAGCCGCTGCCGATGGCCTATCCCGCCCTGATTTTGGTGCAGCGCCTCAAAGTGCAAGGCTTTATCGTCAGCGAGCACATGCAGGACTGGCCCCTGGCGCTCAGGGAGCTGGGACAACTGGTGGGCAGCGGCCGCTTTCGTCCGCGTGAGACGGTGGCTCAGGGCCTGGAGTCGGCGCCCCAGGCCTTCCTGGGGCTGCTGCAAGGGCGTAACTTTGGCAAGCAGTTGGTGCGCCTCGTATAACCCCCGTTCACGCGGCGCGTCTGCGACGCTTTCATCAACCTGGAACTCCCCATGAGCCTGCCCATTTTTTTGCACCACTACCCGGGCTCGCCCTTTGCCGAGAAAGCCCGCCTCATGCTGGGCTACAAGGCGCTGGCGTGGCAGTCCGTCTTTATCCCCATGGTCATGCCCAAACCCGACGTGCTGGCCCTGACCGGGGGCTACCGCAAGACCCCCTTGCTGCAGGTCGGCGCCGACATCTACTGCGACACCGCCTTGATCGCAGAAAAGCTTGAGCAGCTGCAGCCCGAGCCGGCCTTGTTCCCCGCGCAGGGCGAAGGCCTGGCACGCACCCTGGCCCAATGGGCCGACTCGGCCCTGTTCTGGGCGGCGGTGGCCTACAGCACCCAGCCCGCCGGCATGGCGCAAATGTTTGAGAAAGCCCCCGCCGAAGCCCTGCAGAGCTTTGCCGCCGACCGCAAGGCCATGGCATCGGGTTCGACATCGCTGCGGCCCAGCGACGCCACCTCGGCCTACCGCACCTACCTGCACCGGCTGGTGGATGTGCTGGGCAGCGCCCCTTATCTTCTCGGAGATCGGCCGTGCATCGCCGATTTCTCGGCCTATCACCCGATCTGGTTTACGCGCAAGCAAACCCCGGCCCTGGCCGGCGTGATTGAGGAGCGGCCTGCGCTGATGGCCTGGATGGACCGCATGGCCGCCATCGGCCACGGTCAGAGCCAGCGCTCGAACAGCCAGGCCGCAATCGAGGCGGCCAAGGCGCACACCCCCGCCGACGTGCAGGGCCTGCCCTTTCAAAACGACCACGGTATTGCGCTGGGCAGCCGCGTGACGGTGGCCGCCGAGAGTTTTGGCACCGAGCCCACCGAAGGTGTGCTGGTGGCCGCGACGCCCGGCCGCTACACCCTGGCCCGCGATGACGATCGGGCCGGCCGGGTGCATGTGCACTTTCCCCGCATCGGCTATGTGCTGCGGGCCGTGAGGACTTGAGCGTATGCAATGGCAAGGCAAGACCGCCTTCATCACCGGGGCGGGATCGGGCTTTGGCCTGGAGCTGGCCCGCAGGGCGGCCGGCCAGGGCATGCGGCTGGTGCTGGTCGATGTGCAGCAGGACGCCCTGGAAAGGGCGGTGGATGAGCAGCGTACCGCCGGCGCGCAGGTCTTGCCCTTCTGTCTGAGCGTGGCCGACGCGCCGGCCATGCAGGCCATGGCCACCGCAGTGCAGCAGCAGTGGGGGGCGCCGCATCTGGTGTTTAACAACGCCGGCGTGGGTGCTGGCGGCCTGATCTGGGAAAACTCCCTCGACGACTGGCAGTGGGTGCTGGGCGTCAACCTGATGGGGGTGGTGCACGGAGTGCGCCTGTTCACGCCCATGATGCTGCAGGCCGCCCGCCAGGACCCGGCCTGGCGCGGCCATATCGTCAACACCGCCAGCATGGCCGGGCTGGTCAACCCGCCCAATATGGGCGTCTACAACGTCAGCAAGCATGCGGTGGTCTCGCTCACCGAAACGCTGCATCACGACCTGCAACTGGTTACCTCGCAGATCGGCGTGTCGGTGCTGTGCCCCTTTTTTGTCGCCACCGGCATCAGCCAAAGCCAGCGCAACCGGCCGGGCCAGCCCGGCGAGCCCACCCTCAGTCAGAAGGTGGGCGCGGCCATGATGGACAAGGCCGTCAAGGCCGGCAAGGTGAGCGCAGCCGAAGTCGCCCATAAAACCTTCGACGCCATCGCGCAGCAGCAGTTTTACATCTACAGCCACCCCAAAGCCCTGGCCTCGGTGCGCGAGCGCCTGCTCGATGTGGTGGAGGGCCGAACACCGGCCGACCCCTTTGAAGGCCGCGCCGATGTGCGCGAGCAGTTGAAGGCGGTGCTGCGGGGGCAGTAGGGCGG
>CAZCSD010000062.1:0-13196 GCA_964501235.1 uncultured Polaromonas sp. | reverse complement strand
CGGGCCAAAGCGCTGCCGTGCCCTCACGGGCTCAATCGCACAAGCCTGCGGCCTGGGCCAGCATCCACTGCCCGCGGGTGGTCGCCTCTTGCGTGATCAGTTGGCTCTGTATCGCGAATTGACTCAAAGCTACTGCATAGCGCTCGCACAAAGGCGCATCGCCAAGCAGGCTGACGGACCTCAGACTGCCTTGAGCCAAAGCGCTGGCAATTTCGCTGCCCATCAAGATGCCCGACAGGAAATCGGGCAGCCTGTGCGCCTCGTAGCGTCCCATCAAACCCGCCGTGCGGGCCGCAAAAATCGTGTGTGCCCAATCGGCATGGCCCTGGCGCCCCAACGCCACGCCCGCGTCAAAGGCGTCGCGGTCGAGGGCTGCGCCCTGAACAAAGGTCATCAGGCGACCCAAGATGCCATGCTGGGTCAGCAAGCCAAACAACTCGCCGGTCATATAGGTCTTGAAAGACGTCACATCGCCAGAACCTCCGAGCCAGACCCACTTGCTGTGCGTTCCCGGCAAGACACACACACTTTCGGGCGGCAACCCAGCGCCCCAGAGCTGGGTTTCTTCGCCGCGCATCACGTCGGCCTGCCCACGCGCATCTTCGCAGCGCAGGCCCGGCACGATGTGCACGTGCCGAGTCGACCCGGGTGCGCCCTCGATCTCCACACGAACCAGGGCGCGCGCCGCCTCAGGCAACTTCGCCGGACACGGCAGATAGGGGGCCTCCTTCCAGCCCTGGCGACTGCCGACCATGCCGCTGGCGATCACCGCCACCGCATGCTCGGCCAGCCACGGCCCGCACAAGGCGAGCAAGCTGGCACTGAACTGACCGGGGGCCACTTTCATCACCCCGCCGGGCGCGCTCAGATGCTCGAGCGCGTGGCCGTGTGCATCGAGCAAAGTGGCGCGCAGGTTGGACGTGCCCCAATCGAGGGCGATCAATGCGGGGGTGGTCATGGTCGAGGCTTGTACTTCAGTGAGGAAAGGAAACGGCACGCGCCCAGCCATCCAATGGACCGATGGTCAGCGCGGGACAGGCCATGTGTCGATGGTCAACACACTCCATCAGTAAGCGGGCTTGACTGAAAACCAGCCAGGGCGCTTGGGGTCAAGATAGGGGGCCTGGATCGAGGCAACGCTGCGCTGCGCCAGCAAGTCGGGGTCGATCACCACGCCCAAACCCGGCTCCTGGGGCAGATCGAAGCAGCCATCGCGCAAAACCGGTGGGTTCTTCACGATATCGCCCAGCAAGTAAGCGCGTTCACTGTCCATGGACACTGTCATATTGGGCATGCTGGCGGCCAGGTGGATGTAGGCCGCCTGAGACAGGCCCAACTCGCCCCCGCTGTGCAGGGTCACGGGTATGCCGGCAGCCTCCGCAATGGCTGCGGCCTTGAGGGTTTGCCACAGCCCACCAATCTCGTGGGGATCGAGCAAGATGACATCGGCCGCAGCCATGCGCACGATGTTGCTGACATCGGCCAGCGTGTAGGCCGACTCGTCCAGGGCCACCGGGACGGGCTGCACGGCTCGCAGCTGAGCGTGACCGAGCAGGTCATCGAGTTCTAGGGGCTGCTCGATGTACTGCAGGTCGTAGGGTCGCAGGCGTTCGAGCATGCGCCGCGCGGTGCCCGGGGTCCAGGCGCCATTGACGTCAGCGCGCAGATCTCGCCCGCCCACTGCCTGACGCACCGCCTGCACGTTAGAGATGTCGCTGACCGGATCCATGCCGATCTTGACCTTGAACGACCCATAGCCTTGATCGAGGAAGCCCTTGGCCGCATCGCTCAGGCGCTGGGCGTCGGTGCCAAACAGGTAGGCCGACACAGGCACGCGGTCGCGGTACAGGCCGCCCCAGAGCGTATGCAGCGGCTGGCCACTGACATGGCCCAAAGCGTCCCACATGGCCATCTCCACAGCGGCCAGGGCCATCACCGCAGCGCGCTTGTGGTGGTAGTAGCCGGCGCCCAGCACATGACGGGTGAAGCGCTCGACGTCGCAGGCGCGGTGCTGCAGGGCAATGGGCATGATGGTCTGAACCAGCACCGGCTCGATGAATTCGAGCAAACAGATGGTCTCACCGTAGCCCACCACCCCACCGGCCAGCCTGACCTCAACCACCAGCCGCGTGGCGGCAGGCCGTGTGCCCGAGCCCCACTGCAAAGGAGTGTGGAAAGGCATGGCCACCTTCCAGTGGCGCACCGCAACGATTTGCAGCGGATGAATTTCAGCGCTCATGGTGTCGGTGCAGATTGAGGCTTTAGTCGGGAGTGATCTTCAACTCCCGCACCATGCGGGTGTAGCGCGCCTCCTCCCGGCGCATCAAGTCAGCCAATTGCTCGGCGCTTGAGCCCACCACCTCGGCACCCAAGACCGCCAGTCGCTCTCTAACCTCTGGGCTTTGCAAAATGGCCGCACTTTCGCGCTGCAAGGCCGCGATCACGGTCGCAGGCGTACCCGCTGGCGCCAACAAGGCGCCCCAAGAGGTGGCCCCGTAGCCGGTGACGCCCGCTTCGGCCAGGGTCGACACGCCAGGCAGCAGGGCCGAACGGGCGGGGCTGGCCACCGCCAACAACTTCAGGCGGCCAGACTTGACATGGGGCATGACAGCGGCCAGCGCGTCGAACATCAAGTGCGTGCGGCCCGCCAGCAAGTCAGCGTGGGCCGCCGTGCTGCCCTTGTAGGGCACGTGCGTCATGTCCAGGCCCGCAGCCTGTTTGAACATTTCCGCAAAAAACTGCGGGTTGCTGCCGTTGCCTGAAGACGCGTAGCTCAAGGTACCGGGCCGTGACTTGGCCAGCGCGACAAACTCGCCCACCGTATTGACGCCCAGCGAAGCGGGCACCACCATCACAAGATGGACATTGGCCGTATGGGTGATCGGCGTGAAGCTCTTGATCGGGTCATAGCTGAGCTTGGGGAACAGGGCGCCATTGACCACGTGCGAGCTGGCCACCATCAGCAAGGTGTGGCCGTCGGTGGCCTTGGCCACCAACTCTGTTCCTATGGTGCCGCTGGCACCGGCCCGGTTGTCGACCGTGAAGGGCTGGCCCATGCGCTCGCTGAGTTTGTCGGCCAGCAAACGGGCCGTGATGTCTGACGCGCCACCGACTGTATATGGCACGATGATCTTGACCGGCTTGCTCGGCCAGGCCTGAGACCAGGCGCCGGCCGCAGCGAGCAGGCCCAGCAAAGCCGTTGCACCGATTCGAATCTTTTGCTGCAATGAAAGAATTTTCATGGGGTGGATCTCCTTCAATCGGCCTTGATGCCCGCGTCTTGTATGACCTTCTTGTACAGCTCATATTCGCTGGCCATGAACGCCTGAAACTCGGCCGCGCTGTTGCCCACACGCACGATCCCTTTGTCCTGCAATTTGACCTGGGCAGCGGGCGTGCGCAAGAAGGCCTGGACCTCCTCGGAGAGCTTGTTGACGATGGCCTGCGGAGTGCCGGCAGGGGCCATCAGACCATGCCAGGGCTTGACATCAAAACCACTGACACGTTCGCCCACCAGCGGCAAATCGGGAGCAAAAAAGGCGCGCTCAGAGCCGGCCACGCCCAATGCACGCAGCTTGCCGGCCTGAACCTGGGGCCAGCTGGTGGCCGCCGCATCCATGGCGGCAACCACCTGACCACCCAGCAGATCGGCCATCATGGGCGATGAGCCCTTGTAGGGTACGTGCAGCATCGTGGTTCCCGTCTTTTGCAGGAACAGCTCCATCGCGATGTGCAGGGACGAGCCCACACCCGACGAACCATAGGCCAACTTGCCCGGATTGGCCTTGAGGTGGGCGATGAACTCGGGCAGCGTTCTGGCAGGCACCTTGTCTGCGTTGACCACCAAAATCAAAGGTGTAACGCCGATCAAACTGATGGCTGAAAAATCTTTCACGGCCTGATAGGAAAAGGCTTTGGGCTGCAGCGCCGGGTTGATGGCATTGGCTGCGATATTGCCCATGCCGATGGTGTAGCCGTCTTTGGGCGAAGCAGCCAACAAACCCAGGCCCAGGGCAGAGCCAGCACCTGGCTTGTTGTCCACCGTCACCGGCTGTCCCCACTTGGACTGCAAATGTTCGGCAACCAAGCGCGCCATGGCATCGGCCGCTCCGCCCGGTGGCACGGGCACGATCAATCGAATGGGCTTGTTCGGATAAGACGCGGCGTCCTGGGCCTGAGCCGCAGCCAGCCCCACAACACCCATCAGTCCAGCCAGCAGCCAGCGCATGGTTTTCAACGATCGCATTGGTCTCTCCTCGGTTGCAGTCATGAAGCGCCCTTGGGGCGCACAAATTCCCACAAAGTGGGCAGCGGCTCGATCCCAAGGCCAGGACCTTGGGGCATTTCGAAATGGCCGGCACGGCAGCACATGGCAGTGTTCATGTAGGCCAGGTTGCGGTCCAGCACAGAGTGCTGGTATTCGTGCCAAGGAACATTGGGCAGGGCGGCGGCGGCATGCAAGCTGGCGGCCTGATAGATGCCCACGCCGATGCTGGCATGGGGCATCATGCGCATGTGAAAGGCGTGGGCCATGCGGCCGATTTGCATGAACTGGCTGATACCCGTGTGGCCCATCTCTGGCTGCACGATCGACATGGCCCGCTTTTCAAGCCGCTGGCGGTACTCGAACACGGTGGCCAATTCCTCGCCCAGGGCCAGTGGGACCCGGCTGTGCTGCGCCACTAGGCTCTGCCCCTCCTGATCCTCCGGCGCGCAAGGCGCTTCGACAAACAGGGGTCGATAGGGCAGCAAACGGTCGATCAGCTGCAGGGCCTCATGGGCAGTGAATTTCCAGTGCAGATCGACCATCAACTCGACCTCGTGTCCCAAGGCCTCGCGCAGCGCCCGCATCTCCTCGACGATGCCATCAAACGAGACCACCGAGTGGTACTTGAATGCACGAAAGCCCTGGTCGCGAAAGCGCTCTGCCACCGCCACCCGCTGCGCCAGCGTCGTCCCGGGCAATCCGGAAACATAAGCGGGCAATCGAGTCTGGCGCTGACCACCGAGCAACTTGACCACCGGCTGACCGAGCAGTTTGCCGTGAAGATCCCACAGGCCGATATCAAGGGCCGCGATCGCATCCAGGAAGTAACCGCCGAAGTGCCCACGCACACGCATGAGGTCATAAAAGTCTTCCTGGATGGTGGTCACGTCACGCGGATCGCGCCCGATCAGCAGGGGCCCGAGCACATCGTCGATGATGGCGGCCGTTGCATCGGGCGCGATGATGCCGTAGGTCTCGCCCCAGCCGGTGCTGCCATCGTCGGCGGTCAGCTTGACCAGCACCGACGAGTCGCGCGTCGGGTAAATGGTGCGATTGCCAGCCCGAACCACATAACCGCGCGACGTGACCCGCTCGCCCGCGCCCAGCGGGCCGAGGTAGGGTGTGTCTCGCGGCAAGCTGACGATGATCGACTCAACGCCGGTGATGCAAGGATGTGTGCTCATCTGATCTCCAGGTCCATGCGCTGGCCCCCTGCATCGAACAGGTGCAGCGACTCAGCCTGCAACTGTAAGCCCACCGCCTCACCGACTTGAAATCGCGCCTGACCCTCAACCTTGACCTGCACGCGGTGCGCCCCGCTTTGCACATGCACCAAGGTTTCACTGCCCAAATGCTCGGACATGCGAACCGAGCCGCCTATCGCGGCCCCATCGGATGCACAGATGCGCACATGTTCCGGGCGAAACCCCAAGGTCAGTCCTTCGGCAGGGCCCAGCGCGCCGCCGCCAAATGCCGCCCATCGCCCGCCCTCGGCCCCAATCAACGCCAATCCGTCAGGCCCTGCACGCAGGGCAGCAGGCAAAAAATTCATCTTGGGCGAGCCGATGAAACCCGCAACAAACTGATTGACCGGCCGCTGGTAAAGCTCCAGCGGCGCACCGCTTTGCTCGATTCGGCCATCACGCAGCACCACGATCTTGTCGGCCAAAGTCATGGCCTCCACCTGGTCATGGGTGACATAGACAAACGTGGCGCCCAATTGCGAGCGCAGCTGCGCCAGCTCAATGCGCATGTCAACCCGCAGCGCCGCGTCCAGATTGGACAGGGGCTCGTCCAACAAAAACAACTTGGGGCTACGCACGATGGCCCGACCGATGGCCACGCGCTGGCGCTGTCCGCCAGACAGGTCCTTGGGCCGACGCTCAAGCAAGTGCTCAATTTGCAGGATGGCCGCGGCCTGCTTGACGCTTTGATCAATGCGCTGCGCTGGCACGCCCGCCATCTTCAAGCCAAAACCCATGTTGTCAGCCACACTCATATGAGGGTAGAGCGCGTAGGACTGGAACACCATGGCAATGCCTCGGCGCGCCGGTGGCACGGGCGTAACGTCCTGACCATCAATCTCGATGCGACCCGCGGTGCATTCCTCGAGACCGGCAATCAGGCGCAGCAGCGTCGATTTGCCGCAACCCGATGGGCCCACAAAGACGCAAAACTCGCCCTCGTCGACCCGCAGGTCCACGCCGCGTATGACCTCGGCGTTGCCAAACGACTTGCTGACCTGATGCAAAGCGAGCTGGGACATGGCACTTAGGCGGGCAGTTGATTGGGCGCGAGCAGCAAGTCGTCCAGATCGGCCAAAAAGGCATCCACATCGGCACGGTCCTGCGCATCAAGGACGGGGCCGGCGATGCGCTGGCGCATCGATCCGATCAATCCACGTCGCTGAAGGACATACTTGGTCAACGACCAGCGAAACACCGCCTGGATGTTCAAGATGGGCAGCATGCGCGTGAACAGATGGCGCACCGCCGACGCGTCGCCCCGCCGGTGCGCGGCGTACAAGGCGGTATGCACTTCGGCCAACTCAATGGCCGGCATGGTGCCACAGGCACCGCGGCGCAATTCGTCCGTGATGTAGCGCCCGCCGGCACCGCCCAAAACCCCGAGTAAAGAAGCCGGGGCTTGGGCGCGCACCTCGGTCAAACGCTGGCCGCTGGGCAGGGTTTCTTCCTTGACGTAAGCAATGGCGGGTACGGCATGCACCACAGCCAGGACATCGCGAGCCAGCAAACCCGCACCCACGGGGGCTGGAACGTTTTGCAGCATCAGCGGCATGCCCGGCGTCAACGCTTGTACAGCTTGAAAAAATTCAATCTGTTCCTTGACGCCTTGCTGCGGGGGATCGGCCACCATCAAGGCATGCGCTCCGGGCATGGGTCCCAGGGCTTGCAGCAAGGCGGCCGTGGCCGGCAAGCCCGCCGCAGTGGCGCCCACCACCACCGGCACCCGACCCGCAACCTCCTGGAGCACGGCATGGGTCAGTTGCACCCGCTCGTGCACAGTGAGCTCGGAAAACTCGCTGGCCACTCCCGGGAAAGTCATCCCGTCGACCCCACAGGCCATCAGATAACGCACCAAGCGGCGCAGGCCCTTTTCGTCGACAGAACCATCGTCATGAAATGGGGTGGGCAATACGGGAAACACCCCGTCCAGGCGTATGCGGGCAGTCATAGCAAACCTTTCAAATCCAGGGGAGGAAGGCCCCACCAGCCACGGATGCGGGTCGACAGCAAGGCACTGGCGGCCACCGAGGTCAGGCCACCGTCGACCAGCATGTCGGTGCCAGTGACAAAGCTGGACTCGTCGCTGGCCAAAAACAGCGCCGCGTGGGCGACATCCATGGGCTGGCCCACGCGGCCGACCGGGTAGCAGCTGTCATTGATGGCGGCATCTTTTTCGCTGACGCCCCTCATGGTGCGCGGCGTGGCGATGAAGGCCGGCGCAATGCTGTTGCAGCGGATGCCCTGGCGTCCGTACTCGACCGCAATTTGCTGGCTCAGCGCACGCACCCCGCCCTTGGCGGCCGTGTACGCAGCCAGGCGTGGGTTGGCCACACGCTGGTTGACCGAAGACAGGTTGATGATCGAACCTCCACCGCCTGCGATCATGAGCGGCAGCGCGGCGCGGCAAAAGCGAAACGTTCCAGACAAAGCCGAATCGATGGTGCCAGCCCATTCCTCGTCGCTGGTGTCGATCGCGCCCTTTTCGGCGTAACTCACCGCGTTGTTGACCAGAATCTGCAACCCGCCCCAATTCTCGCGCACCCAGGCTGTGGCCTGATCGATCACGCTTTGCGCGCCGGCGTCGCCCACGATCAATTGCACCTGCCCGGCGGGCAACGCGGCAACGGCCTGTGCCCCGGCCACTGCATCGCGCTCGATCGCAAGCACGCGGGCGCCTTCCTGCACAAACCGGTGCAAGATGGCATGGCCGATGCCCTGACCGACGCCGGTCACGATCGCAATTTTGTTTTCAAGCCTCATGATTTCACCGCACCGGCCGTCAGGCCTTGTATGAAAAAGCGCTGCAAGAATGCGAAACCCACCACCACTGGCAACGAGCTGATGATGGAGGCGGCCATCGCGCCGCCCCAGTCACTTCGGCCCTCGCCCAGATACCCGAGCATGAGCCCGGGGCCCACCGTGCGCAGCTCGGGCTGGGTCACCAGGGTCAGGGAAAACAACAAATCGTTCCAGGCCCACATGAATGCGTACAAGCCCACCGTGACCAAGGCGGGCATGGCCAGCGGCAGCACGATGCGGTGCAGGATGTACAGCTCGCCCGCCCCGTCGGCGCGTGCCGCCTCAATGATTTCCGTGGGTACGTTCACGAAGTAGCTGTAGAGCATGTAGGTGCCGCTGGGCAGCGCCAAGATGATGTAAGACAGCACCAGGCCCAGGTGCGTGTTGAGCAAGCCCACAGCCTGCAGCATCGGGTAGACGCTGATGAGCAACATGGCAAAGGGGAACATCTGCGCCGAGAGCATCAGAAACATCAAGGGCTTGCGACCGCGAAAGCGAAACTTGGCAAAACCGTAGGCCGCATAGACCGCCAGCACCACCGTGAGCAAAGCACCTCCCAAGGCGGTGATCAAGCTGTTGCGCAGTTGCAAACCCATATCGCCCCGAGACAGCATCTGTGAGTAGTGGGTCAGAGTGGGCGCCTGCGGCAGCCAGTTGGGAATACGCACGAACAATTCCTGCTCAGGCTTGAAGGAGGTCAGCACCATCCAGACCAGGGGCATGAGCAAAAAACCGCCGATGAGCAACAACCCCACACCAAAAGCCAGCCGAGATTGCCAGGAGTCCAGTCGGAACATGGGGCCTCAGTCCTCTCGCCGAAACAAGATGCGCAGATAAAGGCCCGCAGGAACAGCGATGGTGAAAAACCACAGCACGCCGACGGCGCTGGCCGTGCCCATGTCCCAGTTTTGGAATGCCTGTTTGTAAACCTCGATCGAGAGCAGCGTGGTTGATTTGATCGGCCCGCCCTGGGTCATCGCGTAGATCACATCGAAGGCCTGCAAATTGCCCATGGCTCCCAAGACCGTGACCACCACGATCGTGGGCATGAGGTGGGGCAGCACCACGTAGCGCAACAGCCGCCAGTGGGTGCATCCATCAACGCGGGCCGCATCGAGCTGGTCTTGGGAAACGGTCTGCAGGCCCGCGAGAAAAAACGCCATGAACAAGGGCACCGAAAGCCACACCTTGGCAAGGATCACCGCCGCTTTCGCACCCGCGGGCTCGGCCAGCCAGGTCACGGGTTGATCGAGCAGGCCCAATTGCAACAATGCGGCGTTCAGGACGCCATATTGACCATTGAAAATCCAGGCTGCCAAAAATGCGGTCACGGTGGTGGGCAGCACCCAAGGCAGCAAGGAGATCGACCGCAGCATCGATCGGCCCCAAAAAGACTGATTCATCACCAAGGCCCAACCCAAGCCCAACAGCAATGTCAAGCCGGTGGTCAACACGACAAACACCAGCGTGTTCCACCACACCACACCCATGTCGGGGTCGCGCAAGATCCGCTCGAAATTGGCCCACCCCACAAAGGCTGGGGCCTGCATGTCGATGGTGAACTTGTAGAAGGCCAGCTTGAACGACTGCAAGAACGGCCACAGGATCATCACGGCGAAGGCCAGCAAAGCTGGCACCGTCAAGGCAAAGCCCACCCGCCGCTCGCGGCTTTTGAGCGAGAGGTGGGGTTTCATCAAGCCTTGGGCAGCTCGGCCATCTTGGCCTGCAGGCGCTTGGCCATGGAGTCAATGGCCACTTGCGGTGTTTTCAAGCCCAGCAGAGCAGACTGCACCTCCTCACCCACTATGGCCGTCAGGTCGGCCGAGTTGGGCCAGAACGAAGGCTCATCGCGAAGTGCGGAGCGCGCAGCAGCCGACCACTCGCTCACATAGGCGTCGTTCTTGAGCTGCGCCAGCGCGGAGTTGGTGACAGGGAAAAGGCCCTGCGAGTTGAAATAGGCCAACTGCGATGCGTCGCTCATGGCCAGATGTGCGGCAAACTGAGCCTGCACCGACTGCTGCGACGGGATGGACTTGCCGTCGCCGAAGAAGGTCAGCAAATGGCCCCAGGCCAGCGAACGGGGGGCATCGCCATTCTTGAGCACGGGGGTTGGGACGGCGACGACAAAGCGGTCGAAGTCGGTGCCCTTGCCCGAGTTGCTGCGCGCAAAGCCGCGCGCCAGCGGGGCATCGTGGTAGAAGGCCGTCTGGTTTTGAGCAAACATGCGGCGTGCATCCGGGCGGTCAATGTCCTTAGCGGCCAGTCCTTCCTTGACCATATCGGCCATGAAAGTCAGGGCCCTAACCGCAGCAGGCGATTGCACCACCACAGCGCCCTTGTCGCTGAGCAGCTCGCCGCCGAAGGTCCACAACCAGACCTGGAAGTCGGGGCTGAGCGAATTGTTGTTCTTGGTGGTCATTGCATAGGGCACCGACTGGGGCTTGGCCTTTTTGATGGCGCGCAAGGCATCGACAAATTCGTCGATGGTCTGGGGTACCCGATTGACGCCCGACTCCTGCATCACGGCGCGGTTGCCGACCATGCCGATCGAGCCGGCGGTCCAGGGCAGCCCCAGTTGCTTGCCCTTGTAATCGCCCAAAGTCAGCAAGCCGGTATTCATTTGCCGGCTCAGATAGCCTTTGCCGTAGACCTCGTTGAGGTCCACCATGCGGTTGGTTGCAGCGAACTGCGGCAACCAGCGCTCGGCCAACTGAACCACATCGAGTGCCTGGCCCGAACGCAGCCTGAGCAAAATGTTCTGCTGCATCTGGGCCCACGGAAAGCCAACCACCTCCAAGCGCACATCTGGATTGGCCTTGCGGTAGCTGTCAAACATGGCCGACAGCGTGGGCTTGCTGGCCGCCTCGTCGTGCGACCAGCCAACATAGGTCAGCCCACGGGCCTGGGCACGAACCCCTGTCGCTGCCAGTGCAGCGCCCGCAGTCATCGATTTCACCAAAGTGCGACGTGTCAACATAGCTTGCCTCCCAGTCGGGTTCAATAAAAGTTCCGATGAACGGAACAAAAAAGTGGACTGAATTATTTTCGATGCGGAATTTCCATCCATTGGGACTTACCCGATCGCCGGCCGTGCGGGCCAGCGGTCTAATAGTGCCGCCCATGAATACGCAACATTCTTTGCAGCAGCACCCGGCGAAGGGCGGCGCGCGCTCAAGCACGGCGCCTGAGCGAGCCGAGCGCAAGGCGGCACCCGGGGCAGGTGTGCTGGAAAAGGCGATGAACCTGCTGAACATCGTCTCAAAGAATCGGGCGCCAATGACCTTCACCGAGCTGCTCAGGCAGGCAAGCCTGCCCAAGGCCTCGCTGCATCGAACGCTGGCCACGCTGACCCGCGAGGGCTTGCTGCGCCATGACCCCTTCAATAAAACCTTCAAGCTCGGGTTTCGTCTGCTCGAGCTGGCCCACGAGGTCTGGAGCGATTTCGACCTGCGCCTGGCCGCACAAGACGAGCTGACCCGGCTGCGCGATCAGCAGGAAGAATGCATCTTGCTGGCCACGCTCGATCAGGACCAGGTGGTCGTGGTCGCCTGCGAAGAGGCCGGCCGGCAAGCCACGATGTCAGCCTCAACCGGCACGCTGCTGTCGCTGCCAGGCAGCGCACTCGGGCACGCCATCGCGGCGCATCTGGATCCGGTGCGCCAGAGGCGCCTGCTCGATGAGGGGGCGGCGCGCGCCAATGCGGCCGACCCCGCGCGGTGGAAACTCGAGATGCAGGCCCGCTGGAATCTGAGCAGCGCACGCGGCTACGCCATGGTGCGAGACGACATTGCACCCAATTGCCTGTCGCTGGCCGTGCCGGTGTTCGACATCGAAGGCCGACCGGTCGGGGCCATCGGCCTGACCGGTGCCGCCGAGCGCCTGGATGAACCGCGCGCCCATGCGCTGTCATCGGAGTTGATTGGTGCGGCTCGCCGGATTGCCCACAACGCCGGGGGTCAGGCCATGTCCATCCGACCGCAGTCCCCGCCCGTGCCCAATGGCGAAAAAGTACAGTGGGAGTGCGTTGTACCCGCGCGCTCCTTGCTCGGAGAAGGTCCGACTTGGTCCACGCGAGACTCGGCCCTGTACTGGGTCGACATCCTGACACCCTCGGTGCACTGCCACCGGGGGCCCGGACTCAACACCTCGACGCCCTTGGGCTCCATGGTCAGTGTGGCCGTGCCCAAGACTTCAGGCGGGCTGCTGGTGGCAACACCGAGCGGTTTGATGGGCTGGCCGACACCGGAGGAGCCGCTTGAGTGGTTTTCCCACCCGGACTCCGAGCGGGCCAACAACCGCTACAACGACGGCAAATGCGACCGCAGGGGACGTTTGTGGGTGGGCTCCATGGACATGGGTGCCACGGCCAACCGCGGCAGCCTGTTCAAAGTCGAAGCCGATGGCCAATTCACCCGCATGGAAAGCGGCCTGACCGTGGCCAACGGGCTGGGCTGGAGCCCCGACAACCGGCTCATGTATTTCACCGACTCGTTCCGCCGCACGATCTACCAATACGAATTCGACCTGGACGCAGGAACGTTGAGCAATCGAAGGCCATTAATCGTGCTCGGGCCCGAAGAGGGTTCACCGGACGGGCTGACCGTTGACCAAGACGGCTGCCTGTGGGTAGCGCTTTGGGACGCCTGGAGCGTGGTTCGCTTTAACCCACAAGGGCGCGAGGTGATGCGGGTGCGCCTGCCTGTTCCACGGCCGACCAGCTGCTGCTTTGGCGGCTCGCGACTCGACACTTTGTACGTCACCAGCGCATCCGTGCGGCTGAGCGCCCAGTCCCTGCAAGCCGCCCCGCTCTCGGGCTCCCTGTTTGCCCTGCAAATCCCCGGGGTCAAGGGCCTGCCCGAAACCCTGTTTGCCGGTTGACCGCT
>CAZCSD010000061.1:0-13478 GCA_964501235.1 uncultured Polaromonas sp. | reverse complement strand
CCGACCACGGCCTTGTTGGGCTGCACCACAAAACCGGTGGTCTGGCTGACCATGCGGCTGGCCGCCACAATGTGCTTGGCATCAATACCCACATCCAGCCCGAAATAATCGCGCCGGGTCTTGACCGCCATCACCACCTCCTCGAGCGAGCAGTTGCCCGCGCGCTCGCCCAGGCCGTTGATGGTGCACTCCACCTGCCGCGCCCCACCGATCTTGACACCGGCCAGGGAATTGGCCACCGCCATGCCCAAGTCGTTATGACAATGCACCGACCAGATCGCCTTGTCCGAATTGGGAATGCGCTTGCGCAGCGTGAGAATAAATTCCCCATAAAGCTCAGGGACGGCATAGCCCACGGTGTCGGGTACGTTGATGGTGGTGGCGCCCTCATCGATCACCGCCTCAAGAACGCGGCACAGGAAATCCACATCGCTGCGATAGCCGTCCTCGGGGCTGAACTCGATGTCACCGCACAGGTTACGGGCAAATCGCACCGACTGCCGCGCCTGCTCATAAACCTGCTCAGGCGTCATGCGCAGCTTCTTTTCCATGTGCAGCGGCGAGGTGGCGATGAAGGTATGGATACGCGCCCGGTTGGCCCCAGCCAGCGCCTCAGCAGCGCGCGCAATGTCCCGGTCATTGGCACGCGAGAGCGAGCAGACCGTTGAATCCTTCACGGCCTGGGCGATCGCCTTGACCGCCTCGAAATCACCGTTGGAACTGGCCGCAAAACCCGCCTCAATGACATCGACCTTCAAACGCTCGAGCTGGCGAGCGATGCGCAGTTTTTCATCGCGGGTCATGGAAGCGCCGGGCGATTGTTCGCCATCCCGCAAGGTGGTGTCAAAAATGATCAGTTTGTCGCTCATCGCAGTGCTCCTGTGAAACGCTGGGGGCCAGGATGTCTTCACATTCTGGGCTCGTCACAAAGAAAAACGGCCCGGATGCTAGGGCAAACGGGCCGTTGATTCAGAAAACGCAAGCGCGCTACCGTCTCCGCCCTTCGGGGGATAGCAGTAGAACGCCAGCTAGATTCCTCATGCGGCGGAGTCTATCACAGGCCCGCGCGGCCGCGCAACGCGGCTGAACCCAACCCCCATTCACTTGTGCAGGCCCTGCTCGTCCGGCTCGTCGGTCGAGGTGGAGATCACACTGGCCTGCAGCCCACGCGAGCGCCTCCAGAGGTACAGGACATAGCCGGAGAGCCCGTACAGAACGAAGAGACCAAAGATCACCGAAGGCGGATCGATGTTGATGATCGCAATGCCCAGAGCAATCAGCACCGTCACGGCAAAGGGCACGCTGCGCTTGAAGCTGACATCCTTGAAGCTGTAGAAGGGCACGTTGGTCACCATGGTCAATCCAGCGTACAAAGTCAGTCCGAACATGATCCAGCTGACCTCGGCCCCCGCGATCCCGGCCTCGGTCATCAACCAGATGAAACCCGTGACCAAGGCGGCGGCAGCAGGGGAGGGAAGCCCTTGGAAAAACCGTTTGTCGACCACGGCAGTGTTGACATTGAATCGGGCCAACCGCAGCGCGGCGCAGGCGCAATAAACAAAAGCAGCGATCCAGCCCCAGCGTCCCAAACCGGTCAAGGCCCAGACGTAGGCGATCAGGGCCGGGGCGGCGCCGAAAGACACCATGTCCGAGAGCGAGTCCATCTGCTCGCCAAAAGCGCTCTGGGTATTGGTCATGCGCGCCACGCGGCCGTCCAGACTGTCGAGGACCATGGCGCAAAAAACACCGATGGCGGCCTGCTCAAAGCGGCCGTTCATGGCCATCACGATGGCGTAAAAGCCTCCGAACAGCGCCGCCAGGGTAAAGAGATTGGGCAAGACATAAATGCCCTTGCGCGGCTTTTTGACCTCGCTGGCATCAGACTTGCCCACCGATGAATCCGGTCCGTCAGACATGGGCCAAGTGTAAGGGCAGCCTGAGTCCAGGGGCCGTCATCGCCCCCTGGACTCTCAGGCTTTCGGCACCGGAGCTCCAACGATCAGTTGCGGCTCTGGTCAACAAGCTTGTTCTTGGCGATCCAGGGCATCATCGCGCGCAACTGCGCTCCAACCACCTCGATGCTGTGCTCCGACATATTGCGCCGGCGGGCGGTCATGCTTGGGTAGCCCGTGCGGCCTTCCAGAATGAACTGCTTGGCATAGTCCCCGTTTTGGATGCGCTTGAGCGCGCGGCGCATGGCCTCACGGGACTGCTCGTTGATCACCTCCGGGCCAGTCACGTACTCACCAAACTCGGCGTTGTTGGAGATCGAGTAGTTCATATTGGCGATGCCGCCTTCGTAGATCAGGTCGACGATGAGCTTGAGCTCATGCAGGCATTCGAAGTAAGCCATCTCGGGGGCGTATCCTGCTTCCACCAGAATCTCGTAGCCCATCTTGATCAGCTCGACCGTTCCGCCGCAAAGCACGGCCTGCTCGCCAAACAGATCGGTTTCGGTCTCCTCCTTGAAATTGGTCTCGATGATGCCGGCCTTGCCACCGCCGTTGGCCATGGCATAGGACAAAGCCAGATCCCGGGCCTTGCCGCTCTTGTCCTGGTGCACCGCCACCAGATGCGGAACACCACCGCCCTGCGCGTAGGTGCTTCTGACCGTGTGACCCGGAGCCTTGGGCGCGACCATCCAGACATCGAGGTCGGCGCGCGGGATCACCTGGTTGTAGTGAATGTTAAAGCCATGCGCAAAGGCGAGCGAAGCGCCCTTTTTAGCGTTGGGCTCGACATTGTTGCGATAGACCTCGGCAATCTGCTCGTCAGGCAGCAAAATCATGATCACATCGGCGGCCTTCACGGCCTCGTTGACCTCCATCACGTTCAGGCCGGCCTTGCCCACCTTGTCCCAAGACGCGCCGCCTTTGCGCAGACCCACCACCACCTTGACACCGCTGTCATTGAGGTTTTGGGCATGGGCGTGGCCCTGGCTGCCGTAGCCAATGATGGCCACCGTCTTGCCTTTGATCAGACTCAGATCGCAGTCCTTGTCGTAAAACACCTTCATGATTGCACTCCTCTTTGTGTGATGCCGTTCGCGCTGAGCCTGTCGAAGGGCTCAAGCACCCTGCCAGCGGCAAGGCCTCGACAGACTCGACCCGAACGGACGGTTGGCCGAGCCCTGAAAAAATCAGAGGCGCAAAATCCGCTCACCACGGCCAATGCCGCTGGCGCCGGTGCGCACCGTCTCCAAAATCGCGCTGCGATCGATAGCCTCCAGGAAAGCATCGTTCTTCGACTGGTCCCCGGTCAACTCGATGGTGTAGCTTTTTTCGGTAACGTCGATGATGCGCCCGCGAAAGATATCGGCCATTCGCTTCATTTCCTCGCGCTCCTTGCCGACAGCACGGACCTTGACCATCATGAGCTCACGCTCGGTATAGGCGCCCTCGGTCAGATCCACCACCTTGACGACCTCAATGAGGCGATTGAGGTGCTTGGTGATCTGCTCGATGACATCATCGGAACCGGTGGTCTGTATCGTCATGCGGGACAGACTCGGGTCCTCGGTGGGAGCCACGGTCAGCGACTCGATGTTGTAACCACGGGCCGAAAAAAGGCCCACTACGCGAGAGAGAGCGCCGGCCTCGTTTTCAATCAGCACGGCAATAATATGTTTCATCGTTGAGCTTCCTCATTTGCCCTGCCCTCGCCCGCACACGGTAATGCGCGGGTCCGGCAGGCCATAGATTCGTCAGGACGGCCCGGCACGGCGCCGGACCACGGGATTACAGACGCAGCGGTCGCCTGCTTAGAGATCCTCGCTGCCTAGGATCATCTCGGTGATGCCCTTGCCGGCCTGGACCATCGGGAACACGTTTTCGGTGGGATCGGTCCGAAAGTCCATGAACACGGTGCGGTCCTTGAGCTTGCGTGCCTCCCGCAGGGCCGGCTCCACATCCTGCGGGCGCTCGATAAGCATGCCCACATGACCATAGGCCTCGGCCAGCTTCACAAAATCAGGCAGGGCATCCATGTAGCTGTGGCTGTAGCGCCCCGAGTACTCGATCTCCTGCCACTGCCGCACCATGCCCAGGTACCGGTTGTTGAGCGAGAGCACCTTGATGGGCGTGTTGTACTGCAGACAGGTGGACAACTCCTGTATGCACATCTGCACCGAGCCCTCGCCAGTGACGCAGTAGACCTCGCTCTCGGGCTTGGCCAGCTTGATGCCCATGGCATAAGGGATACCTACACCCATCGTTCCCAGTCCGCCCGAATTGATCCATCGGCGAGGTTGATCAAACTTGTAGAACTGCGCCGCCCACATCTGATGCTGGCCAACATCAGAGGTGATATAGGCCTCCACATCCTGCGTCATGGTCCAGAGGGTCTCGATAACCATCTGCGGCTTGATCACATCTTTGTTGCCGCGGTCGTACTTGAGGCAGTCCCGGCCGCGCCACCCCTCAATGGTCTGCCACCACTGGGCGAGAGCCTGGGCATCGGGCTTGAGGCCCGACTCACGAATCATGGCGATCAATTCAGTGAGGACATCGCGCACATCGCCCACGATAGGCACATCGACCTTGACGCGCTTGGAAATACTGGAAGGGTCGATATCGATGTGGATGATCTTGCGTTCGTTCTGCGCGAAATGCTTGGGATTACCAATCACGCGGTCGTCGAAGCGCGCCCCGATCGCAATCAGCACATCGCAGTTCTGCATCGCGTTGTTGGCCTCAATGGTGCCGTGCATACCCAGCATGCCGAGAAACTTGCGGTCAGTGGCCGGATAAGCGCCCAAGCCCATCAAGGTGTTGGTACACGGGTAACCAAGCATGTCGACCAGGGTTCGCAGCTCTTGCGAGGCCTCGGCCAGCAGCACGCCACCGCCGCTGTAGATATACGGCCGCTTGGCCGACATCAGCAATTGCAGCGCTTTGCGAATCTGCCCGCCATGGCCCTTGCGCACCGGGTTGTAACTGCGCATGTCCACCTTGGACGGATACTCGAAAACGCACTTTTTGACCGACACATCCTTGGGAATGTCGACCACGACCGGGCCGGGCCGACCCGAGCGGGCGATGTGGAAGGCCTTCTTCATGACCGCAGCCATATCCCGCACATCCTTGACCAGGAAATTGTGCTTGACGATAGGCCGGGTGATCCCCACGGTATCGCACTCCTGGAAGGCATCCAGACCGATCGCCGCCGTAGGCACCTGTCCGGTGATGATGACCATGGGGATGCTGTCCATATAGGCCGTGGCAATCCCAGTGACCGCATTGGTAACGCCCGGCCCCGAGGTGACAAGGGCCACGCCCACCTTGCCCGTAGCACGAGCGTAGCCATCGGCCGCATGGACCGCCGCCTGCTCATGCCGAACCAGAACGTGTTGAATGCTCTCCTGCTTGTAGAGAGCGTCGTAGATGTAGAGGACCGCCCCGCCTGGGTAGCCCCAGATGAACTCGACTTCTTCCTCGATGAGGGAGCGCACGAGGATTTCGGCGCCCATGATTTCCTCGCCTTTGCCACCCGACTGGGCGGCAGCAGCGCTGGCTATTTCTGCTTTGGAGATTTCCATGGATGAACCTTTGCGATTTTCTCTGACGAAAAACCTTCGGTGCCCCTAGGGCCGCCCTTGTGAGGCGCCTGCGAGACTTTGAGTCAGGGACCATGGGCGAGCAGGGTTGCCGCCGGATCCAGACTCGTTTGACTTTGAGACTGAACCCAGCATTATGACAGTAAAGGGCACAACCAGCGGCTGTAGCGACCGGCTCTGGCTCAGCCGGTGCGATAATTTCGGCATAAAACTAACAGGGGTCGGCTGCCTGGACCCAAAACCCGGGCCCTCCCTCCCCCCAAATCCGCCTTGGCCTCAGAGACCGAACTGTCGGACTTCCTGCGCAGCGCCGAGCGCCGCGCCTTCAAACGCTGTCTCTACCACGTCCGCGACGAGGAAGCGGCCCTGGACATCGTGCAAGAGAGCATGATGAAACTGGCTGAACATTACGGCGATAAACCCCCGGCTGAGCTGCCACTTTTGTTCCAGCGTATCCTCTCGAACTGCGTGCAGGACTGGTTCCGGCGTCAAAAGACTCGACGTTCGCTCTTCTCCAACCTGAGCGAATTTGACCTGCCTGAAGAGGCCGACCTCATGGAATTTTTGCCTGGGGTGCTTGAGGGCTGGGGGTCGGAGAGTGCCGAGGACACCACCGTGCGCACCCAAACCCTGGAATTGCTTGAAAGTCTGATAAAACAGCTACCGGACCGTCAACGGGAGGCCTTCTTGCTGCGTTATTGGGAGGAGATGGACGTTGCTGAAACCGCCGCCGTCATGGGCTGCTCCGAGGGCAGTGTCAAGACGCATTGCTTTCGAGCTGTCCAGTCCCTCAGCCAGGCCTTGAGGGACCGAGGATTTTCACCATGAACCCCATTCTTCCCCGCCACCGAGAAGCCCTGGTCGACAGGCAGGGCTTGCGGCTGGCTGCGCGGCTCAACCAGGCCAGCGCTGATTTGCCGCACTCGATTGCCGAGCGTCTGCGGGCTGGCCGCGAACAGGCGCTGGCCCGGCGCAAGATGGCAGTGACCCAGGTGCAAACCGTCAGTGGCTTCACCCTGGCCCTGGCCACGGGGTCCGAAGAGGGCATGGGCTGGTTCGGTCGGCTCGGTAGCCTCGTTGCCCTGGGTCTGCTGGTGATCGGCCTGCTGGGCATCCATGAAATCCAGGACGAGCTTCGCGCTCGCGAACTGGCCGAGGTGGATCTGGCCTTGCTACTCGATGATCTGCCGCCGGCCGCCTTTGCCGACCCCGGTTTTATGCAATTCCTCAAGTCAGAAGATCCGCGGTGAATCAGTCCGCACCGTATCGCCTGGCCCCGCGTCCAGCAGGACTGACAGGGTCTGCCCACCGGCCCGCGGCCTGGCTGCTGGGTCTGCTGGGCCTGTCCTTGACCGCAGGCAGTATGTCCGCCCAGGAGGCCGCCGCACCGCGCGCCGCTGTGGGGACAGCAGTGACTCGTCCGACTGTGGGGCCAGAACCCAAGTCCGCCCCCCGGTCCGATAGCTGGCAGCGTCTGAACCCGGCCGAGCGCCAGGCCCTGGCTCCACTGGCATCGAGCTGGGAACAACTGAGCCCGACACATCGCAAAAAATGGCTGGAGATATCGCGAAACTTTGCCAGCTTGCAAGCGGCTGAGCAAAGCAAAATGCACGAGCGCATGCGGGAATGGGCCACCCTGAGCCCGCAGGACCGGGCTCGCGCCCGGCTTAACTTCGGAAAAACCTCGGAAATCGCGCGTGAGCTCAGTCCAGAGGAAAAGTGGGCCAGGTGGCAGGCCTATCAGGCCTTGACCCCCGAACAAAGACTCAAATTGGCCGAGCAAGCCAGCCGCCGCAACCTCGGTGCGGCACCGGCTGCCCAGCCGGTGCCGGTCCAAAAACTCGCCGTACTGCCGCCGCCGGCCACCGCCCGCAGCACCAAGGCGGCCGAGCCCCCCGAAGAGACCTCTGCCGCGCAAGAGCCCAGCAGCAGTCAGTAGACTTCGCTCTTCCGGGGTCGTAACCCCGACCGAGCCACCGGCACGCATTGACCTTGAATCCACAAGCCGCCACCCCTTCTGTTTTTCGCCGCATGGCCTGCTGGTGCTACGAAGGGGTGTTGCTTTTCGCGGTGATTTTCATCGCCAGCTATCTCTTCAGTTCGCTCAGCCAAACCCGCCACGCCTTGGAAAATCGCCACGCCCAGCAGGCCTTCCTGTTTCTGGTGCTGGGCATTTACTTCGGCTGGTTCTGGTCCAAAGGTCAAACACTGGCCATGAAAACCTGGCACATCCGCGTGGTGCACCGCGACGGGGCGCCGCTGTCGCAGAAGCGGGCGGTGGCACGGTATCTGCTCAGCTGGCTGTGGTTCCTTCCACCCCTGGCGGCCGTTCAGATCTTCGAACTCGACGCACGCTTTTCCCTCTTTCTCACTGTGCTGTGGGTCTGTCTCTGGGCTGCTCTGGCGCTCTTGCACAAAGACCGGCAATTTCTCCACGATGTGCTGGCGCAAACGCGTCTGATTGACTCCAAGGAAGATCAGGCAGCGGCGCAGAGACAGATGTGAAGCCGACCTCGCCGGACCGAGCGGGTCCAAGCCCTCCGAAAACATGAACCCCCACTTCTCCATCTGCGTGTATTGCGGCTCCCGCGCTGGCCTGCAGCCGGCTTGGGCCGAGCAGGCCCAACTTGTCGGCCGATGGATTGCCGAGCATGGCGGTCAGTTGGTCTATGGAGGGGGGCGCAACGGCCTGATGGGTATCGTGGCCGATGCCACGCTGGCGGCGGGCGGACGGGTGATCGGGGTGATTCCCAAGGCCTTGGTGGAGAAGGAGTTCGCCCACAGCGGCTGCAACGAGTTGCATGTGGTCGAGACCATGCACGAGCGCAAGCGCATGATGGCCGACCGGGCCGACGCCTTTTTGGCCCTGCCCGGAGGGATCGGTACGCTGGAAGAATTTTTTGAAGTCTGGACCTGGCGCCAGCTGGGCTACCACGACAAGCCGGTGGGACTGCTCAACCACCGGGGCTACTACGACGATTTGCTTAAATTCCTAGGCCAGGTCGTCGGCGAACAGTTCATGGGGCCTTGGCAAATGGACCTCATCACAGTGCATCCCGAGGCAAAACACTTGCTCCGCCATCTGGTGCAGGCAGCCGGCCTGAGTCGGGCCGACGGCCTCGATCAGATCTGAGCCTAGACGCCGGACTCAGACGGCCGCCTCGTCCTGCTCACCGGTGCGTATGCGCACCGTCCGCTCGACCGAGGTCACGAAAATCTTGCCGTCGCCGATCTTGCCGGTCCGCGCAGCTTTGATGATCGCGTCAACACACCGATCCACGTCTTCGGTTTTAACCACCACTTCGACCTTCACCTTGGGCAGAAAGTCGACCACATACTCGGCGCCCCGATAGAGCTCGGTGTGCCCCTTCTGACGACCGAAGCCCTTGACCTCGGTAACCGTCAACCCGGTGACGCCCACCTCGGCCAGCGCCTCGCGGACCTCCTCAAGCTTGAACGGTTTGATGATCGCGGTGATTTGCTTCATAGGGCCTCCCGACTGCTTGCCTTGATTGTGACTGATCCTGACGGGCAGCGACTCAGGCCCTGAAACGGCTGGTGATCGGATACCGCCAGTCCTTGCCGAAACTGCGGTGACTGACCCGGATCCCCACCGGGGCCTGCCGTCGCTTGTATTCATTGACCTTGATCAGACGGGTGACCTGCTCGACCACCTGCCGATCAAAGCCAGCAGCCACGATGTCCTCAATGCGCTCATCATTTTCCATGTAGCGCACCAAAATGGCGTCGAGAATTTCGTACGGTGGCAAACTGTCCTGATCGGTTTGATCGGGTCGCAATTCAGCTGAAGGGGGGCGCGTGATGATGCGCTCGGGGATGGGGTTGGAGCCCATGCCGTAGGGATCGTGGGCGTTGCGCCAGCGAGCCAGATCGAACACCGTCGTCTTCAGAAGATCCTTGATCACGGCAAAGCCACCGGCCATATCACCATAAAGCGTGCAATAGCCAGTGGCCATCTCGCTTTTATTTCCGGTGGTCAAGACAATGGAGCCGAACTTGTTGGACAGGGCCATCAAAATCACGCCCCGAATCCGGGCCTGTATGTTCTCTTCGGTCGCATCAAGCGGCCGTCCGGCAAACTCGCCGGCCAGGGTGGACAAGAAGGCCTCGAACTGCGGGACGATTGAATACTCGTCGTAGCGCACCCCAAGACGATGCGCCATCTCGCGCGCGTCTTCCAGCGAGATGGGGGCGGTGTACGGCGAAGGCATCATCACCGCCCGCACCCGTTGCGGGCCCAGTGCATCGACCGCCACCGCCAGAACCAAGGCCGAATCGATACCGCCCGACAGGCCGAGCAGGGCGCCGGGAAACCCATTCTTGCCGAGGTAGTCGCGCACCCCCAGAACCAGAGCATCCCAGAGATCGGCCCGGATATCGCGCAAGGGGGCTATGGGGCCTTGCAAAGCCACCGGACCGGCCGCCGCGGTCTGTGCAAGCAGGAGCAGTGGCTCCTCCTGGAAGCTCCGGGCACGCCCGGCCAATTGCCCATCAGCCTGCAAGGCGAACGACGCGCCCTCAAATACCACCTCATCCTGACCGCCGACCAAATGCGCGAACACCAGGGGCAACCCAGTCTGGCGCGCGCGCAGCGCCATTGCCGCCTCCCGCTCCTGCGACTTGCCGGCATGAAACGGCGAAGCATTGATGACCGCCAGCAACTGCGCGCCCGCCTCACGGGCCTGCAGAGCGGGCCGCTCAAACCAGGCATCCTCGCAGATCAGCAGGCCCACTTTCACCGACTGCGCGCCCTCCCCGACCGCAAACACGCAAGGCTCGAAGCCCGGCGCAAAATACCGGCGCTCGTCAAAGACCTGGTAGTTGGGCAACTCCTGTTTGGCATAGGTGTAGAGCCTTCGGCCCTCGCGTAGCACGTGGGCTGCATTGAGGAGCTGCGGCACGCTGATGCTGCGTGTGCGAAGGCCGCTGGGCCGACTGACCGGCGAGGGAGCGCCGACCACCACATGCAACCCTGGCAAATCGGCCAGGTCACGGGCCACTTGGTCAACCGCCTTCTCGCAAGCTTGCACGAAAGCCGGCCGCAAATAGAGATCTTCAGCGGCATAACCACAGATGGCCAACTCGGCGGTCAGAACCAGTCGACAGCCCTGGGCATAGGCCGCACGCGCCGCATCGACGATCTTGCGGGCATTGCCCTGCATATCGCCCACGCAATAGTTAAGTTGGGCCACGCAGATCTTCAGCGACATGGGGATGACAGGACCGGATGGAAAAAAGCGGCGCGGACGCATCACAATCGTCCATGGCCGAAAAAGATTATGTCATCCGGGTTTTGGAGCGTTGGGATCAAATCACAGCAACCCAGTGGAACGGTCTGCTTGCCGCCCAGGCCGGTCGCGCCGCCCCGCCCTTCATGCGCTTTGAATACCTTGCGGCGCTGGAGCGCAGCGGTAGCGCCACCGGCCAGACCGGCTGGCACCTGCGACTGTTGACCCTGTGGCAGGGCGAGGACTTGAGGGCCGCCTGTGCGGTCTATCTCAAGGAGCATTCCTACGGGGAATATGTATTCGACTGGGCTTGGGCGCGGGCCTACCAGCAGCACGGCCTCAATTACTACCCCAAGGCCTTGGTCGCCTGCCCCTTCACCCCGGTCGGCGGAGCTCGCTTGCTGGCGTCCGATGAAAATGTCCGCCAGACCCTGGTGGCCGCGTTGCTGCGATGGTGCAAGGCCGAGGGTCTGTCCTCGCTGCATCTGCTGTTTCTCGACCCGAGCGACGCTGCGGCTTGCAAGAAAGCCGGCTTGATGCTGCGCCAGTCGGTGCAGTTTCACTGGAAAAATCAGCGCCCCGATCACGCTGGGACGGCGGGGCGGGCCTACCAGGACTTTGAAGACTTTTTATCCTGTCTGAGCCAGGACAAACGCAAGAAAATCCGGCAGGAGCGCCGCAAAGTGGTCGAAGCCGGCGTGAGTTTTCGCTGGCTGCGTGGAACCTCTATCCAGGAGAGCGATTGGGACTTTTTTTACCAGTGCTACGAGCGCACCTATCTCGAACACGGCAACGCTGCCTACCTGAGCCGCGATTTTTTTCATCGCGTGGCTCGGGATCTGCCTGCGTGTTGGTTGCTGTTCGTGGCCGAGCGCGCTGGCCGACCCATCGCGTGCAGCCTGATCGGCCTGCAAGAGGTCCGCGGCGGTGCCTCAAGCGCCCCTGAGGCCGCCTACGGTCGCTACTGGGGGGCGCTGGAGCGGGTGGACTGCCTGCACTTCGAAGCCTGCTATTACCAGCCCCTGAAATGGTGCATCGAACATGGTGTGCAGCGTTTTGAAGGCGGCGCCCAGGGCGAACACAAGATGGCCCGCGCGCTGATGCCCACCACCACGGTCAGCGCCCACTGGCTCTCACACCCCGCCTTTTCCGATGCGGTCAAACACTTTTTGGAGCGCGAAGAGCACGGCGTACGCGACTACCTCGATGGGCTCTGCGCACACAGCCCCTTCAGGCAAGTCTGAGACCCGCTGCGCGCAGGCCCTTTTTAAGAGCCGCGGTCCGATTTTCGGTAGTTCTCGATGCCGCTCATGATTTCCTGGTGAGCCGCTTCCCTGCCCTCCCAGCCCAACACCTTGACCCATTTGCCCGGCTCGAGGTCTTTGTAGTGCTCAAAAAAATGCGCGATGGTCTTCAAGCGCATCGGGTTGAGGTCTTCGGGCTTTTGCCACTGGGTGTAGATCGAAAGAATCTTGTCGATGGGCACAGCCAACACCTTGCCGTCCTCGCCGGCCTCGTCCTGCATTCTCAAAATACCCAGGGCGCGGCAAGGCACCACCACGCCGGGAATCAAGGGCACCGGGGTGATGACCAACACATCCACCGGGTCGCCATCGCCAGAAATGGTCTTGGGTACGTAGCCGTAGTTGGTGGGGTAATGCATCGCAGTGCTCATGAAGCGGTCCACGAAGATCGCGCCCGTCTCCTTGTCCACCTCGTACTTGATCGGGTCGGCGTTCATCGGGATCTCGATGATCACGTTGAAGCAATCGGGCACCTTGTTGCCGGGCGTGACATTGTCCAGGGACATGATGAAAAACTCCGCAAAATCTGGGTAGCGACACAAGGCCAACGGGTCGCGTCAGATGACGGCCCGAGGCGCTGCAGGAAACTTAGTATTTACCCTCATTTTACTGATACAAGGCTGACGAGCCGTAGGAAGGCGGCAAGTTTGGCGTTAAATTCCCTGGGTTGGCCAATCGGTCCCCGTATGGAGACGGGGGGTTGAGGAAGCAACGCAAGGCGGTGCAGCGTGACCCTTGTGTTGCACCGAAACCCTCACGACTAAGAATGGAGATTTGATATGACGGGCAACTCGGCGCTTACTTTGGCGCTCGTGTGTGGACTGATCGCAGTCGTCTATGGCTTTTGGGCCAGAAGCTGGATTCTTGGCAAAGACGCGGGCAATGCCCGCATGCAGGAAATCGCTGCGGCCATTCAAACTGGCGCGGCCGCTTATCTCGCGCGGCAATACAAGACGATTGCCATCGTTGGCGTCATCCTGGCGGTGCTGATCGCCGTTTTTCTGGACATCAAGACGGCCGTCGGCTTTGTCGTCGGCGCGGTGCTCTCGGGCGCCTGCGGCTTCATTGGCATGAATGTCTCGGTTCGCGCCAATGTGCGAACGGCCCAGGCAGCCACCCAGGGCATAGGGCCGGCCCTTGACGTTGCCTTCCGGGGCGGCGCGATCACTGGCATGCTGGTGGTCGGTCTGGGTTTGCTCGGCGTGGCTGGCTTCTATTGGGTTCTGGTCGGTGGCACCACCACCCTGGAAGGCAAAGCCTTGTCCGCCGCGCTCAATCCGCTGATCGGTTTTGCCTTTGGCTCGTCGTTGATCTCCATCTTCGCCCGACTCGGTGGCGGCATCTTCACCAAGGGCGCTGACGTCGGTGCAG
>CAZCSD010000060.1:0-13569 GCA_964501235.1 uncultured Polaromonas sp. | reverse complement strand
TGAAGCAGTTGTTGAAGAAGATATCGGCATAGCTAGGCGCCAGGATGGCGCGAAAACCGTACTGGCCGATGGCCCAGGGCGCGTGCTCGCGCGAGGAGCCACAGCCGAAGTTTTTGCGTGCCAACAGGATGCTTGCGCCTTGGTAGCGCGCCTGATTGAGCACGAAATCAGGGTTGGGCTGGCGCTGGCTCTCGGGCTTGCCGTAGTAGCCCGGATCCTTGTAACGCCACTCGTCAAACAAGTGAGGCCCGAAGCCGGTGCGGCGTATGGACTTGAGGAACTGTTTGGGCATGATGGCGTCGGTATCGACGTTGGCCCGGTCGATCGGCGCAACCAGTCCGGTGTGGGTGCTGAATTTCTGCATGGTTCGAGGTCCTCGGGTCTTCAGGCAAAGCGGCGTATGTCGACGAAGTGGCCGTGCAGGGCTGCGGCAGCGGCCATGGCTGGGCTGACCAGGTGAGTGCGGCCCCCGGCGCCTTGCCGGCCTTCGAAGTTGCGGTTGCTGGTGGAGGCGCAACGCTCGCCCGGCTCGAGACGGTCGGCGTTCATGCCCAGGCACATCGAGCAGCCGGGCTGGCGCCACTGAAAGCCGGCCGCGATAAAGATTTTGTCCAAACCTTCCTGCTCGGCCTGCGCCTTGACCAGGCCCGATCCGGGTACGGCCAGCGCCAGCTTGATGTTGGGAGCCACTCGGCGACCGATCTTCTTGATGAGCGCGGCCGCCTCGCGCATGTCCTCGATGCGGCTGTTGGTGCACGAGCCAATGAAGACTTTGTCCACCAGGATGTCATTGATCGGCTTGCCCGGCTGGAGCCCCATGTACTGCAGGGCACGTTCCATGGCGTCGCGTTTGACCGGGTCTTTTTCTTTGTCGGGGTCAGGCACCCTGTCCTCGATGGAAAGAACCATCTCTGGGGAGGTGCCCCAAGTCACCTGCGGCTTGATCTGGCCGGCGTCGATTTCGACCACCGCATCAAACTTGGCGTCCGCATCGGAGTGCAGGGTCTTCCAATACTGCACCGCGAGGTCCCATTCGGGGCCACCGACAAACTGCCCGGTTTTGGGGTCGGTGCCCGGGGCCATGGGGCGGCCCTTGATGTAGTCCAGGGTTTTGGCATCGACCGCTACCAACCCGGCGCGAGCACCGGCCTCGATGGCCATATTGCACACGGTCATGCGGCCTTCCATGCTCAGGTCCCGAATCGCTGAGCCGGCAAATTCGATGGTGTAGCCGGTGCCGCCGGCGGTGCCGATCTTGCCGATGATGGCCAGCACGATGTCCTTACCGGTCAGGCCTGTCGCCAGCTTGCCTTCCACCTTCACCAGCATGTTCCTTGCCTTCTTGGCCAGCAGGGTTTGCGTGGCCAGCACATGTTCGACCTCGCTGGTACCGATGCCGTGGGCCAAGGCACCAAAGGCGCCGTGAGTGGCGGTATGCGAATCGCCGCAGACCACGGTCATGCCCGGCAGGGTGGCGCCGTTCTCCGGGCCGATCACATGCACGATGCCCTGGCGCTTGGACAGGAAGGGGAAGTAAGCCGCCGCTCCGAATTCGGCGATGTTCTTGTCCAGGGTGACGATCTGTTCCTTGCTGATCGGATCAGAAATGCCGTCGTAGCCGTTTTCCCAGCCGTCGGTCGGGGTGTTGTGGTCGGCCGTAGCCACCACCGAGCTGACACGCCAGACCTTGCGGCCCGCCTCGCGCAAGCCCTCATAGGCCTGTGGGCTGGTCACTTCATGGGTCAGGTGGCGGTCGATGTAGAGCACCGTGGTGCCGTCATCTTCAGTGTGAACGACATGATCGTCCCAGAGCTTGTCGTAGAGAGTGCGTCCCATGAGGAAGGTCTTTCAGAGGGTAGGTGGAGATCGCTGACTGGCCGCTGCCATTTTTGGGCAAAAAAGCCCGCACTGGGCGGGCTTTTCCCTGGGGCTCAGGCTCAGCGCTGGGAAATGGGCTTGACTTGTCTTGTGGTTGAGCCGGTGAAGAGCTGACGCGGGCGGCCGATCTTGTACTCGGGATCGCCAATCATCTCATTGAGTTGGGCAATCCAGCCGATGGTGCGGGCCAGGGCAAAGATGCCCGTGAACAGATTGACCGGAATGCCGATGGCGCGCTGCACGATACCGGAGTAGAAATCGACATTGGGGTAGAGCTTGCGTTGCACGAAGTAGTCGTCTTCCAGTGCAATCTTCTCCAGTTGCTTGGCCAGCTTGAATAGGGGGTCGTTTTCCAGACCGAGCTCGGTCAGTACCTCATTGCAGGTTTCCTGCATCAGCTTGGCACGGGGGTCATAGTTCTTGTAAACCCGGTGACCAAAGCCCATCAATTTGACGTTGGAGTTCTTGTCCTTGACCTGGGCCATGAACTCACCCACCTTGGCCACCCCGCCCATCTTCTGGATATCCTCCAGCATGTTCAGGCAGGCTTCGTTGGCCCCGCCGTGAGCCGGTCCCCAGAGGCAGGCCACGCCAGCGGCAATCGCGGCAAAGGGGTTGGTGCCCGAGGAGCCGCACAGCCTTACGGTGGAAGTCGATGCGTTTTGTTCGTGATCGGCGTGCAGAATGAAAATCCGGTCCATGGCGCGCTCGAGCACCGGATTGACCACATAGTCCTCGCAGGGCACGCCAAACATCATGCGCAAAAAATTGCCGGCATAGGAGAGGTCGTTGCGCGGGTACATATAGGGCTGCCCTATGCCATATTTGTAGGCCATGGCCACCAGGGTGGGCAACTTGGCGATCAGGCGTATGGCCGCAATTTCGCGGTGCTTGGGATTGTTGATGTCGGTGCTGTCGTGATAGAAGGCCGACATCGCGCCCACCAATCCGGTCAAGACGGCCATCGGATGCGCATCACGGCGGAATCCGCGCATGAAGAAGTGCATCTGCTCATTGACCATGGTGTGATTGGTCACCAGCTTGGTAAAGGCGTGCTTTTCCGTTGCGTTGGGCAATTCTCCGTAGAGCAGCAGATGGCAGGTCTCCAGAAAATCGCAGTTCGTAGCCAGTTGCTCGATGGGGTAGCCGCGGTAGAGCAACTCGCCCTTGTCGCCATCGATGTAGGTGATGGCCGATTGGCAGGACGCGGTGGAAAGAAAGCCCGGGTCATAGGTGAACATGCCGGTCTGCGCATAGAGCTTTCGGATGTCGATCACATCGGGACCGACGCTGCCCTTGTAGATGGGCATTTCGATACTCGGGCTGCCATTGCTGAAAGACAGCGTGGCTTTGTTGTCGGCGAGTTTCATGGGGGTCCTCTCTCTGGGTGTGATGTTGTTTCGTTATGGAGTGATCAACGATGGAGCGTGGGGGTGCCGCATGGCCTTGAGCACTTCAACGGCTTGTGCCGAGACGGCTGCGCCGCTTTCGAGGTCGGCCGCTTGCTTGCGCCCCAGCAGGAGGTCGAGCAGATCGTTGTCTGAGAGGTCCATCAAGTCGTCCAGGCCTTGCGCCTGCTCCACAGTGATGCGGCCCTCGAATTGCTTGAAAAACCGTTCTATGAACAAATCGTTTTCGAGCAGGCCGCGTCGGCACCGCCATCTCAGGCGCGACAGGCTGCGCTCATCGAGCAGTGCTTGGGCGGCCAGATCGGTGTTCATTGCAGCAGCTTGAGGGGCGACAGACCTAGACCGAGCGCAACACCATCATTTCCTTGATTTTGCCGATGGCCTTGGTGGGGTTCAGGCCCTTGGGGCAGACGTCCACGCAGTTCATGATGGTGTGGCAACGGAAAAGGCGGTAGGGGTCCTCGAGGTTGTCCAGCCGCGCAGCCGTGGCCTGGTCGCGGCTGTCGGCGATAAAACGATAGGCTTGCAGCAGACCGGCCGGACCCACGAATTTATCGGGGTTCCACCAGAAGCTCGGGCAGCTGGTGGAGCAGCTGGCGCACAGAATACATTCGTACAGGCCATTGAGTTCTTCGCGTTCCTCGGGGGACTGCAGACGCTCTTTTTCGGGGGGCACCGTCTCATTGACCAGATAGGGCTTGATCGAGTGGTACTGCTTGAAGAACTGCGTCATGTCGACGATCAGGTCGCGGATCACCGGCAATCCGGGCAGAGGCTTGAGCACGATCTCACCTCTGAGCGTGTTCATATTGGTCAGGCAGGCCAGGCCGTTCTTGCCGTTGATATTCATGGCATCGGAGCCGCACACGCCCTCGCGGCAGGAGCGACGGAAGGATATGGACGGATCTTGTTCCTTGAGCTTCATCAGCGCGTCGAGCAACATCCGCTCGGTACCGGTCAGCTCAATCTCCACCGTCTGCATGTACGGCTTGGCGTCTTTGTCGGGGTCGTAGCGGTAGATCTTGAAGATGCGTTTTGTCATGACTTGCTCCGAATGCGTGCGATGGGGTTCAGAACGTACGGACCTTGGGCGGCACCGATTCGACTGTCAGGGGCTTGAGGTTGACCGGTTTGTACTCGAGCCGGTTGCCCTGGCTGAACCACAGGGAGTGCTTCATCCACTCGGCATCATTGCGGCCCAGCGGAAACTGCGGATCGTCGGCCGGACGCTCGTAGTCGTTGACCGTGTGAGCGCCACGGCATTCCCGGCGGGCTGCGGCCGAAGTCATGGTGGCCTGGGCCGCCTCGATCAGGTTCTCGACCTCGAGCGCTTCGATGCGTGCCGTGTTGAACACCTTGGACTTGTCTTTCAGGCCGACCCTGGCGACACGCTCGCGGATAGCGTTGATCTTGCTCACGCCCTCGTCCATGCTGGCCTGGGTGCGGAACACGCCCGCGTGCTGCTGCATGGCGCTGCGGATGTCGTTGGCTACCGTCTGGGCGTACTCGCCGTCGCTGGTCGTGTCGAGCCGGTTCAAGCGGGAGAGCGAGAGGTCGGCACTGTTGGCCGGCAGGCTCTTGTGCTCGGCTTTGGGGTTGACGTTGGCCACGATGTGATTGCCCGCAGCGCGTCCGAAGACCAGCAGGTCGAGCAGTGAATTGGTGCCCAGACGGTTGGCGCCGTGCACCGAAACGCAGGCGCATTCGCCCACGGCGTAGAGGCCGCCCACAATTTTCTGGTTGCCGCGTCCGTCCGGTGCCACCACTTGCCCGTGAATGTTGGTGGGGATACCGCCCATCTGGTAGTGGATGGTGGGCACCACCGGGATGGGTTCGCGGGTGATGTCGACGTTGGCGAAGTTCACGCCAATCTCGTAGACCGAGGGCAGGCGTTTGTGGATGGTCTCGGCCCCCAGGTGGTCGAGCTTGAGCAGCACATAGTCCTTGTTGGGGCCGCAGCCGCGGCCTTCCTTGATTTCCTGGTCCATGCAGCGCGATACAAAGTCACGCGGAGCCAGGTCCTTCAGGGTGGGGGCGTAACGCTCCATAAAGCGCTCGCCGTTGCTGTTGAGCAAGATGGCGCCCTCACCCCGGCAGCCTTCGGTCAGCAGCACGCCGGCCCCGGCCACGCCGGTGGGGTGGAACTGCCAGAACTCCATGTCTTCCAGCGGGATGCCAGCCCGCGCAGCCATGCCCAACCCGTCGCCGGTGTTGATGAAGGCGTTGGTAGAGGCGGCAAATATACGGCCAGCCCCGCCGGTGGCCAGCAAAGTGGTTTTAGCCTCCAGAATGTAGACCTCGCCGGTTTCCATCTCGAGGGCGGTCACGCCGACCACATCGCCCTCGGCATCGCGGATCAGGTCCAGGGCCATCCACTCGACGAAGAAGTTGGTCTTCTCGCGCACATTTTGCTGATACAGCGTGTGCAGCATGGCGTGACCGGTACGGTCAGCGGCGGCGCAGGCGCGCTGCACGGGCTTTTCACCGTAGTTGGCGGTATGACCGCCGAAGGGCCGCTGGTAGATGGTGCCGTCGGGGTTGCGGTCAAAGGGCATACCCATGTGCTCGAGGTCGTAGACCACCTTGGGCGCTTCCCGGCACATGAATTCGATCGCATCCTGGTCGCCCAGCCAGTCCGAGCCTTTGACCGTGTCGTAGAAGTGGTAGTGCCAGTTGTCTTCGGACATGTTGCCAAGGGACGCACCGATGCCGCCCTGGGCGGCCACCGTGTGCGAGCGGGTCGGAAAGACCTTGGAGAGCACGGCCACGTTCAGGCCCGCTCGGGCCAGTTGTAAGGAGGCGCGCATGCCGGAGCCCCCGGCACCGACGATCACCACATCAAAGCGGCGCTTGGGGAGTTTGGAGCTAGCGGTCATGGGTTCAGAATCTCCACAGCACTTGAATAGCCCAGCCTGCATTGGCCACGAGCCAGACGATGGTAAACACTTGCAAGGCCAGGCGCAGGCCGACCGGCTTGATGTAGTCCATAAACACATCGCGCATACCCACCCAGACGTGATAGAGCAGGGCGATGATGACGGCAAAGGTCAGTGTTTTCATCGCCTGCGGCGCGAAGATACCCGACCAGGTGTCATAGCTGATCGGGCCGGAGGTCATGAGCACCTGAGCCAGCACGATGACGGTGAACAGAGCCATAAGCACGGCGGTCACGCGCTGGGCCAGCCAGTCGCGCGTGCCGTAGTGCGCACCCACCACGATGCGCTTGGAGCCGTAGTTAACTGCCATATTCTTCTTGCTCCTCGAACGTATCAATAAAAACCGAACAACTTGGCACCGAGCACAAGGGTTAGCGCCAGACTGACAACGAGGACAATGCGCGCTGAGTTGGCGCCCGACTGCTTGTCGACTGAGCCGTGGTTGATGTCCATGCGCAGATGCCGGATACCGGCCAGGAAGTGGTGCAGATAGGCCCAGATCAGGGCCAAGGCCACCAGCTTCCAGATGAAACCGGGCAGGCCAAGCATGCCGGCCGAAAAGGCGCCGGTGAAGCGTTCGAAAGACAGCTCCGATGAGATAGAGGTGTCGAACATCCAGATGATGAACGGCATGAGCACAAACATCAGTACGCCGCTGATGCGGTGCAGGATGGACACCCAACCGGCCGCTGGCAGTCGGTAGCTCGGCAGATCGCTCAGGGCATTGATGTTGCGGAATTGGGGCCGTTTGCGGGCGCTGGTCACCGATTCGGACATGCGTGAACTTCCTAATTGGTACGTGTACTGATGGTTTCAGGAACGGGTGCTCGAAATTCTATTGCAATGCAGCAAGACGGTTCAGGTCGTTTCATGACCGAGGCGTCGTTTGGAGCGCAGCGAACCCGCCCCATTCCGGGGGGCTGCCCAGTCAAGTAGGGGACGACAAGCTGACGCCATGTTTACAGATCGTCCAAATGGGCCAGCATGGCCTGCGCTTTTGCTTCGATCTCGGTGCTTTCCCCAGGTTCGATACGCTGCAGGTTCTTGACCATGAGTGCGGTACGGGGATTGGATGCCAGTTGCGCCTCATGGGTCTTGAGGAAGTGCCAATACAGGGTGGTCAGCGGGCAGGCCGTGTCGCCGGTGCGACGCTGCGGCTCGTACTGACAGCCCGTGCAGTAATTGCTCATGCGCTTGACATAGGCGCCACTGGCCACATAGGGTTTGCTGGTAAACCGGGGCCCGGTGGCAAAGAGGGCCATGCCGGCGGTGTTGGGCAGTTCCACCCACTCGACGGCATCGACATACATCGACAAGTACCAGTCGCACAGCTCAGACGGTTCGATTTGCGCCAGCACGCCGAACATGCCGGTGATCATCAGACGCTGGATATGGTGGGCGTAGCCGTGTTCCAGGGTTTGTCCAATGCATTGAGCCATGCAGTTCATGCGCGTCTGGCCGGTCCAGTACCAGGCGGGCAGAGGCCGGCGGTGCTGGAAATGGTTGGCCTGCTTCAGGCCGGGCATGTCCAGATAGTAGACGCCACGCATGAATTCGCGCCAGCCCAGCACCTGGCGGATGAAGCCTTCCGCGCTGGCCAGGTCGAGTTGGCGCTCGCGCCAGGCGCGTTCGGCCGCCTGCACCACCTCCAGGGGGCATAGCAATTTGAGATTGAGCGCGCTTGAAATCAGCGAATGCCATCCAAAGGGCATGCCGGTCCACATGGCGTCCTGGTGCTTGCCGAAACTCGGCAGCCGGTGGGTGATGAAGTCGTCCAGGGCTCGCAGGGCCTGCGCCCGCGTAACCGGCCAATTGAAGTGGGACAGGCTGCCCGGATGATCGGCAAAGCGGCGCTCCACCAGGGCCAGCACGTCCCGGGTGAGGGCATCGGGCTCGAAGGCTGGCGCTGGCGGGATCTGGCCCGGCCCGGCCTTGCCAAAGCCGCTGCGGTTTTCTGCATCGAAATTCCATTGGCCGCCGATTGGATCGTCCCCATCCATCAGCACCTTCCACTCTTTGCGCATCTGCCGGTAGAAAAACTCCATGCGCAGTTGTTTGGACCGGCCGGCCCAGGCCGCAAAGGCCCGCGGGCTGCACAGGAAATGGGTGTCCTCGCACCAGTGCAAATTCAGGCCGGGGGGCAGGGCGGCCTCGATCTGCAGGCGCACCCGCAGGTCCCCCGGCTCCACCGCGACCACGCCTTGCGGTTTGAGGTCTGCCAGGGCCGCCTGCAAACCGTGCCCCAGGCTGGCATCGTTGTGCTCCTCAAGGCGCCGATAGTGCACTTTGAAACCACGCTCGCCGAGCTCTGCCGCGAAGTGACGCATGGCCGACAAAAAAAGTGCGATGCGCGCCCGGTGTGAGCGCACATGGGTCGACTCCTCCAGGGCCTCGATCATCACCACCACATCGCGTTGCGGGTCGGCCTGCTCGAGCGCAGCCGATCGGGCATCGAGCTGATCGCCCAGCAGCAAAATGAGGTGTCGCACTTTCATGGCTGGGGTGCGCCGGCGCGCCGGCAGGCCTCGCTGCAGTAGCGTACAGCGTCCCAGTTGTCGGCCCAGCGTTTGCGCCAGCTCATGGGCCGGCCGCAGGACTGACAGGGTTTGCTGGGCAGATAAGACTTGTTGCCCTTGAAGCCGGTGTTCGCGCGGGAAGCTTTTCGGGTCATGGCGCGTCGTTGATCAACCCAGGCTGTTGCGGTAGTGGTGGCTGTCGGTGCGGTACAGGCCGCGCCGGAGCTCCATGGGAACGTCTTGGTAGGTGAAGGCCACCCGTTCGACGCTCAGCAGCGGTGTGCCCACGGGCACCTCGAGCCTCTCGGCCGATGGGGCATCGGCGGCCACGGCGCGCAGCTTTTCGTCGGCCCGCACCATACGCACACCAAATTCGGTCTCGAATAGCGCATACATGGCCCCTTCGTGGGTGGCCAGGCGCTCGGCGGTCAGTCCCTTGAAGGCCGAGCCGGGTAGCCAGAGTTCTTCCAGGATGGTGGGCACGCCGCTGAAGGCGAGCACCCGCCGCACCTGCAGCACCGAGTCGCCCGTGCGCAGGGCCAGGGTGCGCGCGACATCGGCCGGGGCGCGTTGGCGCTTGCAATCGATGATTCTGCGCTGTGCCGGGCCTTGGCTGGCCGTATCGCCACGATCGGGCATCAGCCGCAGAAAGCGGTATTGCACCTGTTGCTCGGCGTGGGTGGCCACGAAGGTGCCGCGACCCTGGCGCCGCACCACCAGGTTTTCCGAGGCCAACTCGTCGATGGCCTTGCGCACGGTGCCTTGACTGACCCGGAAACGGTTGGCCAGTTCGATTTCGCTGGGGATCAGGTCACCCGGTTTCCAATGCCCCGCTTGCAGGCTTTGCAGGATCAGCGACTTGATCTGCTGGTAGAGGGGGCTGAATGCGGGCGCGAGCGTGGCGTCGTTGGTCGGCGGGCTCAGGTCGGCGGACGGGTTGGGGTCGGGCATGGTCGGGTGTCAGTGGCCAGAGGAGCCGGGCAGAGATTAAATCATATCTCTTATATAAGACATAAGACAAATTGACCCCTCTGGTTTTCCCGCATAGAATGCGCGGCGCTGTCAAGGGCTCGCTGGGACCTCGCCCCTTTTGCCGGCCCCGTCCCGACCTTTTTCAATGATTCTGTCTTTCATCCCGCTTTGGAGCTCCCCATGAAAAAACCCGTCCGTGTTGCCGTTACCGGTGCTGCCGGTCAGATCGGCTATGCCTTGCTGTTTCGGATCGCCTCCGGCGAGATGCTGGGCAAGGATCAGCCGGTCATTTTGCAACTGCTGGAGATCCCGGACGAGAAGGCACAAAAGGCGCTCAAGGGCGTGATGATGGAACTCGAGGACTGCGCCTTTCCGCTGCTGGCGGGCATGCAGGCCTACGGCGATGCCACGCAGGCCTTCAAGGACACCGACTACGCCTTGCTGGTCGGGGCGCGCCCCCGCGGCCCTGGCATGGAGCGCGCCGATCTGCTGGCGGCCAATGCCCAGATTTTTACCGCCCAGGGCAAGGCCCTCAATGCCTCGGCCTCCCGGAATGTAAAAGTGCTGGTGGTGGGCAATCCGGCCAACACCAATGCCTACATCGCCATGAAGTCGGCTCCCGATCTGCCGGCCAAGAACTTCACCGCCATGCTGCGACTCGATCACAATCGCGCCCTCAGCCAGGTGGCTGCAAAAACCGGCAAGGCCGTGGCCGATATTCAAAAGCTGTGCGTCTGGGGTAACCATTCGCCCACCATGTACGCCGACTACCGATTCGCCTCCATCGGCGGCCAATCGGTCAAGGACATGATCAACGATCAGGTCTGGAACGAGACCGTGTTTCTGCCCACCGTGGGCAAGCGCGGCGCAGCCATCATCGAGGCACGCGGCCTGTCTTCGGCCGCCTCGGCAGCCAATGCGGCCATCGACCACATGCGTGATTGGGCTCTGGGCACCAACGGCGCCTGGGTCACGATGGGTGTGCCCTCGCAGGGCTGGTATGGCATTCCCAAGGAAGTGATGTTCGGCTTCCCGGTCACCTGTGCGGGGGGCGAGTACACGGTGGTCGAAGGCCTGCCGATCGATGCCTTCAGCCAAACCTGCATCAACAAGACCCTCAAGGAATTGCAGGACGAGCAGGCGGGCGTGGCGCACCTGATCTGAGTCGCGTCCTGGACTTCCCTCAAGGCCCATACCGGCTGGCATGACCCACCCGCGCGAAGTCCTTCTGGATGCGCAGGCGGCCGCCCATGCCCTGCCGGTGTGTGACCATTACAGTGGCGTGCCCGAGCGCATGCGCAAGAGCTTGCAATTGCAGGCCCAGATGACGCAGGAACTGGGCGCTTGCGTCTTTGATGTCACCCTCGATTGCGAAGACGGTGCCCCGGTGGGCGGCGAGGCGGCTCATGCTGCTATGGTGGCCGATCTGGCGCTGGCGGCCGAGCCTGATGCGCGCGTGGCCGCGCGCGTCCATCCGATCGACCATCCCAGTTTTGCCGAAGATCTGCGCGTCATTGCCGGTCAGGCGGCGCACCGGCTGACGCACCTGATGATCCCCAAGGTCGAGTCGCTGGAGGATGTGCAGAAGGTTGACCATCAGTTGAACAAACTGGGCGGGGCTGCTGCCGAGCTGCCCATCCATGTGCTGCTGGAGTCGCAGCGCGCGGTACACGCCGCTTTTGAGATTGCAGCGCATCGGCGGGTGCAGTCGATCAGCTTTGGCCTGATGGACTTTGTCTCCAGCCACAACGGCGCCATTGGCGCGCAGGCCATGACGGCCCAGGGGCAGTTCACCCACCCTTTGGTGCTGCGCGCCAAGCTGGAGATTGCCGCTGCCTGCCATGCCAGCGGCAAGGTGCCTTCGCATTGCGTGGTGACCGAGTTTTCTGACGCTCAGGCCCTTCAGCAGGCGGCCGAGCAGGCTGCGCGCAAACTGGGCTACACCCGCATGTGGAGCATCCACCCCAACCAGATCCGGCCCATCCTGGCCGCATTTGCGCCCGATGCGGCTGAGCTCGACACCGCGGCCGCTTTACTGCGGGCCGCTGAGCAGGCGCGGTGGGCACCGATCAGTTTTGACGGCCGCCTGCACGACCGTGCCAGCTACCGGTATTACTGGCAATTGCTCGAGCGCGGCCGCCGCACCGGGGTGCGATTACCGCAAGCCGCGCAGGGCTGGTTTGAATGAGTCATGATGTTGGAACACAAGATTTTTTGAGGAGAAAACCATGAGTGATTTTCTGCAGACCTATCGCGCGCATGCGGCAGAGCGCGCAGCCCTGGGCATCCCGCCCTTGCCCTTGTCGGCCCAGCAGGTGGCCGAGGTGATTGAGCTGCTCAAGAACCCGCCCAAGGGCGAGGAAGGCTTCCTGGTCGAACTGCTGTCCCACCGGGTTCCACCCGGTGTGGACGATGCTGCCAAGGTCAAGGCCAGCTTCCTGGCGGCCGTCGCGCACGGTGATATCGCCGTGGCGCTGGTCTCCAAGACCAAGGCCACCGAGCTTTTGGGCACCATGGTTGGCGGTTACAACGTCAAGCCCCTGATCGACCTGCTCGATGACTCAGAGGTGGCTGCGGTGGCCGCCGAGGGCCTGAAAAAGACCCTGCTCATGTTCGACGCCTTCCATGATGTGGCCGAAAAGTGCAAGGCCGGCAATGCCAAGGCCAAGGAAGTCATGCAAAGCTGGGCCGATGCGCAGTGGTTCTTGGCGCGGCCAGAAGTGCCCAAGACCATCACCGTGACGGTGTTCAAGGTGCCCGGCGAAACCAACACCGACGACCTCTCGCCTGCGCCCGATGCCTGGAGTCGCCCCGACATCCCGCTGCACTACCTGGCCATGCTCAAGAACACGCGTCCCGACGCGGCCTTCAGGCCCGAGGAGGATGGCAAGCGTGGTCCGATACAGTTCATCGAAGACCTCAAGAAAAAAGGTCATCTGGTGGCTTATGTGGGCGATGTGGTGGGCACGGGTTCGAGCCGCAAATCGGCCACCAACAGCGTGATCTGGGCCACCGGCCAGGACATCCCCTTTGTGCCGAACAAGCGTTTTGGCGGCGTGACCTTGGGTGGCAAGATTGCTCCGATTTTCTTCAACACGCAAGAGGATTCGGGCTCACTGCCGATCGAGGTGGACGTGAACAAGCTCGAGATGGGCGATGTGATCGATATCCATCCCTATGAGGGCAAGATCACCAAGGGCGGCGCCCAGATTGCCTCCTTCTCACTCAAGAGCGATGTGCTGCTTGACGAAGTGCGTGCCGGCGGCCGCATCAATCTGATCATCGGGCGCTCGCTCACCGGCAAGGCCCGTGAGTTTCTCGGCCTGCCGGCCTCGACGGTGTTCCGCCTGCCGCAAGCGCCCAAAGACAGCGGCAAGGGCTACACCCTGGCGCAGAAGATGGTGGGCCGCGCCTGCGGCCTGCCCGAGGGCAAAGGCATCCGGCCGGGCACTTACTGCGAACCCAAGATGACCACCGTGGGCTCGCAAGACACCACCGGACCCATGACCCGCGACGAACTCAAGGACCTCGCATGCCTGGGCTTTAGTGCCGACATGGTGATGCAGTCCTTCTGCCACACCGCCGCCTACCCCAAGGCCGTCGATGTGAAGATGCACCGCGAACTGCCCAACTTCATCTCCAGCCGTGGCGGCGTCTCGCTGCGGCCGGGTGATGGCGTGATTCACTCCTGGCTCAACCGTCTGCTGCTGCCCGATACCGTGGGCACCGGCGGCGACTCGCACACCCGCTTTCCGATTGGCATCAGCTTCCCCGCCGGCTCGGGTCTGGTGGCTTTTGGTGCAGCCACCGGCGTGATGCCGCTGGACATGCCCGAGTCGGTGCTGGTGCGCTTTAAGG
>CAZCSD010000059.1:0-14240 GCA_964501235.1 uncultured Polaromonas sp. | reverse complement strand
GGTCGGCATGCGAATAGCCTTGCGGCAGGGCAAACCGCATATCGTTGCAGTCCAGGGTGTAGGGCACGATCAGTTGCGGCACCACGGAGCCGTCGGTCTTGCGCACCTTCATCCAGAAGGGCAGATCGTCGCCGTAGTAGTCGCTGTCGTATTCAAAGCCGCCGTAGTCGGCCACCAGGCGCCGGGTGTTGGGGCTGTCGCGTCCGGTGTACCAGCCCAGGGGGCGCTGCCCGGTCAGACGGGTGATGATCTCCATCGCGCGCGCCATGTGTTCACGCTCGGTGGCTTCGTCGATATTTTGGTAGTGGATCCATTTGAGCCCGTGGCAGGCGATGTCGTAGCCCAGCGCGCCAAAGGCAGCAGTCAGCTCGGGGTGCTTTTCCAGCGCGGTGGCCACGCCGAAAACCGTCAGCGGCAGCTTGCGTTTTTCAAACTCGCGCAGCAGCCGCCACACACCGGCGCGCGAGCCGTATTCATAGATGCCCTCCATGCTGATATGCCGTGCCTCAAAAGCAGCCGGGTTGAACATTTCAGAGAGGAACTGTTCGCTGGCCTTATCACCGTGCAGCACGCAGTTTTCGCCGCCCTCCTCGTAGTTGAGGACAAACTGCACCGCCACCCGTGCGCCGCCAGGCCAGCGGGCATGGGGCACGTGGCGGCCGTAGCCGATCAGGTCGCGGGGATAGGCGGCGGTGGAATCGTAGGTGCTCATGGTGCGTCTCAGGACAGGGCCACACTGACATCGTGGGAGGGGCGTTTGCGGTCGAAGGTCAGACCCGCTTGCACATGGTCGAGGTGTTCTTGCATCAGTCGCACCGCTTCGTCGGCATGACCGCGCTCCATGGCGTTGACCAGGCCCTCATGCTCGTCGGTCGAATGTTCGGCCTGGGCGCGTGATTGGTACATCAGCGTAATCAGGGCGCAACGCGAGATGAGCTCCTGAAGGATCTGTGCCAGCACGGTGTTGCCCATCAACTGGGCCATCAGCACATGAAAATCGCCCAGCAATTCGGTACGCCCCGGCACATCCTCCTTGTTCAGAGCCTCGCGCTCGCGAGCAATGTGTTCGCGCAGTGCGGCAATCTTGACGGGGTCGACCTCGTTCATGAAGGCGCGCGTCATTTCAGTTTCGATCATGCGGCGCACGATGAACACTTGCCGTGCCTCGTCGGCCGAAGGCGCTGCGACAAAGGCGCCGCGCGCCGGCTCCAGGCGAATCAACTTGTTCTGGGACAACTGAAACAAGGCCTGCCGCACGATCGTGCGTGAGACGCCGAAGTGGTCGGCCAGCTTTTGCTCGGCCAGCTTGGCTCCTGGCAGCAGGCGGTGCTCGACGATGGCCCGGGTCAGGGCCTCGACGATGGCCCGGGTGGAGGAGGTTTCAGAGTTCATGGGGCGGTAAGTCGGGGCGTGCGGCCGCGATGTTAGCCCATGGCTCCGATCGTGTATACACTCTGGTGAACTGAATTTGTATCGATCGATTCCTGGAGGCTTTCAATCATGGGCTTGAGTACGCATGTCTTGGACACGATGCACGGTTGCCCTGCCGCTGGCATGGCGGTGGCGCTCTACACCACGCAGGGGCAACAGGCAACGCTGGTCAAGCGCCTGGTGCTCAATAGCGACGGACGCAACCCGGACGGACCGCTGTTTGACAACGCCAGCCTGAAGGTGGGCACCTACCGGCTGGTGTTTGATGTGGCGGGTTACTTCAAGGCGCGCGCAGTCACGCTGCCTGAACCTAATTTTCTCAATCAGGTGAGCCTTGATTTTGGCGTGGCCGACGCCAAGGCGCATTACCACGTGCCGCTTCTGGTCAGCCCCTGGAGCTATTCGACCTACCGCGGCTCCTGATTGAGTCTGCAAGGGCGACCGGGTATGACTCGACGAACCCGACGCGTGCTTCAGGCCGAGCTTTATGAGTGAGGGGCGGTGGCCTTTGTGGGGCCGGTTCTGGGGTGGGCTTTTGACAGAGTTTGGGGTTTGCCTTCATCGGCTAGGAGCGCCGCTCTGAAGCTCCGCCTACTCGATGGCGTCGGCGCTTTGGCGCAGCACAATGGCCAGCGCGGTGGCGATCGTCTTGCGCAGTTCGCGGCGGTCGCAGATGAAGTCAATCGCCCCTTTTTCCTGCAAAAACTCGGCGCGCTGAAAGCCTTCAGGCAGTTTGACCCGCACCGTCGATTCGATGACGCGCGGGCCCGCAAAGCCAATCAGGGCCTTGGGTTCGGCCACCACAATATCGCCCATAAACGCAAAGCCTGCGCTCACGCCGCCCATGGTGGGGTCGGTCAGTACGCTGACATAAGGCAGTCCCTTCTTGGCCAGTCGCGTCAGGGCGGCATTGGTCTTGGCCATCTGCATCAGGCTAAGCAGGCCCTCTTGCATGCGCGCCCCGCCGGTGGCGGTAAAGCAGATGAAGGGGACCTTTTGTTCGATGGCGGTGTGCACGCCGCGCACAAAGCGTTCGCCCACCACCGACCCCATGGAGCCACCCATGAAGTCGAATTCGAAGCAGGCAGCGACCACGCCCATGCTGTGCAGCGCCCCTCCCATGACCACCAGCGCGTCGGTCTCGCCGGTGTTCTCCAGGGCTTCCTTCAGGCGTTCGGGGTATTTGCGGCTGTCCTTGAACTTGAGCGCATCGACCGGCAGCACCTCCTGACCAATCTCGTAGCGGCCTTCGGGATCCAGGAAGGCATCGAGCCGAGCGCGCGCGCTGATCCGGTGATGGTGGTTGCACTGGGGGCAGACATTCTGGTTTTTCTCCAGATCGCTGCGGTAGAGGACCGCCTCGCAACTGGGGCATTTGATCCACAGGCCCTCGGGCACGCTGCGGCGCTCGCTGGGGTCGGTGGGCGAGATCTTGGGGGGTAACAGCTTTTCTAGCCAGGACATATCGAGCTTCCTCGCAAGGAGGCATCAGCCGGTCGTCGGGGCGCCGGCCGTTGCACGGACCTTCATTCAGGGCGCATTATGCGTTGTGTGCGCCCTCAACGGCGTCGGTATCGAGGGCGGTGCGGATATCAGATAGGAACTGGCGCACTGCTTGCAGGGCGGGTTCGTGGGCCTGACCCTCGAGCAGTTGAATGATACGGCTGCCGATCACCACCGCATCGGCGCTGCGGCCGATGGCGCGCGCGGTCTGTGCATCGCGTATGCCAAAGCCCACACCCACCGGGATGTGCACGTGCTGCCGGATGCGCGGCAGCATCTGCTCGACCTCTTGAACATTGAGCGTGCCCGCCCCAGTCACGCCCTTGAGCGAGACGTAGTACACATAGCCGCTGGCCACCCGGGCCACTTGGGCCATGCGGTGTTCGGTGGAGGTGGGCGCAAGCAGAAAAATCAGGTCCATGCTGCGCTGCCGCAGCTTGGCCGCAAACTCAATACATTCCTCGGGTGGGTAGTCCACGATGAGCACGCCGTCGACGCCGGCGGCTGCCGCATGATTGACGAAGGCGTCCCGCCCGTGCTTGTGGTCGTAGGCTTCGACCGGATTGGCGTAGCCCATCAACACCACCGGGGTCTGGGTGTCGTGCTCGCGAAAACCGCGCACCATGTCGATCACCTGTGCCAGGCCGATGCCCAGGGCCAGGGCTTGCTCGCCAGCGCGCTGGATCACCGGGCCATCGGCCGAGGGGTCAGAGAAAGGCACGCCCAGCTCGATGATGTCGGCCCCGCCCTGCACCATGGCGTGCATCAGGCCAGGCGTGATGTCAGCCATCGGGTAGCCCGCCGTGACATACGGAATGAGCGCTTTGCGTCCTTGCTCTGCGAGCCGGGTCAGCGTGCTTTGGATGCGGCTCATCGCTTGAACTCCAGCACCTGCGCTCCCCCCTTGACGCCCTGCCCGCGGCAGGAGGGGCGGCAGTAGAAGTCCGCTTGCGACAAGTCGGCCACCGTGCCGATGTCCTTGTCACCCCGTCCCGAGAGGTTGACCAGGATGGATTGGTCGCTGCGCATCGTCGGGGCCAGTTTCATGGCGTGGGCAATGGCGTGGCTCGATTCGAGCGCCGGGATGATGCCCTCGGTGCGGCACAGGTAGTGGAAGGCCTCCAGTGCTTCCTGATCGGTCACGCCCACATACTGCGCCCGGCCGATATCCTTGAGGTAGGCATGTTCCGGGCCCACGCCCGGGTAGTCCAGTCCGGCGCTGATGCTATGGGTTTCGGTGACCTGGCCGTCCTCGTTTTGCAGCACATAGGTGCGGTTGCCGTGCAAAACGCCGGGTACGCCGCGCTGCAGCGAGGCCGAATGCTTGCCGCTGTCCATACCTTCCCCGGCGGCCTCCACCCCGATCAGTTGCGTGCCCGCGTGTTCGATGTAGGGGTGGAAGATGCCCATGGCGTTGCTGCCGCCGCCCACGCAAGCGAGCACCGCGTCGGGTTGCTTGCCGCCGGTCAGCAACGGCATCTGCTCGATGCATTCCTTGCCGATCACACTCTGGAAGTCGCGCACCATCATGGGATAGGGGTGGGGGCCGGCCACTGTGCCGATGATGTAGAAGGTGTCATCAACGTTGGCCACCCAGTCGCGCAGCGCCTCATTGAGTGCGTCCTTGAGCGTCTTGCTGCCCGATTCCACCGGCACCACGGTGGCCCCGAGCAGCTTCATGCGGTAGACATTGGGGCTCTGGCGCTTGACGTCCTCGCTACCCATGTAGACCACGCATTCGAGTCCGTAGCGGGCGCAGATGGTGGCCGTGGCTACACCGTGCTGGCCCGCACCCGTCTCGGCAATCACCCGGGGCTTGCCCATGCGTTTGGCCAGCATGGCCTGACCAATGGTGTTGTTGATCTTGTGCGCACCGGTGTGGTTGAGGTCCTCGCGCTTCAGGTAGATCTGCGCCCCGCCCATTTCGCGGCTCATGCGTGCAGCGTGGTAGATGGGCGAGGGCCGACCGACGAAGCGGGCCAGCTCGCCCTGAAACTCGGCCAGAAAGTCGGGGTCGTGCTGGTAGCGGGCGTAGGCCGCCTTGAGCTCGTTGATCGCGTGGGTCAGCGTTTCGGAGACGAAGCTGCCGCCGTAGATGCCGAAATGGCCGCTGGCGTCAGGCTGTTGGTAGGCGTTCATGGGTGCGGGCAAGTTGATCGTCGGCGGCCCGGACCGCAGCAACGAATTGGTGGATTTTGTCGGCGCTCTTGATGCCCTTGGACACCTCGACGCCTGAACTCACATCAACGGCCAGCGTCTTGCAACGCGGCCGCACTTGCACGATGCCATCGGTCACATTTGCAGGCGTCAACCCACCAGATAAGACGAGGTGAGCGTTGACGCTTGTTGGAAGGAGTGACCAATTGAAAGTCTTTCCGCCGCCCCCATAGCCTTCGACATGTGCATCGAGCAGGATGGCTTGGGCGGCTTTGAACCGATGTGAGTAGTTTACGAGATCGAAGTCCGGCCCGGCCTCTTCGGGGGTATCGGCGGCCGGCAGGCGGGCCGCGCGGATGAAAGGCCTGCCGGGCGCGGTGCATTGCGCCGGCGTTTCGTCGCCGTGGAACTGCAGCAGGGCGTTGGGCAGCAGCCCGGCCGCGTGGGCCACTTCTTCGGGCGGGGCATTGACAAAGAGCAGCACGGGCGTGACGAAGGGGGGCAGGCCGGCGGCCAGTTCGGCGGCCCGTTCGGCCTTGACATAGCGGGCGCTGGACCGGTAGAGCACGAACCCCAGAGCATCCACCCCGGCGGCCACAGCCGCCTCGACATCGACCTCGCGGGTCAGGCCACATACCTTGATGCGGGTGCGTTCATGGTGGTTCATGGCAGCCAATCATAGGACGGCGTTTGCGTTGGCAGACCCCAGTGTGGTTCGTACAGCGGTCCCAGGAAGTACAGGCCATCGGGCGCGAAGGTCGGTGCTGCCGCGTCGCGGTGGCGCGCAGCCAGTACCTGCGGCATGGAGTCGGCCGGTCGCAGGCCCTGGCCCACCTGCACCAGGCAGCCCATCAAATTGCGCACCATGTGGTGCAAAAAGGCATTGGCCTCGAACTCAAAGCGCCAGTAAGCCCCACGCCGGCTGATGAGGATTTTTCGCAGCGTCTTGATCGGCGTGTGCGATTGGCATTGAGCGGCCCGAAAGGATGTGAAATCGTGCTCGCCGATCAGGTCTTGCGCGGCGCGCTCCATCGCCGCCTGATCCAGAGAGCGAAACACCCAGCCGGCCCGTCCGGCCTCCAGACTCGGCCGCACGGGCGACTCCAGCAGCACGTATGCGTAGCGCCTGGCCTGTGCGTGGGTGCGGCAATGAAATTGCGGGCTGACATGGCGCGCCCATTGCACCGCGATACCCGGTGGCAGCAGGCTGTTGGGGCCGCGCACCCAGGCGCTTTCGGGGCGCTGGGCTTCGGTGTCAAAGTGCACCACCTGCATCAGCGCGTGCACACCCGCGTCGGTGCGGCCGGCGCACATTGTGCGTATGGCTTGATCGCAGAAGCGGCTCAGGGCCTGCTCGAGCTGGTCTTGCACGGTGTTGCCCGAGGGCTGGCTCTGCCATCCTTCATAGGCCCCACCCTCGTAGCTCAGTCCCAGCGCGACTCTCATGCGCGGCGCTTATCCCCGGCGTTCAGGTGGGGGAGGCTTGGATCGAGGGCTGAAGTCGCTGCAGTGGCCCCCTCTGTTCGGGGTGCGGGGGGGTCGTCCAGATCGAGCGAGGGCAGGGGCCCGAAGTCGCTGAGCGACTTCAAGCCCAGTGCCGGCCCTGGGGCAGGAGCCGCGGGTTGCGTGGAAACGCCGGTTGTACCCGGCTGCTCTGGGGTATTTGGGGGCGCCTTAGGCGTGGCTGTGCGCTGCCTTGGGGGCTCTGCCGGTTTAAAAAGCAGCCACAGCAGGGCCAGCAAGGCGGCGCCTACGCCGATCAGCATCAGAGGATCGATGAGAGCGGGCCTGGTGGTCGGCGCACTCACCAGGGTCGCACCGGCTGCCTCTGAAGGTAGCTGCGCGGGCGCCGGGTCGCCAGCCTGCCCGGCGCTGGCAGAAGGGCTTGCTCCGGAAACGGCGGGGCTCCCGCCGGGCTCGGTGGTCGCTGGAGAGACGCCCTGGGCGGGCGCTGTCGGGGAGACCGCGGCAGCTGCGGAGCCGCTCGGCCCACTCTGGGCGATCGGCGCAACGGCTGCAGCCTGACGCAAGGCCTGCAATTGCACGCGGGCTTGTTGCGGACCGATGGATTGGGCTTGTGCGGCGGTGGGCAGCTGCAAGGTGGCGCCGACCACGAGGCGGTCGATCCGGCCATCGCTGAAAGCCTGGGGGTTGAGCCGGTAAATGGCCATCAGAAATTGCTCGACGCTGATCCCGGCCGGAACGCGCTCGAGGGCCAGATCGATCGCAGTCTGACCCGCTTCCACCGTCAGGGGCGGCGGCCGCGGCGCTGCGGGCTTGGGTGCGGGGCTTGGGGGTACGGCGGCAGTGCTCTGCGCGCGCTCCTCCTGCTTGGGCAACTCCGGCGCCTGTGCCGTCGACAGGATCGGGACGCACACCCAAGCAGCGGTCAAAACCGCCGCGGGCAGTCGGCACAGCAGATGTTGCAAGCGAGTCTTCATGGTCGCCCCGCAGTTTAGGGCCTGCGAGCCCGACTTCCTGGCGCGCGGATCAGCGCTCCAGCAAAATCCGCAGCATGCGCCGCAGCGGCTCGGCCGCACCCCAGAGCAGTTGATCGCCGATGGTGAAGGCGCCCAGGTACTCGGGGCCCATCGCCATCTTGCGGATCCGGCCCACCGGAATGGTCATGGTGCCGGTCACGGCCACGGGGGTGAGGTGCTCCAAGGTGGCCTCGCGGGTGTTGGGCACCACTTTGACCCAGGCATTGTCGGCGGCGATCATGGCCTCGATGTCGGCCACCGGCACATCCTTGCGGAGCTTGAAAGTCAGCGCCTGGCTGTGGCAGCGCATGGCGCCCACGCGCACGCAGAACCCATCCACCGGCACGGCCGGGCTGCCGAACCCTTCGCCCTGGCCGAGGATCTTGTTGGTCTCGGCCATGCCCTTCCATTCTTCGCGCGAGACGCCGTTGCCCAGGTCCTTGTCTATCCAGGGGATGAGCGAGCCGCCCAGCGGCACACCAAATTGCTCGGTCTCCTGGGCGCTGAGGCTGCGCTGGCGGCCGATGACCTGCCGGTCAATTTCCAGGATGGCGCTTTGGGGATCGTCCAGCAGGGCCTTGACCTGCCCATTGAGCGTGCCAAATTGCGTCAGCAATTCGCGCATGTGCTGTGCGCCGCCGCCCGATGCGGCCTGGTAGGTCTGGGTGCTCATCCATTCGACCAGGCCGGCCTTGTAGAGGGCGCCCACCCCCATGAGCATGCAGCTGACGGTGCAGTTGCCGCCGATCCAGTTCAGGCCTCCCTGGCTCAGCGCTTTTTGGATCACGGGCAGGTTGACTGGGTCGAGGATGATGACGGCATCGTCCTTCATGCGCAGTGTGGAGGCCGCGTCGATCCAATGGCCCTTCCAGCCGGCGGCCCGCAGCTTGGGGAAAACCTCGCTGGTGTAGTCCCCGCCCTGGCAGGTGAGGATGACATCGCAGCGCTTGAGCGCCTCGATGTCATGAGCATCTTTGAGCGTGTTTTCGTTCTTGGCCATGGCCGGCGCCTGGCCGCCGGCGTTGGAGGTGGAGAAAAACAGGGGTTCGATCAGATCGAAATCACGTTCGGCCTGCATGCGGTCCATCAGGACCGAGCCGACCATGCCGCGCCAGCCGACCAGGCCAACGAGATTTCCAGATAACTTCATGGCAATACCCTCTTCAGTTCAATTGCATGGGGCCTTTGAACCCGGCTCATCGAGCCGGAGGGGCACGACGAACCAGGCTCGATCAGCCCTTGGTGGTCGTGGTTTTGATGGAGATGCGCGCCCGCGCAGCCCGCGCCGAACCAGCCACTTGGGCAGGCGGGGTCGGGAGCCTTAAGTTGCAGCGCATGCCGTTATTGTAGCCAACTCGGTCCACAGCCTCGACGCAGGGCCCGCAGGCCAAAATGGTGCGCGCGGCAGCCCAGGCTGTTGCGCGATGCGCCCTTTTTGTGCGCCCCTGCACTTTGCCTGGCTGAGTTGTTCCGATTTGGCGCAGCCGCTGGCTTTGGGGCCCCGGATCGGGGCAGGCCCATCATTTGCTTAAGTACCTCAGTTGTCCATCATGAGGTGCCCTATGAGCCGTTTCTTCGATCCGTACGATGCCGACAAGCCTCTGCTCATGCGCTGTAGCTGCGGCCGCCACGAAAATGAGCGGGCCCACCAGGAAGAGCTTGACGCGCAGGCGGCTGCTCAGGAGCTGCGAAAGCGCAGTCAAGGCGCAGATTTCGAGGCCTACAGCCGGGACTTTATCGAGGCGGCCCTGGTCAAGTCTTTGTTCCCGCAGGACGAGGTGCGCCGCCGCTTTTTGCGCGCGGTCGGCCGCAGTACGGCTATGGCCGCTATCTCCAGCGTTTTGCCGTTGGCAAGCCTACAGGCCATGGCCCAAGAGAAGGGTCAAATCGAAAAGCGCAGCCTCAAGGTGGGCTTTATTCCGATCACTTGTGCCACGCCCCTGATCATGGCGCATCCCTTGGGCTTTTATCGGCGCGAGGGCTTGGAGGTCGAGGTGGTCAAAACGGCCGGTTGGGCTTTGATCCGTGACAAGATGCTCAACAAAGAATACGACGCCACGCACTTCCTATCACCCATGCCATTGGCGATTTCGCTGGGCCTGGGTTCCACCGCCACGCCCATGCATGTGGCGACCATCCAGAACACCAACGGGCAGGCCATCACGCTGGCTAACAAACACAAGGACAAGCGCGATCCCAAGATGTGGAAGGGCTTCCGATTCGCGGTGCCTTTCGAGTTCTCGATGCACAACTTCTTGTTGCGCTACTACGTGGCCGAGGCTGGCCTCGACCCCGATCGGGACATCCAGATCCGCGTCGTACCGCCGCCGGAGATGGTGGCCAATTTGCGGGCCGGCAATATCGATGGTTATTTGGGCCCCGACCCGTTTAACCAGCGTGCGGTGTTCGAGGAGATCGGTTTTATTCACATGCTCACCAAGGACCTGTGGAACGGCCATCCCTGCTGCGCCTTTGGCACCTCGGCCGAGTTCATACGCCAAAATCCCAATACCTTCGCGGCCTTGTATCGCTCGGTGTTGACCGCTGCCGCAATGGCACGCGATCCCAAGAATCGCGAGCTGATTGCCAAGGTGATTGCTCCCCAGGCTTACCTGAACCAGCCAGAGACGGTGCTCACCCAGGTACTGACCGGCCGATTCGCCGATGGCCTGGGCGGTATCCAGACCGTACCAGACCGCGCTGACTTCGATCCAATTCCCTGGCAGTCGATGGCGGTTTGGATGCTGACCCAAATGAAGCGCTGGGGCTACATCAAGGGCGATGTTAATTACCGGCAAATTGCAGAGCAGGTGTTTCTGCTGACCGATGCCAAGAAGCACATGAAGGCCCTCGATCAAAAGGTGCCCGACGGTGCCTATCCCAAGTTCAAGATCATGGGCAAGGAGTTTGATCCGGCCAAAGCCGATGCCTACAGCAAGAGTTTTGCCATAGGGCGGGCTGCTTGATGCGCTCGGTGAGCCTGTATTCGCTGCGCCTGCGGGCCGGTCTGCTTTCGCTGCTCTTGCTGCTGACCGTGCTTTTAATTTGGCACCTGGCTACACGCGCTCCGGTGACGGTCATGGCGCCGGCGGTGCAATTGACTGCCGAGCAGATCGAGTATCAGAAGATGTTGGGCAAGGACCCGACGGTCGCCGCAGGCGCGCCAGGGGCGGGCAAATCGGCCGGCTTTCCAACCCCGGCCCAGATGGGTCAGACTCTCTACAAGCATCTGTCCGACCCTCTGTATGACAACGGGCCCAATGACAAGGGGATCCTTATTCAGCTCGGTCATTCGCTCGCTCGGGTCGGCCTTGGCTTCTTGCTGGCGTGTTTGGTGGCGGTGCCCTTGGGTTTCGTGATCGGTATGTCGCCTCTGCTCTACAAGGCGCTCGATCCATTTATACAGGTGCTCAAGCCGATCAGCCCGCTGGCGTGGATGCCGCTGGCGCTCTACACCATCAAGGACTCCTCGACGTCGGGCATCTTTGTCATTTTTATTTGTTCGGTCTGGCCGATGCTGATCAACACCGCCTTCGGCGTGTCCTCCATGCGGCGTGAGTGGCTCAATGTGGCGGCGACCCTGGAGCTCAGTCCTTTGCGCAAGGCCTTCGAGGTCATCCTGCCCGGGGCGGCTCCCACCATTCTGACCGGCATGCGAATCAGTATGGGCATCGCCTGGCTGGTGATCGTGGCCGCCGAGATGCTGGTGGGCGGTACGGGAATTGGCTATTTCGTGTGGAACGAGTGGAACAACCTGTCATTGACCAATGTGATCTTTGCCATCTTGGTCATCGGGGTGGTGGGCATGCTGTTGGATCTGAGCTTTGCTCGTCTGCAAAAGTGGGTGACTTATGTGGAGTGAAGAGCGCCAATTCGAAGGCTCGCGCCCGTCTGAGGCCACACCGATGACGCTGCGCCCGCCGATCCCCGCCACAGCCAAGGAGCCTGCTATGGATCCCTTTCTCAAAGTACAGGGCCTGAGCAAGTCCTATGTGGCAGATCGGCCTGTGTTCGAGGCAGTCTCGTTTGACATCAAGCGTGGAGAATTCGTCTGCATCATTGGACATTCTGGCTGCGGCAAGACCACCGTTCTCAATGTGTTGGCTGGGTTGGACCGGGCTAGCTCAGGGGAGGTCTTCATGGACGGCCGCGAGGTGCGTGGGCCCAGCTTGGACCGTGGAGTTGTGTTTCAGGGCCATGCTTTGCTGCCCTGGCTCTCGGTGCGGCAAAACATTGCATTTGCTGTCCGTTCACGCTGGCCCGATTGGCCACGCGCCCGAATTGATGAGCATGTGCGCAAGTACGTCAAGCTCGTGGGCCTGGAGGCGGCCATCGACAAAAAGCCGGCCGAACTCTCCGGCGGCATGAAGCAAAGGGTGGGCATTGCGCGGGCGTTTTCAGTGCAGCCCAAGATGCTGTTGCTCGACGAACCCTTCGGCGCTCTTGACGCTTTGACCCGCGGCAGCATTCAGGACGAGCTGATCGCGATCGTCCGGGAGATCCGTCAAACCGTATTCATGATCACTCATGATGTGGACGAGGCGATTTTCCTGGCCGACCGTATCTTGCTCATGAGCAACGGGGGACAGACGCCGTCGGGCTATGCGCCCGGGGGCATTGCCGAGGTGGTGGTCAATCCTTTGCCGGCCGACCGCAAGCGCGCGGGACTGCACCACCTCCCCGGCTACTACGAGCTGCGCAACCACATCGTTGATTTTCTGGTCGCCCGCGCTGGCGCCGGAGCAGCGCACTGATTTAAAAACTCAACTGGAGCCATCATGAATCGCAACGACGTCACCGAGAAAATCATTACCGTCAAGGTATCCAAGGGCATCAAGTGGGAAGACGTGGCCAAGAAAGTGGGCCAGAGCAAGGAGTGGACAACCGCGCTGTGCCTGGGTCAAATGACCGCCACCGCTGCGCAGGCCAAGGCCGTCGGCAAGATCTTCGGCCTGAGCGCCGAGGAGCAGAAGTGGTTGCAGGTGGTGCCCTACAAAGGCTCCCTCCCTACGGCCGTCCCCACCGACCCGCTCATCTACCGCTGGTACGAGATCGTCAGCGTCTACGGCACCACCATCAAAGAGCTGATTCACGAAGAGTTCGGCGACGGCATCATGAGCGCCATCGATTTCAGCATGGATATCAAGCGCCAGCCCGACCCCAAGGGCGACCGGGTCAATGTGGTTTTGTCGGGCAAGTTTTTGCCCTACAAAACCTACTGATCACCCCAGCGCCCGGACCACCGCCTCGCCCATCTCGCGGGTGCCTACCCGGGTGGTGCCGTCACTGTGAATGTCCGGGGTCCGCAGGCCCTGCGCGAGGACCTTGCGCACCGCCGCTTCGATGCGATCGGCGGCTTCGGCCTGGTTGAGGCTAAAGCGCAGCATCATGGCGGCGCTGAGGATGGTGGCCAATGGGTTGGCCACGCCTTTGCCGGCGATGTCGGGCGCGCTGCCGTGACTCGGCTCGTAGAGTCCGCGGTTGGCGCTGTTGAGGCTGGCCGAAGGCAGCATGCCGATGGAGCCGGTGAGCATGGAGGCCTCATCGGAGAGGATGTCGCCGAACATATTGCCGGTGACGATCACATCAAAACTCTTGGGCGCCTTGACCAGTTGCATGGCGGCGTTGTCCACATACATGTGCTGCAGCTCGACGTCGGGGTACTGGGCATGCACCTCAATGACGATGTCCTTCCAGAACTGAAAAGTCTCGAGCACGTTGGCTTTATCGACGCTGGTGACTTTTTTGCTGCGCTTGCGGGCAGCCTGGAAGGCCACATGGGCGATGCGCTCGATCTCCGGTCGGGTGTAGCGCATGGTGTCGAAAGCTTCGTCGGCCCCCGCAAAGCTGCCATCGGGCGCACTGCGCCGTCCGCGCGGCTGGCCGAAGTAAATGTCGCCGGTGAGCTCGCGAATGATGAGGATGTCCAGGCCCGAGACCAGCTCGGGCTTGAGACTGGAGGCGCCCACCAGTTGTTCGTAGCAGATGGCCGGCCTGAAGTTGGCAAACAACCCGAGACTTTTGCGCAGCCCCAGGATGGCCTGCTCCGGGCGCAGCGGCCGGTCGAGCTTGTCGTACTTCCAGTCGCCCACCGCGCCGAACAAAATCGCGTCGGCCTCCTTGGCCAGCTTGAGCGTGCTCTCGGGCAAAGGATGACCGTGTGCCTCGTAGGCGGCCCCGCCGACCAGGGCCTGCTCCGTTTCGAAGGGCAGGTTCAGCGCCTTGAGTACCTTGAGCGCTTCGGCCACGATTTCGGTGCCGATGCCGTCACCAGGGAGAACTGCAATTTTCATGGGTGTTTCTTCTTGACGATCCGATAGAGTAAAAATTTCAGCCGAAGCTTCGGGCCAGCCAGGGCTTGGCCGCCAGGCGCTGGGCCTCGAAGGCGGCGATTTTGTCCTTGTGGCGCAGGGTCAGTCCGATATCGTCCAGACCGTTGAGCAGGCAGTATTTGCGGAAGGCGTTGACCTCGAAGGCGATCTCTTCACCCTGGGCCTTGACGATGCGCTGGCGCTCAAGGTCCACCGTCAGCGTGTACCCTGGGAAGGCCGCTACTTCGTTGAACAACTGGTCGATCTTGGCCTCCTCCAGCACGATGGGTAGCAGCCCGGTCTTGAAGCAGTTGTTGAAGAAGATATCGGCATAGCTAGGCGCCAGGATGGCGCGAAA
>CAZCSD010000058.1:0-14790 GCA_964501235.1 uncultured Polaromonas sp. | reverse complement strand
TGGCTGCGGCCACGTCCTTGTAGGTGCCCGCCGGGATGGTGTCAATCGCCAGATACGGATTGGCCTTGCGCAGTGCATCGGCCTGGGGGCCGGTCAGGCTGACCAGTTCGATACCGGTGCCGCTGGAGGCCAGCTCGGCGATCGCACCGGCTGGCGCGCCACCCACAAAGAAGAAGGCGTCCAGGGCGCCGTCTTTGAGTTTGTCTGACGCCTGATTTGGCTTGATGTAATCGGGCTTGACGTCGGACTCCTTCAAGCCCCAGGCGGCCAGCACCGCGCGCGCATTGACCAGCGTGCCCGATCCGGGCTCATCGAGCGCCACACGCTTGCCCTTGAGATCGGCCACGGTCTTGATGCCTGAGCCCTTCTTGACCACCAGGTGGATGCTCTCAGGGTAGAGGTTGGCGATCATGCGCAAATCGCTCATCCGCGGCTTGCCCTCGAAGATGCCGGTGCCGTTATAGGCCCAGGTGGCCACATCCGACTGCGAAAAGCCCGACTCCATGGCCCCGCCCATGATGCCATTGACGTTGGCCACCGAACCGTTTGAGGCCTGCGCGGTCACCACCAGTTTGCTGGCTTGGCTCACCGAGTTGGCGATCACTCCCCCAACCGGATAGTAGGTTCCGGCGGTACCGCCGGTGCCGATGCGGAAAAACTGCTGTGCTTGGGCGCTCAGGGCGACAGCGGCCGACAGGCCAAAGGCTAAGACAAAGCGGGAGAGCTTTATGGGAGAACTCCTTAAATAAAAACGGTTTTTTAACACGATGCCAGGGTGCCGACGATCGGGAGATCTCCGACCGGCGCGCGCCTGCGCCGGTCGGGCGGCCAATTGCGCACCCCGGCTTGCTCAAGCCAGAGTGCGCATCAGCGTCAGTTGGTGCCTGTAGATTCCCAGGCTCGCCGAGCCCGATAAGGCATGGCTGGCCAGTGCCTGGGGAGCGAGCTGCGAGCCGACCAGCTGAGAAAAAGAGGCTTCGTCTGCCCAGCCCTCGACCAGCAGCACAATGGGCGGCACGGCGTTGGCGGCGCCTCGGGCCCGCTGCTCGGCATTGACGTAACCGCTGGCGATGCGATCGGCCACCAGCAGGCTGACCGAGCAAATGCCGGCGCTGCCGGCCAGGGCAGGGACGATGACGTGCTGGAATATTTCGAGGTGCGCTGCCTCCTGTGCTTCCTCGACGTCATAGCGCAGGGTTGCCATCAGCCCGGCCTGCCCGGTTCCCGACTCGCTGGCCTTGTGCGTGACGATCACCCGGCACAGCGAGCGAGCCACGTTGCGAAAGTGCCTGACGGCCGAGAGCGTGCGTGGGGTGGGGCTGTCCAGTCTGGCCTTGTAGTCCGGTCCGCGCACGACCTCGGGCGATTGCGTTTCGTAGAGGTTGAAGAACTGCAGGTCGGCCGCGTGTGCGATGAAACGCCGCCCGCTGCGAAAGCCGGGAATACCGACCCGCTCGGGCATGTGCTCCTGGCCATGCCAAGCATAAAACTCGGCCAGCCCCTCGGGCACGATGTCGTGCCAGATTGCCACTGCCCCGCTCATGGCAGCAGTCCGTTGTCGACCATCAGGCGCCGAATCTGCGCCCGCTCGGCCTCGTCTATGCCCAGTTGCGGCTCGCGCACCGCAGCACATTCAAACAAGCCCTGCAGCCGCAAAACCTCTTTCATGCGTGGCCGAAAGTCTCGGATCGGTGGCCGCCAGCAGTACCTTGCGATTGGGCCCAATTTCTCCCAGATGGCGCGGGCCTTGGCGATATCGCCGCCATGCACGCCTGCGTTCATTTCAACGAGTTCTTGGGTGAAGCTGCCGGCAAAGCCAATCAGCGCGCCGTGGCAGCCCATCATCATCGCTTCAAAAATAAAGGTGTCGCTCCCGGTCAGCACTCCGATGGGCTTGGGCAGCGATCCCGCAGCCTCTATGGTCGAGAGCGTCTGTGCCACATCGAATGACGCCTCCTTGATAGCGACCACCTCGGCAATTTCGGCCACCCGACGCAAGATTTCTGGCGAATAGTCCGGCCCCCAACCCTTGGGGAATTGAAAGCAAATGATGGGCAGATGCGCGGCATCGGCGATCGCCTTGTGATAGCGATAGATCATTTCGCTGGGAACCGGCGCTCCGCTGAAGGTGGGGAAGGGGGGAAAAACTGGAAAGCCTTCGACCCCCATGCGGGCATAGCGCTCGGCCTTTGCGGCGGCGCTGCGCGTCGAGCCCGCAACAATGCCCGACAAGAAAGGCACGCGTCCGCCAAGCGCGCCCAGGCACACGCGGATCACCTGCTCTTGCTCGTCCTCGCTCAGGGCGATCACCTCCGAGGCGTCCATGTTCATGGCAATGCCCGCTGGGCTCTGTGCGGCCAGCCCATCCATGTAGCGCTCGAGGCCGGACCAGTCGATCTCCCCGTCGGGGTGCATGGGCAGGAAGGGGGCGGCAATCACGCCGTGGCAGGGTCGCTTGAGCATGACTGGGCCTCAATACTGAATGACACCGTGGCGCATGAAACATTCGGTGATTTCATCGCAGTAGTCGGTGAAGCGTTGGCTGGTGATCACCGCCTTGTGGCGGGGGCGGGGCAGGTCGATCTCGATGATGCGCTCGATGCGACCGGGCCGAGGCGTCATGACGATCACCCGGTCCGCCAGGGCCACCGCCTCCGAGATGCCGTGCGTGATGAAAAACGTGGTCTGGCCACGCTCGAGCCAGAGCTTTTCAAGATCGATCCGCATCTGCTCTCGCGTCAGTGCATCGAGCGCACCAAACGGCTCGTCCATCATCAGCAGCGGGGGCTGATGGATCATCGCGCGCACGATGGCTGCGCGTTGGCGCATGCCGCCCGAGAGTTCGCGCGGCATGCGGTTTTCGAACCCGGCCAGATCCACCTTTGCGAGCAAGGCCCGCGCTTGGTCGCGGTAGGCGGCTGGATCGCCTCCGCGCAGGTCGATCTGCACCAGCACGTTGTCGAGCACATTGCGCCAGTCCAGCAGAACCGGGCTTTGGAACACGATGCCCAGATCGGTATGCGGGCCTGAGATGGTCTTGCCCGCGATATCGATGCGGCCCTCGCTGGGCGGCAGCAGCCCGGCGATGATCTTGAGCAGGGTGGACTTTCCGCAGCCCGAGGGCCCGACCACGGCAATGAACTCGCCGGGCCGGACCGAAAGATCGACCCGCTCGAGCGCCTGGGTCTGCATCTGCTCCCGGCGAAAGACCTTGCTCACGCCTGCGATCTCGACCGGCACGCCCGCTGCGCGACTTTGCAGGGCCTGACCTGCCTCAGAAGGCGAGGGAGGGTTCTGAGGCTTCATGTCCTCGCCTTATCTGGGCAGGAATTCGTTGGTGTGAAATGCTGTCCAGTTCAGCTGCGTTTCCAGGCCGCGGTATCTTTTGAGCAAATCGATGGTTTGTGTCCAATCTTTCTCGTGGCCAAAACCGACCTGTCCCTTTACGTTGGCAGAGTCCATGAGCTCGAAATCGACCAGCATCTGGTCTTTGGTGGATTGGCGGTTCAGATCGGGTTTGACCTTCATCGCCACATCGACCGCAGCGTCGGGGTTCTTCTTGGCCTCTTCCCAGGCCCGCTTGGTGGCCCTGACGAAGCGGCGCACCAGGTCTGGGTTGGTCTTGATCGTGTTGCCACCCGTGAAAATCGCCATCCCGACGATGTTGGCGCCATGATCGGCAAATCGCAGCGCATGCGGCTCCACACCCCGGTACTTGAGCAGGAAGAACTGGTCGTCGGCCCCGCCGAGCAGGCCGTCTGCGCGTTTTTCGAGCACCGTAACCACCTTGGCAGCCGGGTCGACCTGCACAAACTTGATCTTGCTGGTATCGACCTTGTTGTGTGCTGCCAGGGCTTCGAGCAGGCCGCGGATCGGATCGCCGGGCGAGACGGCCAGGGTCTTGCCTTCGATGTCCTTGGGCGTGCGAATACCGGCCGATGCGGCCGAGACCACTGAAAAGCCGGTGGAGCTCAAGATGTTCATCACCGACTTGATCTCGCCGCCTTTGGAGACCAGGTTGATGATGCTCGAGCTGTCCGCCAGTCCAAAGGTGTCGGTGCCGGCGCCGACCACCTGCACCGTATTGGCCGAACCACGGCCCTCATTGATGGTCAGATTGATGCCCTCCTGCCGGTAGAAGCCGCGGTCGACGCCGTAGTAAAACGGCACGTGCAAGCCGCCCAGATACCAGTTCAGGCGCAGGGACACATTGTCTTGCGCTTGGGCTTGAGTGCTGAGCATGAAGGGCAGTGCCAGGCTCAGGCCGAGGATAGCTTTCCCAATTTTCCGTCTCATCGTCATGGTTGTCTCCTTGTTAGCTGCGTACCAAAAAATTCAGATCCCGGTCATCTCGGTCGGGCGCTGCGCCACATGCCAGGGAATGACCATTCGTTCAATCAATTCGACCAGATAGTAGATGGTCAGCCCGATCACGCTGAGCAAGACGATGATGGCAAAGACCATGGGAGTTTCCAGCTGCCCGTTGTATTGCTGCAGCAGATAGCCCAGGCCACGGTCGGAGGCTACGAACTCGGCCACCACTGCGGCCGTGGCCGACAGCGCCGCGCCGATCTTCAGGCCGGTAAAGATTTCGGGCAGCGCTTGCGGCAGCCGGATCTTGAAGAACATGCGGGTTGGGCTGGCGCCGGTTGAGCGCGCGAAATCCATCACATCGGGATCGACGGATTTGAAGCCGGCAACACTGGAGACGACGATGGGGAAAAAGCACAGCAGAAAGACGATCAGCAGCTTGGGCATCAGGCCAAAGCCCAGCCAAATGATGAACAGCGGTGCGATCGCGATCTTCGGGATGATCTGCAGAAACACGATGCTCGGGTAAATGGTGTTTTCGACAAAGCGGGAGTAGGCAATGGCCATGGCCAGGGGAATGCTGACCGCCACGGCCAGCAGGTAGCCGCCGATGATCTCGACCGTGGTGATCCACGCGCCGCTCATCACGGTCGCTTGCCGCTTGACAAACTCCGACCAGATCTTGGTCGGAGGCGGCAGCAGGTACTCCTTGATGCCAAACAGCTTGACCGCGAATTCCCAGACCAGGAACAGCACGATGAACATTACCAATGCGCCGACCCAGCGTCGGCTCGAGCGCCGCAGGCCGGGCAAGGCGCTGGTCGGGGCGCTGTCCTGACTCATGTCTGGACCGCCTTGTTCGCCTGGGCCGCAGGCGCTGTCAGATCAAAGGTGCCGAACTGAGCCGGCAGATTGATCTCGATCAGCTCGAGATCGTCGGACCTGGCCACCACGTTGTGGGGCACGCCGGCAGGCTGACTCAGGCAAGTGCCGGCTTGGGCGGTCACCGTGCCTTGTACGCCCTCGAACCGAAAGCTGATCCAGCCTTTGAGCACGTAGACGAAATGCCCGCTCATGTCGTGCCAATGCCAGCCGGTTTCTTGCTCAAACGGCTTGACCGCCCGAATGTGCTTGGCACCGATGCGTCCGCCGCTTGCTTTTTCGAGTCCAAGGTCGCGGTATTCGGCATCTGCGCGGGGCCCATCGCGCGTGAAATCGGCCTCGTTCAACGCCAGCAAATTGAATTGGGAGCGGGCGCTGGACAGTTCCAGCGGCCCTTCATAGAGCGGGGGTGAGGCTTGTGACATGGGCGTCTTTCAGTCGCGGCTTGCCAGAGTGAATTGCGTTTGCGGATCGCGTTGGCCAGACGCTGCCCGGGCTGCGCAGAGGCCAGATGCCGCCCAATTCCTTGGCGGCCCGATGCAGGCGTGCGGCAAAAACCGCGCGGCGTTGCTCGTTAAAACGCAACAGCGGGCCGGCCAGGCTGAGCGTGCCAACGGCTGCGCCCGCACCCGAGTTGTCGAGGATGGCCACCGCCACCGCCGCGGTGCCGGGCTCGCCTTCGTCGATCGCCACCCCAAAGCCGCAAAGCCGGGCCGCCTTGAGCATCTGCCGGAAGGCGTTGAGGCTTCGGGCCGCATTGGGCCCGGACCGTGGGGGCAGCCGCAGTCCGGTGGCCGATACGATGCGCAGGGCCTGCTCTTCGGGCAGCGTGGCAAGCCAGGCTTTGCCGGTGGCAGTGGCATGCAGCACCACATCGTGGCCGGTGTCGTGGTCTACCCCGGGGTCGTAGCGCAGACCAGATCGCGCACCCTGTGCCTTTGCGACCCAGATCAATCGCTCGGCTTCGACCACGGCCAGGCGCGCCAGTTCACCGGTATCTGCGGCAACCTGATCGAGGATGGGTTGCGCCAAGTCGTCCAGCCCGGTGTGCACATAGTGGCGCATCCCGAGCATGGTGAGTTTGAGGGTCAGGGCATACCGGCCGCTTTGGCTGTTTTGAACCACATAGCCAGACTCAATCAGCAGGGCAAGCAGCCGGTGGCCGATGCTCTTGGGCAGGCCAAGGGCATCGCAGATGTCCGTCAGGCCCGCGCCCTCAGGATGACCGGTCAGATGCTCCAGGACAAGCAGAACCCGCCTGGATGCCGATTGGTTCATGAAAATCTGCCATTGGTGGAACTCGGTTCCTATTTTGAGACCTGGGTCGGGAGGTGTCAATAGACCCGGCCGCTGGCGCGCTCAGCGCCGATTTCAGGTCGCAGCCAACACCCGGTGCAGCGCATGGGCGGCTGCCAGCGCCAGAGCATCACCGCCCACCGGCCCCACCACTTGCAAGCCCACGGGCAGGCCGTTGGCTGCGTGCCCTGCCGGGATGTTGACGGTGGGGGTGTGCAGCACGGTCCAGATCCGGCAAAAGATCGGGTCGCCCGTGTTGTCAAGGCCCAGCGGGGCGGCGCCGGGCGCGCTGGGCGCGAGCAGCACATCGATGTCTTTGAACGCCTCGGCCAACTGGGTTCGGCAGCGCGCCACCCATGCTTGGGCCAGGTCGTATTGCGCCACGGTCACGGCTACACCGGCATTCATGATGCCTTGCAGGCGCGGGCTCAGGCGCTCAAAGTGCTGCAAGCGCTCATAAGCCAGGCATTGCGCTTGCTCGAACAACTGGATGTGGGTTTGGGCCTGGGCCAATTGCTCAAAGTCCATGGGCAAGCGCTTGTCTTGCACGGTCATGCCATCGGCGCGCCCGATGAGCGAAGCCGCTTGCGCCATGGCCGTGTGGGTCTCGGGCAGGGCGTGCGACCACTCGTAAGTGCGGCAAAGGCCCACGCGCAATGGTCGGCCCAACACCTGCGCCAGGGGGCGCACCAACCAGTCGGCGCGCCCGCTCAGGGCGCTGGCCAACAAGGCCGCATCGGGCACGTTGCGGGCCAGGGTGCCCACGGTGTCCAAGGTGTCAGACAGGGGTTTGGCACCGGAGCGGTTGATGCCGCCAAAGCTCGGTTTGAAAGCCACCACACCACAGTAGGCCGCCGGCCGGGTAAGCGAGCCTGCGGTTTGCGTGCCCAGTGCCAGCGGCACCATGCCATCGGCCACAGCCGCCGCCGAGCCGGACGACGAGCCCCCGGGTGTGTGCGCCGGATTGTGCGGATTGCGGGTTTGGTTGGGTTCAAAGGTGGCCAATTCGGTGGTCACGGTTTTACCCATGATCACCGCACCGGCGGCGCGGGCCAAGGCCACGCAACTGGCGTCGTTGGCCGGCTGATGGCCCGTGTAAATGGACGATCCATAGCCCGTGGGCATGTCGGCGGTGGCGATCAGGTCTTTCACGCCCATCGGTATGCCGTGCAACAGGCCTTGGTGCGCGCCCTGGTCCAAGGCTCGAGCGCGCGCGAGCGCGGCATCACGCGCCACATGGCTCCAGGCTTGCACCTGAGCCTCGCGGGCGTCGATGCGGGCCAGACAGTCGCGCACCAGGTCCTCGGCGCGCAAGCTGCGTTGGGCCAGTTGTTCGGCCGCCTCGCATGCGCTGAGCAGGTGGTGGGGGTGGGGGGCGGGGTGGGGCATGGCCCGAGTCAGGCCGCTTCGCGGTAGAACGGCCCGGGGCTGAGTGAGCGGGGGGGCAGCGGTCCCACGGCGTGATGGATGGCCCCAATGTGCTCGGGTGTGGTGCCGCAGCAGCCGCCGACGATGTTGACCAGGCCTTGCTCGGCAAATTCGCGCAACAGGCGGCTGGTCACTTCTGGCGTTTCGTCAAAGCCGGTGTCGCTCATGGGGTTGGGCAGTCCGGCGTTGGGGTAGCAGCTGATGAAGGCCTCCTCGCCGACCACGCGGTGTAATTCCTGGATGTAGGGGCGCATCAGTGCTGCGCCGAGGGCGCAGTTCAGCCCAATGGCCAAGGGCCTGGCGTGCCGCACGCTGTGCCAGAAGCCACCCACGGTCTGTCCGCTGAGGATGCGTCCGGAGGCGTCGGTCACCGTGCCGCTGATGAGGATGGGCAGGCACTGTCCGCTGGCCTCAAAGTACTCATCAATCGCAAACAGGGCGGCTTTTGCATTGAGGGTGTCGAAGATGGTTTCCACCAGCAGGACATCGCTGCCTCCTTCGACCAGGGCCTGCACCTGCTCGAAGTAGGCCTGTCGCAGTTGCTCGAAGTCAATGTTGCGTGCGCCTGGATCGTTCACATCGGGGCTGATGCTGGCCGTCTTGGGCGTGGGCCCAAGGGCGCCGGCCACATAGCGGGGATGCTCGGGGGTGCTGAACTTGTCGCAGGCCGTGCGCGCCAGCCGGGCCGATTGCAGGTTCATCTCGATCGCAAGGTCGGCCATGTCGTAGTCGGCCTGCGCCACGCTGGTGGCGCCGAAGGTATTGGTCTCAATCAGGTCAGCCCCGGCAGCCAGATAGCCTTCGTGTATGTCGCGGATCGCATCGGGGCGGGTCAGGCTGAGCAATTCGTTGTTGCCTTTGACGTCCTTGTGAAAATCGCGGAAACGCTCGCCGCGATACTGCGCCTCGCCCAGTCGCAGGCGCTGAATCATCGTACCCATGGCGCCATCGAGGATGACCAGTCTTTGTGCCAAGGCGGTCGGCAAGGTCTGCGCGCGGGTGTAGTCAGGAAAGCTCATGTCACGATTGTAGGCAGCCCCCTTGAGCGGCCCGCAGCGGCTGGGCGCCTCTTGTTCGACAATAGAGGTTTTTGTGATCTGCGTATTCCCCTCATGAAGCATCTGCAACCGCAGCAAGCCTGGCAACTGCTCCAAAGCCGCGACGATGTGGTCTTTGTCGATGTACGCATGGAAATCGAATCCCTGTATGTGGGCCGGCCTCCGGGGGTCATCAATATTCCCTGGTACGAATATCCGGAGATGACCGCTGATCCGCATCAGTTTGTCGCCGCGGTCGAGCGCGAGGCCACAGACAAGGCCCGTCCGGTGCTGCTCATCTGCCGCTCGGGCCAGCGTACGCTCGATGCAGGGGCGGCCTTAGAGGCCGCAGGTTTTGTTGATGTGGCGCATGTTGTCCACGGCTTCGAGGGCGAACTCGACGAACATTTCAAGCGCTCGAGCGTATCGGGCTGGCGGTTTGAGGGCCTGCCTTGGGAACAGATGTGAGGGCCGTGGGGGCGGCGCCTTCGGTCAGCGTCCGGCGATGCTGACCGCGCCTGAGCAGATTCTGCAGGAAGTCTTCGGCTACGAGTCTTTCCGGGGGCCGCAGCAGACCATCATCGATCACCTGACGGGTGGCGGTGATGCGCTGGTGCTCATGCCCACAGGGGGAGGCAAGTCCCTGTGCTATCAGATTCCAGCCATCGTCCGGCAGCGCGCCGGTTTGGGTGTGACTCTGGTGATCTCGCCCCTGATTGCTTTGATGCACGATCAGGTCGGTGCCCTGGCCGAAGCCGGCGTGTCGGCCTGTTATCTCAACTCCAGCCTCTCGCCCGAGCGGGCTGCCGAGGTCATGGTTCGCCTGCAGTGCGCCGATTTGACCCTGCTTTATCTGGCCCCGGAGCGCCTGAACACGGCGCGCCTGCGGGGCGTGCTGGACGACCTCTATGCCCGCGGCCTGCTCAGTCTGGTGGCCATTGACGAAGCGCATTGCGTCAGTCAGTGGGGACATGATTTTCGGCCTGAGTACCGCGAGCTCAGTGTGTTGCAAGAGCGTTACCCACGGGTGCCGCGGGTGGCCTTGACGGCTACGGCCGACGAGATCACCCGACGAGACATCGTCGAGGGGCTCAGGCTTGATTCGGCCCGGCTTTTCATCAGCAGCTTCGATAGGCCCAATATCCGTTACCGCATCGTCGAGAAGACCGACCCCCTGCGCCAGCTGCTGCGTTTTGTCCGCGACGAGCATGCAGGCGAGGCCGGTATCGTCTACTGCCGCTCCCGAATGCGGGTCGAGGAGGTGGCCGCACAGCTGCAGGCCGAGGGTGTGCGGGCGCTGGCTTACCACGCGGGGCTGGAAGCGGCGGTGCGCCAGGAGCGTCAGGATCGCTTTCTGCGCGAGGACGGCCTCATCATGGTGGCCACCATTGCCTTTGGCATGGGGATCAACAAGCCTGATGTACGTTTTGTGGCGCATCTGGATATGCCCAAGAACATCGAGGCCTACTATCAGGAGACCGGGCGGGCCGGCCGCGATGGCCTGCCGGCCAATGCCTGGATGGCCTACGGCCTGCAGGACGTGGTGAACCAGCGGCGCATGATCGACGCCGGCGAGCTGGCCGGCGAGGACCACAAACGGGTGATGCGCAGCAAACTCGATGCGCTGCTGGCGCTGGCCGAGTCCTCTGCCTGTCGGCGCGTGGGCTTGCTGGCCTATTTTGGCGAGGCCAGCAAGCCCTGTATGAATTGCGATAACTGTCTGCAGCCCCCGGGCGTCTGGGACGGCACCCAAGCCGGGCGCAAATTGCTCAGCTGCATTTATCGGGTGCACCAAGCCAGCCATCGGGATTTTGGGGCCCGGCACCTGGTGGACATTCTGCGCGGCAAAAGCACCGAGAAGGTGCGGCAATATGGGCACGAGCAACTGTCCACTTTCGGCATCGGCACAGACTTGTCCGAGGCACAGTGGCGCGCCGTCCTGCGCCAATTGATTGCCCGGGACATGGTGCGGGTCGACAGCGAGGGCCTCAGTACCCTGAGTTTGTTGCCGGCGGCGCGGGAGCTGCTGGCCGGCCGGGTTAGCCTGGTGCTGCGCGATGGCTCCGAGTCGGCGTCCGGTAGCACGCATGCGCGCAAGCGGCGAGCGCTTTCAGTGCGGGGCCGCGCCGAGGCTGCGCTCAATGCGGGCGCGTTGGAGCGCCTGGACAGGCTCAAAGCCTGGCGGGCTGAGGTGGCTCGCGAGCACAACCTGCCTGCTTTTGTGATCTTCCATGACGCCACCTTGCGGGCCATTGCCCAAGTCAATCCTCAGACCCTCCAGGCGCTGGAGGGCATTTCCGGGTTGGGTGAGAAAAAGCGCCAGGCCTACGGCGCGGAGGTGGTCCGTTTGTGCAGGCAGGAGCCCAGGGGGGCTTTGACGGCTCATGCGGCCCCGGCATGAGCCCATGCCTTTTGGGGCATGTGGACGGGCCAGACCCGGGTTAATCCTAGGGATATCGGCTTAGCGTCCTATGGTCAGGGTCCCGGATTCGGATAGCATCACCGCCTCTGGACTTGTTGAAGGTCCGGTTGAATTTCACTTTCATCTCGGGAGCATCTCGTGTTCAAACTGATCCAATCTCAGGGCCTGAAGGCTCTGGCCGCTGCTGGGCTGACCCTGGCTGTACTGGCCCCCGCGCATGCGGGCAAGACCCTCGATGCCATCAAGCAGCGAGGCCAAGTTGTTTGTGGCGTTAACACCGGTCTGGCGGGCTTTTCATCGGCCGACTCCAGTGGCAACTGGAGCGGGCTGGATGTGGACATTTGCAAGGCCGTTGCGGCGGCCACATTGGGCGATGCCACCAAGGTCAAATATGTGCCCCTCAATGCCCAGCAGCGTTTCACTGCGCTGCAGTCGGGCGAGATTGATGTGCTCTCGCGCAACACCACCTTCACGTTGACGCGCGATGGGTCCCTCGGCTTGCACCTGACCGTGCCGACCTACTACGACGGCCAGGGTTTCATGGTCCCCGTCAAGAGCAAGATCAAGAGCGCCAAGCAGCTCAAGGGCCAGACGGTTTGCGTGCAGTCGGGCACAACCACCGAGAAAAACCTGACCGACTTCTCGCGCGCCAATAATTTGGGCATCAAGCCCGTGGTGTTTGAGAAGGTGGAAGCCGCAACCGGCGCCTATTTCGCCGGCCGCTGCGTGGCCTACACCACCGACGCCTCGGGTCTGGCCTCGGTGCGTAACAAGGAAGCCAAGAACCCGGCCGACCATGTCATTTTGCCCGAGCTGATCTCCAAGGAGCCCCTGGGCCCCATGGTGCGCCGTGGTGACGACGAGTGGTTCGCCATCGTCAAGTGGACCATCTATGGTCTGCTCGAAGCCGAAGAGTATGGGGTGACCCAGGCCAATGTGGATCAGCTTAAGACCGGCAGCCAAGACCCGGTCGTGCAGCGGCTGCTGGGCTCTACCGAAGACACGGGTAAATTGCTCGGCCTGGATCGGGACTGGATGGTCCGCGCCATCAAGGCCACCGGCAATTACGGTGAAATCTTCGAGCGCAATGTGGGACCGAAGTCACCCTTGGCCCTGCCGCGCGGCGTCAACAACCTTTGGAACAAGGGCGGTCTGATGTACGCGTACCCCGTACGCTAAACTTCCGGCCTGATCAAAAAACCGCCTGCTGGGCTTTGCCCTGCGGGCGGTTTTGTCTAGAACGGCTGCAATGTCACTTCCTTGTGTCCGAATTCTTGTCATGGCTAACTTTTTCTCATGAATCGTCCTGCATCTGCCCCACCCCAGAAGAAATGGTCTTGGCGTAGTCAGGCCTTTCGCGGCCTGGTTTATCAGGTCGTGGCGCTTGCCCTGATTGCCTTGGGCATTTGGTACCTGGGCCATAACACGCTGGTCAATATGCGGGAGCGGGGGATCCAAAGTGGCTTTGGCTTTCTCTTTCAAACCGCGGGTTTTGACATCGGCGAGGATCTGCTGGGTTACGACTCTAACCAAAGCTATTTCAAGGCCTTTCTGGTGGGACTGGTCAATACCCTGCGCGTGGCGGTGATTGGCATCATCCTCACGACGATTCTGGGCACTTTGCTCGGTGTGGGGCGCTTCTCCCGCAATGCGCTGGTGCGTGGCTTGTGCCAGGCCTATGTCGAATTTTTCCGCAACGTACCCATCCTGCTTCAACTGCTGATGTGGTATCTGCTCTTTACCGAGATGCTGCCTGATGCCAGTGAGGCTTGGCAGGCTGGCAGCGTTTTCCTGAGCAAGGGCGGCCTCAATTTCCCGATTCCTGTCTGGGAGGCCGGGCACCTGTGGGCGGGGCTGGGTTTGCTGGCGGGCTTGTTGCTTGCCTGGCTGCGCAGTCGGTGGGCCCAGGCTCACTTCGAGGCCACGGGCCAGCCGCGCAGCGTGTTCTGGCTTCCTCTGCTGATCGTGGTTCTCATGACGGCGCTGGGCTGGCTGCTGGGCGGTGCGCCTACGCAGGCCAATTACCCCAGCAAGGGCGAATTCGCCATTGAAAACGGAGGCGCGCTGACGCCTGAATTCATGGCTGTTTTGCTGGGCTTGGTCATCTACACCGCGGCCTTTGTGGCCGAGGTGGTGCGCGCCGGCATCGCCTCGGTGCCGCGTGGACAGAGCGAGGCGGCTGCGGCCTTGGGTCTTTCGCGGGGGCAGGAAATGCGTCTGGTCATGCTGCCTCAGGCGCTGCGGGTCATCATCCCGCCAATGACCAACCAATACCTTAATCTGACCAAGAATTCCTCCCTGGCGGTGGCCATCGGGTACCCCGATGTGGTCTCGATTGCCAATACCGCCATCAACCAGACCGGGCGTGCGGTTGAATGCATCGCCATCGTGATGCTGGTGTACCTCACCACCTCGCTGACCACTTCCGCCTTCATGAATTGGTACAACGCCCGCGCGGCGATCAAGGAGCGCTGATCATGGGTGTGCGTGTTTTTCAATCCTTGCCGGCCCGCCCGGCCCCGGTTCAGCAGGGCGGTCTGATCGGCTGGGTGCGCAGCAATCTCTTCGCTGATCTGCGCACCACCATCAGCACCCTGATCATCGGTGGCATTTTGCTGTGGTATCTCCCCGCCCTGTTCAACTGGGCGGTGCTGTCGGCCTACTGGCTGCCCGATGCGCAGGCTTGCCACCCGGTTGAGGTGGGTGCCTGCTGGGGCGTGGTGGCTGAGAAATACCGGCTGATCATTTTTGGTCGCTATCCCTTCGAGGAGCAGTGGCGGCCGCTGGTGGCTACGCTGTTGATGATGGGGCTGCTCGTGGCCAGTTGCACCCGGGCGTTCTGGAAGCCCTGGTTGGCCTTGGCCTGGGTGCTGACGCTTGCGGTGTTCTTCTGGCTCATGCTCGGGGGCTTTGGGCTGAGCCGGGTGGAGACCGACCGCTGGGGCGGTCTGCCCCTGACCATCTTGTTGTCGACGCTCTCGATCGCCATGGCCTTTCCCTTGGCGCTGCTGGTGGCCCTGGGCCGGCGATCTGAACTGCCGGCCATTCGTACCCTGTGCACCTTGTATGTGGAACTGATCCGGGGGGTGCCGCTGATCTCGGTGCTCTTCATGGCCTCCTTTATGTTCCCGCTCTTCATGCCGCAGGGCACCAAGATCGACGTGCTGATCCGCGTGCTGGCCGGCATCACCCTGTTTGCGGCGGCTTATTTGGCCGAGGTGATTCGTGGGGGTCTGCAGGCCATCCCCAAGGGGCAGGTCGAGGCGGCAGCTTCCTTGGGGCTGTCTTACTGGCAGACCCAGCGCAAGGTGGTGCTGCCGCAGGCCCTGGCCATGGTGGTGCCGGGCATCATGAACAATTTCATTGCCATCTTCAAGGACACCTCGCTGGTGACCATCGTCAGCTTGTACGAGC
>CAZCSD010000057.1:0-15035 GCA_964501235.1 uncultured Polaromonas sp. | reverse complement strand
CCACACAGGGTGACGGTCAGCAAGGACTTGATCAGTTTCATGGTCGCACCTTTCTAAGTTTGACAGCGCAGGGCCGGGCTGTGCAGGGGCAGTCAAAAACCTCTGATGTTCGGGGCCCAGGCGGCGAGGCGCATCGTAGCAGCTTCGGCAAACCGGGGCGCGGTGCTGGGTCGATGCTCGATGCGAACGCCTTGTCTGGGTGCGCGGGTCCGCATCGGGCATCCGGGGGCTCCGTTACAGTCGGGGCTGGCCCCTGTGACCACTGCCTGGGCTTGTTGTTTACCCCGATCGTGCGCTACCACTTCATCCAACTGCTCCAACAGGCGTTTTCGGGCCATCGTGGCTGGCCCCGGGCTTGGCGCGCGGCCCAGCCGCAGCGCAGCTATGAAGCTGTCGTCGTGGGCGGAGGTGGACATGGTTTGGCCACCGCTTGGCACCTGGTGCGCGACGAAGGACTGCGCCGCGTGGCCGTGCTCGAGCGCGGCTGGCTCGGCGGCGGTAACACCGGCCGCAACACCACGGTCATACGCTCGAACTACCTGCGCGAGCCGGGCATCCGTTTTCAGGACGAGAACCTGCGTCTGTGGGAAGACCTGAGTGCGAGGCTCGATTTCAATCTTATGGTCAGCCAGCGCGGGCAGATCGAAATCATCCAGACCTGGGCCAAGCTGCGCGATGCGCGGCGGCGGCTGCACACCATGCGGCTGGTCGGCGCGGACTACGACTTGCTCGATGCCGAGGCGGTCTACCGCCTGTTGCCCTTGCTGCGGCGCGATGGCCCTGTGCGACTGCCTGTGCTTGCCGGCGCCTGGCAGGGCCGCGCCGGTACGGTGCGACACGATGCGGTGGCTTGGGCCTATGCGCGAGTGGCCAGCGCCGCGGGCGTTGATTTGATTGAGAACTGCGAGGTCACCGGCTTGGAACTGGCGCAGGGTCGGGTGCAGGCGGTGCAGACCACGCGCGGCCGCATCCTCACCGACCGGTTGGGTTTGGCGGTGGCTGGCTCCACGAGCCGACTGGCGCGCATGGCCGGGCTTCGATTGCCCCTGGAAACCCTGACCCTGCAGGCCTTTGTGTCCGAGCCGCTCAAACCCATGCTCGATGTCATCGTGTCCTGTCCGGCGCTGGGCCTTTACTTCAGCCAGTCGGACAAGGGCGAATTGGTGATCGGTGGCGGACCCGATGCGGGTCTGTCCTGGACGCAGCGCGGCCAGCACGGTGTGATTGAAGATTGCGTCGCCAGCCTGCTCGATTTGTTCCCCGCTCTGACGCGGGTCAAGCTGCTGCGCACCTGGGCGGGCGCGATTGACTTGTCGGCCGATACCAGCCCCATCTTGTCGACCACGCCTGTGGGGGGCTTGTGCGTCAGCGCCGGTTGGGGCTCGGGGGGCTTCAAGTCGATTCCCGCTGGCGGCCGCAGCCTGGCCGGCCTCATGGCTCGGGGACAGGCGGACCGGTTTGCCGCCCCTTTTTCCCTGGCGCGCTTTGCCAGCGGCCGATTGCTGTTTGAGACGGCCAGCGCCTCCAACCGGTTCTAGATTGACCCCATGCTGATCCTGCCTTGCCCCTTCTGCGGCCCGCGCAACGAGCAGGAATTTGTTTGTGCGGGCGAGGTGTCTGACCGACCGGCGCAGCCACAGCGCCTGGACGATCAGGACTGGGCTGACCACCTCTACCACCGCGATAACCCGGATGCTCCGGTGCGCGAGCGCTGGTGGCACGTCCACGGTTGTCGGGCCTGGTTGAGGGTGCAGCGCGATCCGCACACGCAATCGATACTCAGCTGCGCCGCAGAGGTGGGGCGATGAGCGGATGGCGCTTGCCGCAGGGCGGTCGCCTCATCGACCGCCGCCGTACGATTCGTTTTCAGTTTGAGGGCCGGGATTTGCAAGGCTTTGAGGGCGACACCCTGGCCTCGGCGTTGCTCGCCCAGGGAGTCGGACTGCTGGCGCGCAGTTTCAAGTACCACCGGCCGCGCGGCCTGATGGCTGCCGGCTGGGAAGACCCCTGCGCTTTTGTCGAACTGCGATCGCCTCGCGCCGAACCCAGCGTGTTGGCCACCGTCGAGCCCCTGACCGAAGGCATGCAGGCCTGGGGTCAGCATGCTTGGCCCAGTTTGCGCGTGGACCTCATGGCTCTGGCCGATCGCTGCTCGGCTCTGTTACCGGCCGGCTTTTATTACAAGGCCTTCAAATCGCCCGACTGGGCCTGGCCCTGGTTTGAGCGGGCCTTGCGGCATGCGGCGGGTTTGGGTCGCCTGCCTCGGGCGCAGGCTCAGCCCGGCCCCAGCGCTTATGAGCGGCGGTATACCCAGGCCGACGTGCTGGTGGTGGGCGCCGGTGTGGCCGGCCTGTGGGCAGCGCATGCGCTGGGGCAGGCCGGGGCCCGGGTCATCCTGGCCGACGATGCGCCGCAACCTGGGGGCCGGTGGCTCGACCGGCCCGTAGGCAGCGCGATGGACGCCTGGATCGCGCAAACCGTGCAGGCCCTCGATGCCATGCCCCATGTGCGGCGCTGGCCCCTGACGCAAGTGGTCTCGCGTTACGACCACGGATTGTGGCTGGCGATCGACCGCAGCCGCCCGGGGCGCGAGCGCCTCTGGAAGATCCGGGCCCCGCAGGCGCTGCTGGCCACGGGCCAGATCGAGCGCCCGCTGCTTTTTGCCGACAACGACCGCCCCGGCATCATGCTCGCTGGCGCGGTCAGCAGCTATCTGCACCGCTGGGGCGTGGCGGCCGGCCGCCGCATGGTCCTGGCCGCCAACAACGACGCTGCCTGGACCGCTGCCTTTGAGGCGCATCAAGCCGGCATCGAGGTGCTGGCGGTGGCCGATGTGCGGCCGCAGGTGCATCCGTCGCTGCTCGAGCGCGCGGGCGCCTTGGGACTGCGGGTGGAACTCGGCGCCCGTGTCGCGGCGGTGCAGGGGCGGCAGGCACTGCGTGCAGTGGTGCTCAATCTGGCCTCAGGGCAGCGTCAGTCCGTGCAGGCCGATCTGCTGGCGGTCTCGGGGGGCTGGACCAGTGCCCTGGCCCTGCATGCGCAAGGCGCAGGGCGCAGCCGCTACGACATGGCCCTGCACGGCATGGTCCCCGAGGCCGACTCACCCGGCGCTGCCAGCGTGGGTGCCTGCAGCGGCGCGATGTGCACACCTTCGGTACTGGCCAGCGCAGCGAAGGGGGCAGGGCAAGTGGCCGCCGCCCTGGGGCTGCGACGGCCCGTCTTGCCCGTCCCTGTTGTGCCCAGTGAGCCCTCGGGCTCCAGTGCCATCGAACTCAAGCACATCGGCAAGGGCCGGGTGTTCGTCGACTGGGCCAGCGATGTCACGCTCGACGATTTGCGTCTGGCCCAACAGGAGGGCTATGAAGCACCAGAGCACTTGAAGCGTTACACCGCTCTGGGCATGGGGCCGGACCAGGGCCGGACCTCGGCCTTGCATGGCGCGGTACTGATGGCGCAGTTGCGCGGCCTCTCGCCAGGCGATCTGGGGCCCACCCGCTTGCGGCCGCCCTACACGCCGGTGCCTTTTGGCGCTATCGCGGGCGCTGATCCCGGCGCCTTGATTCGGCCGGTACGACGCACGCCCATCACGGATTGGCATGAGCAGCAGGGGGCGGTGATGTACGAGTCGGGTCAGAACTGGCGCCGACCGGGCTACTACCGGCGGCCCGGTGAAAATCTGGCGCAGGCGCTTGAGCGCGAGTGCCGAGCCTGCCGGGAGGCGGTGGCTCTTTACGACAGTTCGCCCCTGGGCAAATTTGAAATCGACGGGCCGCACGCTGTGGATCTGCTCGAACATCTTTACACGTGCCGGGTGAGCGACCTGGCGCCGGGGCGGGGGCGCTATGCAGTCATGTTGCGTGAGGACGGCCGCGTGTTCGACGACGGTACCGTGTTTCGCATCAGCGAGCAGCGTTGGTGGATCACCACCACCAGCGGCCAGGCTCAGGCCGTGCATGCCGCGCTGGAGGCGGCGCTGCAAGTGCATTTTCACGGCAGGCTCGAGGCTTTTGTGACCCCGGTGACCGACCAGTGGGCGGCGCTTGTGGTCTGCGGCCCGCGCGCGCGCGAACTTCTGCAGGCCTGCGGTTGCAGCCTGGACTTGTCGCGCAGCGCTTTTCCTTTCATGAGCATGCGCGAGGCCACGCTGGCCGGTCTGCCGGTCAGACTGTTTCGGGTCAGCTTCACCGGAGAGCTCAGCTATGAGATCCATCTGCCGGCGCGTCGCGCCTTGGCCTTGTGGACGCATCTGATGGACACGGGCCAGCCCCTGGGCCTGACCGCCATAGGTTCGGAGGCCAACCATGTGTTGCGGGTGGAAAAGGGATTCATCTCGGTGGGCCACGAGGTTGACGGATGCGTCAATCCGCTTGACTTGGGACTGGCCTGGGCGGTGCGCATGGACAAAAGCGACTTTGTCGGCAAGCGCTCTTTAGAGCGCGACCTGCAAAGACCGGCCGGCCGCCCCGCATTAGTCGGTCTGCTGGTGGGTCAGGGCGAGGTTCCCCTGGAAGAGGGCGCGCAGATTCTCAAAGCCGATCTGGACATGGACCCGCAGTCGGCCCTGGCCCTTGAGCAGGCCAGCGCGGGGGTTGTGACGGCCAGCGTCTGGAGTCCCAGTCTGCAAAGAGCGGTGGCCCTGGCGCTGCTCGAAGATGGGGCCGCCCGACATGGGCAGACCGTCTGGGTGACCGCCACCGCGCCTTCGGGGCTGGCCAAGCGGCCGGCGCAGGTGGTGCCGCCGGTCTTCGTCGATCCGCAGGGAGGGCGCATGCGTGGCTGAGACGGTGTCCTGGCAGACCCGGGAAGGGTCTTTGTTTTGCTTGCGTACGCGGCCGCAGCCCTGGCTCGATGGCTTGGTGCCGGGCTTGTCGGCGCTGCAGACCAGCCGGTCCTTGCGCGCCGGCCACGCGCTCTGGATGCGCCTGGGCCCCGATGAGTGGTGGTGCTGGACGCCGGCTGATACGGTCGGGGCCGAGCGCGTGCCGGAGCTGGCGGGGCGAGACGTTTATGCGCTGATCGATCTCAGCGATGCGCAGCAAGCCTTCGAAATCCGAGGGGCCGTTTACGACGGGCTGTCGCAAGGCTGCGAACTCGACTTCGAGCGGTTGCCTCCTGACTTTGCCAGCCGCACCCGCTGCGCCGCCTTCAGCGTGGTGATCTGCCCGCAAGGCGAGGGCTGTTACCTGTGGACTGAAACAAGCCTGGCCAGGAGCCTGGGGCAATGGCTGGACCAAGCGGGCCGGTTGACCGGCTGAAAGCACCCGGCCTTTAAACCGAGCGCGTGATCCCGCCATCGACGCGGATGTTCTGTCCGGTGATGTAGCCCGCCCCGTCCGATAGCAAAAAGGCGATGGTGGCAGCGACTTCCTCGGCGCGCCCGTAACGCTGCATAGGAACGCTTTGTCGTCGGGCCTCGGTGGCCGGCAGGCTGTCGATCCAGCCGGGGAGGACATTGTTCATGCGTACATGCTGCGCGGCGTGGGTGTCCGCAAAGATCTTGCAAAAGCTCGCCAACCCTGCGCGGAACACCGCTGAAGTAGGAAACATGTCCGAGGGCTCGTGGGTCCAGGCCGTACTGATGTTGACAATGGCCCCGCCGCCCTGGGCCACCATGACAGGCGCGACCAGTCGGATGGGCCGCAGCGCGCTGAGGAAGTAGATTTCCAGCCCCCGGTGCCAATCGTCATCGGAGATGTCCAGGATGGGGGCGCGAGGGCCGTGCCCGGCCGAATTGACCAGAGCGTCGATGCGCCCCCAGCGCTGCAGGGCCATGTCGACAAGGCGCTGTACATCATCGTTTGACAGGTTGGAGCCGGTGACGCCCACGCCGCCGAGCGACTTGGCCAGGGCCTCGCCCTTGCCGGAAGATGACAACACAGCAATCTGGTAGCCATCGTCGGCCAGGCGGCGGGCGGCTGCGGCGCCCATGCCGGAGCCCGCTGCGGTGATGAGTGCGACTTTCTCTTTGGACATGCGATCTCCGAAGGCTAAGCTGACCGGCCATTATGGGGCTCAGGAGCCCGCGGCTCGCGCCGAACGCAAAGCGCCGTCTCGGGGCTGAGCTAGCTGCGCAGGCTCGAGAGACGACCGAGCGCCTGTACCAGCGCCCCCGACGCCACTGCCTGCACCGCCTTCTGCGGTCCACCCCCCAGCAGCCACTCATGCACGGCGGCCATGTCCGGGGCGAGGCTGCGGTCGACGGTGAGCGCCGGGCTCAAAGCGCGCACGCTCTGATGCACGGCCTCTACCGCCGCAGTGCTTTGCAGGGGGCGGTGGTGTTCCAGGCCCTGCGCGGCAGCCAGCAGCTCGATGGCCAGGATCGTGCCGGTGTTCTCGGCCATATCGGCCAGGCGTCGCGCCGCAAAGGTGGCCATGCTGACATGGTCCTCCTGGTTGGCTGAGGTGGGCAGACTGTCTACGCTGGCCGGATGGGCCAACGATTTGTTTTCTGAAGCCAGGGCCGCCGCGGTGACATGGGCAATCATGAAGCCTGAATTGAGGCCGGGCTCGGGCGTGAGGAAGGCGGGCAAGCCCGAAATGGCACTGTCGACCAGCATGGCCACCCGACGCTCGGCGATCGAGCCGATCTCGGCCAGGGCCAGCGCCATGCCATCGGCGGCCAGGGCCACCGGTTCGGCATGGAAGTTGCCCCCGGAGAGCAGTTCCGGCGGGCCCTCCCCGTGAAAGACCAGTGGGTTGTCGGTAACCGCATTGGCCTCGCGCAGCAGTATTCCGGCGGCATGGCGTAGCTGGTCCAAGCAGGCGCCCATGACCTGGGGTTGGCAGCGCAGGCAGTAGGGGTCTTGCACGCGTTCGTCGTGGGTCAGATGCGATCGTCGTATCGCGCTGCCCTCCAGCAGGGCGCGGTAAGCCGCTGCAGTGTCGATCTGTCCGGGCTGGCCGCGCAGCTCGTGGATGCGTGGATCGAAGGGCGCATCGCTGCCGCGGGCGGCATCGAGGGTCAGTGCGCCTACCAGCACGCCGGTGGTCAGCAATTGATCGGCGGTCAGCAGGGCGTCCAGGGCCAGTGCGGTGGACGCTTGCGTGCCGTTGATCAGAGCCAGCCCTTCCTTGGGGCCCAGGCTCAAGGGCTCGATACCGCAGGCCTGCAAGGCGGCGGCCGCTGGCATGCGCTGGCCGCGCAGCCGCACCGCGCCCTCGCCGATCAGCGGCAGGCACAGATGGGCCAGAGGCGCGAGGTCGCCGCTGGCGCCCACCGAGCCCTTGCAGGGCACCTCGGGCAGCAGGTCGTGCGCCAAAAACTCCAGCAGAGTCTCGATCAGGCGTGGTTGGACACCGGAGGCCCCGCGCCCCAGGCTGGCCGCTTTGAGCAGCAGCATCAGCCGCACCACTGGCGCGCGCATGGGCTCGCCCACGCCCACCGCATGTGAGCGCAGCAGGTTGATCTGCAGCTGTGCGTGCTCCTGGATGCGGGTACTGGCCAGCTTGCCAAAGCCGGTGTTCAGGCCGTAGACCACCTGGCCACTGGCCAGCACCTGGGCCACGGCTTGGGCGCTGTCGGCCACTTGCCTCCAGGCCTCGGGGGTCAGGCCCAGGCGCAGGGGGCCCTGGCGTGCGTCTCGGAGCAGATTCCAGTCGAGTTGCCCCGGGCGGATCAAAATCATGTTGTGCGAACTTTCTTTTCAGGATGTGGCCTCGGCCTGTAGGCGCTCGGCCAAGGTTTTGCGAAATCGGCTGGCGCCGGTATCGAGCAGCAGCCCGATGTGGGGCGTGCGCTTGTCCTTCATGCCGCGATGCACCGCCTCGAGGATCTGACGGTCTTCTTCGAAGGCGGCTTTGGCCCCGGCGGCGATGCGTTCGGTCAGGGCTTCATCGTGGGCGTCGGTGTTGCGGTGCTGCAGCCAGAAGTACAAGGTGGAGTTGGCGTCGATGGGCGTGAGGAAGTTGTAGGAAACCATGCGGTAGATGCGCGGATCGGTGCCCACTTCGGGGCCGCCCAGACCCGCTGGCGCAAAGATGCTGCGGTTGATCGCGATTGAGGGCAGACGCACCTCGTAATGTTGCAGCCGGTCGACCGGCCCTGAAAACTTCAGCAAGGGCGCGTAAAACGGCGGCGGCTGCTGGCCGTACATCCAGCGGCTGCAGACCACGGCGTCCTGGCTGCTGTGAATCTGCAGCGGCGTATCCTCAGTGCCCGAGGCGGCAAAAGTACTGCGATGGACCCAGGCCACGTGCGAGGGATCGAGCAGGTTGTCGACCAACCACAGGTAGTGGCAATTGCACTGCAGACTGTCGCCGGTGGTCAGGTGCCAGTCGGGGTGGTCGTGGTTGTCGATTTCAATCACTGCGTGGTGCTGCGCCTGTTGCGCATCGCCCATCCAGATCCACAGCAGGCCGTAGCGGTCTTGCACCGGATAGCTCCGTACCTTGGCGCCGGCCGGTATGCGGGCCTGGGTGGGGGCAGCGATGCACTGGCCGCAGTCATTGAAGGTCAGTCCGTGGTAGCCGCATTCGATGGCATCGCCAACGATGCGCCCCATCGACAGCGGCAGCTTGCGGTGAGGACAGGCGTCCTCCAGGGCCACCGCCTGGCCGTCCTCGCGGCGGTACAGCACGATCGCCTCATTGAGCAGGCGTACGGCGCGGGGCTGGCGGGTGACTTCCTTCGACAGACTGGCGACATACCAGGCGTTGTGCAGAAAGCTTGGGTTTTCGGTCAGTTCAAGAGGGGACATGGCAGGCGCTCCGGGTCTTGGAGGGGGTCATGATGCGGCTGAGGATGTGCGGGCGGCAGGTCGTGCGCCCGGCCAGAGTCGGCTGAGCAATTCGCGCCAGCGCGGTGCCAGGCGCTCCCAATCGGTCTGGATGCGTCGTCCGGCCACCCACACTCGCCGCGGCCGGGCGCTGGGGCTGGAGAACACGCAGGCATCGAGCAGACTCTCCACCGGCAGGCCAATCAGCGCGGGATGGTCGACCTCGATTTCCTGCAGATCGGCGCGTTGGCCCAACGCGATTCCGGCCAGGGGCAGGCCGCTGGCCCGGCTTCCGGTATGCAGGGCGCCTTCGAACAGGACGGCCGCGCTGCTCGGATGCCGTCCGTGGCGGGCCGCAATGTTGCGTGCCTGGCGGTGCAGACGCTGTCCGTATTCCAGGCAGCGCAATTCATCGGCCCAGTGCCGACCCACATGGCTGTCGGTGCCTATGGAGCAAGCGATGGCCAGTTCCAGCGCCTGCGCCAGCGGCCACAGGCCATCGCCCAGATCAGCCTCGGTGCTGGGACACAGCACCACCTGGGCGCCACTGCGCGCCAAGCCTTCGAGTTCGTCCCGCTCGACATGGGTGGCATGCACCAGATGCCAGGCGGGCCCGATACCGGCCTGGTCGAGCAGCCATTGCACCGGCCGACTGCCCAGGTGTTGCCGGCACTGCGCCACTTCGAGGACTTGTTCAGCCGCATGGATGTGTATCGGTCCATCGGCTGCAGCTTGAGCGATCTCGTGCACCGCTTCTACGGGCACGGCACGCAGGGAGTGCAAGGCCACGCCGGCTTGAAGGAGTGCGCTGCGCCCCTGCTGCCGGGCGTAGTGCCGGATGGCGTCCCGGCTGTCCATGACGAACCGCGGGGTGCTTGCAAAGCGCCGCTGCGCCGGTAGCAGGTCGGCGTGCCCGAAGCCCTGGCGCATGTAGACGGTGGGCAGCAGGGTCAGGCCTATGCCGGTGCGCTCGGCCGCCCGCACCAGCGCCCAGCTCAGGGTGTGTGGATCTTGGTAGGTCTGTCCCTGGGGGTCGCGATGGATGTAATGAAATTCGCACACCTGGGTGAAGCCGCAGGCCAGCAGCTCGGCATAAAGCCAGGTGGCTATGGTCTCCAACTCGTCCGGGCCTATGCTGTGTGCCACTCGGTACATGCGTTCGCGCCAGGACCAAAAATCATCCTGGGCGGCGGTCGGGTCGAGGCGATCGCCCAGGCCGGCCATGGCGCGCTGGAAGGCATGGCTGTGCGCGTTGACCAGGCCCGGCAAGACGGGGCCCAGGTGCTGCGCATCGCCGGCCTGGGCGGCCGGCACGCCCGTGTCGATGCGTGACCAAAGTCCTTGCTCGTCGCATTGCAGCAGGGCTTGGCTCTGCCAGCGTCCATCGATCCAGGCCTGTGAGCACCAGAATTTCATAGATCCAGTGCTCCCAGGGCTTGATGGGCAGCGCGCATCATGCGCTCCAGCGTGGGGCGCAGTTGCCGTGCTCGTTCGGGCAGGTAGCCGTAAGGCGCTTGCTCTTGCATGTAGAGGCACTGGCACAACTCGAGTTGCACTGCATGGATCCCATGTTCGGGCTGTCCATAGCGCCGCGTGATGTAGCCGCCCTTGAAGCGGCCGTTGAGAACACGGCTGTAGTGCCCGTCTGCGACGCAGGCTTGCAGGACGGCCTGCGCGATCGATGGATGCGCCGCCGTGCCATCGGCGGTGCCGATGTTCAGATCGGGCAGGCGACCTTCGAAGAGCCAGGGCAGTTGCGAGCGGATGCTGTGCGCATCCCACAGCAGCACGCGGCCGTGCAAATGGCTCAGCCGCTGCAACTCTTGTTGCAAGGCCTGGTGGTAGGGGTCCCAGTAAGTCTGGCGGCGCCTGACTTTCTCCTCGGCCGAGGGGGCTTGCCCGGGCCGGTACAGGGCCTCCCCGGTGAAGAAGCGGGTGGGGCACAGCTCGGTGTTGGAGGCTCCCGGGTACATCGGTGTGTCGTCAGGCGGTCGGTTGAGGTCGATCACATAGCGTGACAGACGCGGCCGCAGCACGCTGGCCCCGAGGTCGAGAGCGAAGTCGTAGAGTCGGTCCATGTGCCAATCGGCGTCTTCGCTATCGAGCGCGCGCGGCACCAGGGCCTGGCCTATGTCGGCGGGAATATAGCTGCCCATATGGGGCATGCTCACCAGCAGGCCGATGCGGCCGCGGTGCAGGTCAAAGCTCAGGTCGTTTGTGTTCATGGTCGGGTCCACGAGGGCTCTTGGGGGTGAACCCCGGTAGGCCATCGCCCGGCCTGTATGACCTGCCTATCCGGGCGGTGTCCGATGTGGTAGCACAGTTCGACCGGATGCCCAATGTGCCAAAGCACCAGATCGGCCCGTTGTCCCGCCGTCAGGGTGCCTCGATCGGTCATGCCCAGCGCACGCGCGGCATGGGCAGTCACGCCGAGCAGCGCCTCCTCCGGCGTGAGTCTGAACAGCGTACAGCCCATGCTCAGCATGAGCAGCAGCGAAGTGCAGGGCGAACTTCCCGGATTGCAGTCGGTGGCCAGGGCCATGGGGATGCCCAGCTCGCGCAGCAGGGCAATCGGCGGCAGCCGCGTCTCGCGCAAAAAATAGAAGGCCCCGGGCAGCAAAACGGCCACTGTTCCGGCCTGGGCCATGCTGTGCGCACCGGACGGGCTGAGCCATTCGAGGTGATCACAACTGAGCGCCCCATAGCGGGCGGCCAGGCTGGCGCCCTCCATGTCGCTCAGTTGCTCGGCATGCATCTTGACCGGCAGGCCCAGGGCTTGTGCGGCGCGAAAGACGCGCTCGGTCTGCTCAAGATTGAAGGCAATTTTTTCGCAGAAGACATCGACGGCATCGACCAGCCCTTGCCGGTGCAGATCGGGCAGCATGGCCAGCACATCGTCAATGTAGGCGTCGGCCTGGCCTTGGCGCTCCGGCGGCAGCGCATGCGCCCCCAAAAAGGTGGTGCGGATGTCCACAGGCCTGAGCCGCCCGAGTTGCCGGGCGGCCTCAAGACACTTGCCCTCGTCTGCGGCGCACAGCCCATAGCCGGATTTGATTTCAACGGTGGTCACGCCCTCATCCAGCAATTGATCGAGTCGGGCCAGCGATTGACTCAGCAGCTCCTGGGCGCTGGCCTGACGCGTGGCCCGGACGGTCGAGGCGATACCTCCGCCCGAGCGGGCGATCTCTTCGTAGCTGGCCCCGTGCAAACGCAGTCGAAATTCGGCGCTGCGATCGCCTGCGTAAACCAGGTGCGTGTGGCAATCGATCAGCCCGGGCGTCACCCAGGCCCCTTGCGCATCATGGAGCTGGCAGCCCGCCTGTAAGGACGGCGGCAGCGATGTGCGTGCCCCGGCCCAGACGATGCGACCGCTATCGTCGTCCCAAAGCAGCGCTCCATCGGGGATCAGCCCCAGCGCGTCGCCCGAGTGGGCCTGCATGGTGGCCAGATGGCAGTGCGTCAACAGGTGGCGGCTCATGGGCGTTCCAGATCAAGACAGAAGGCCAGCGCGTCCCCGCTACGCACGCTCCAGCCGCCCTCGGGTAGCGCGTGGGTCCAGAGCATCTCGTCGGGGTTCAACAGCACCTGGCTTCCCGATTCGTGCATCAGCCGAGTCGACTCGCAGGCATAAACGCCGGCAACCTGGCCGCTGCGCCAGGGCAGGATCTGATGGGAGGTGCAGCGTTGCAGATGCGAGATCGCTTGACGGCTCATCAGATTGAAGTCGAGGGTGGGGCCGTCGATCAGCTCGGCACGACAAGCCTCCTCACCACTGAAGGCCACGGCCGGTCCTCGAGCCAAGGTGATCACCGGCTGGCCGCGCAGGTGCAGGCGCACGCCCGCACCCCGAATCACCGCAAACTGCCGGTCCACACCTTCAAAGTGGGAGAAGGCGCCGTCCTGCTCGATGCGGGCCACGGAAACCCGCCAGCGCCACCGTTCGGCCGGCTCGGCGACCAACTCATGCGTGATGCCGCCGCCGTTGCGCCAGGGACTGGCCGGGGTTTGGTGCAAGCTGGCACGCTGCCAGGAGCCTGGGGGCGGCCTCATGGCTGGAAGTCGCCGCTGAGTTGATAGCGGTGTCCCGGATGCACCAGGCGCGCCAGGGTAATGACATGCTGGTGACTCATGGTGCGCCGGATCATGATCAGGCAGGGCGCATCGGGCTCGATGTCCAGCAAGCGCGCCTCCTCTGCCGTGGCCTGAGCCGCCTCCAGGCTGTACTGGGCGCGGCGCAGGGCCGTGTGCTGGAACAGGTAGCGGGTGGGCGTGATGCGTTCGAAATCCTGCTCCAGGTAGTGGGGAGCAGCCTGTGGATTGACATAACGGTCTTCGCATTGCAGCGGTTGGCCATTTTCCAGATGGACCAGCACGGTGTGAAACAGCAAACTGCCGGTGGCCAGGCCCAGTTGCGTGGCCAGGGCTGCGGGAGCCGGTTCGGCACGGCGCAAATGCACCCGGGCGCTGTGCCGATGACCGCGGGCCTCGATTTCTTCCTGAAGATCATGGATGGATAAGGTGCTGGCCACCCGATGCAAGGCGGCGGCGAACGTGCCTACGCCCTGCACCCGATCGACCAGACCCTCGGCCTGCAGCTCCCGAAGGGCCCGGTTGACCGTCATCCGGCTGACCGAAAACAACTGCATCAACTGGCTCTCTGAGGGCATGAGCTGTCCGGGCAGCCAGGTGCCGCGGGAGAGCTCTGCAAGGAGGTAGTCCTTGACCCGCTTGAAGGGAGGACCGTTGCCAGGGACTGAAGCGGCGGGGGTCTGCGAGAGCAACATGGCGTCATCGTACTTGTCTAGCCTTGACTAGACAAGTAGAAAAAGTCCTGAGAATGTCAGACAGCCCCCCTCGATCGGCTCAGGGGGGCGGGGGCCTGTCTCCAAACTCATACGAGCCCATGTCGACCTCCAGGGCGTGGTCCAGAAACAGTCGCCGTCCGGCTTCATCGCCCGCGGCCCCGGCGGCCACCAGCAGCGGGATCAAATGGTCTTCCCGGGGATGGGCGCGGCGTGCTTGCGGCCCCGATGCCCAGTCGATCAGGCTGGCCCGGCGCTGACTTGGGTCACTGTGGCTGACGGTGCGTGCCAGAAACTGCTCGAAGTCGTGGGCCACCGCGGTGGCCGTGCTGCGGCCAAAGCCCCTCATGTCGTGGTAGGTCAAGCCGCTGCCCATGATGAGCACCCCCTCTTCGCGCAAGGGCGCCAGCGCCTGTCCGGCCCGAAAGTGCTCCTGGGGGTCATACCCTTGCTTGAGCGAGAGCATCACCACGGGCATGTCGGCCCCTGGATACATGCAGTGCATGGGTACGAACACCCCGTGATCGAAACCGTGCTGCGGGTCGCTGCGGCAACCAAGCCCGGCCTTGGTGAGCAGGCCCGCCACCTGCGCCGCCAGGGCCGGATCACCCGGGGCTGGGTAGCGGATCTGGTAGGTGTGGGCGGGAAAGCCATGGTAGTCGTACTCCATGCCTGGGTGCGCAGCACTGGAGACGGCAAAGGTCTCGCTTTCCCAGTGTCCGCTGATCATCAACACTGCCCGGGGTCGGACCGGCCAGCGGCGGGGCAGGGCGGCGAGTTCGCGCTCGGTCAGGGCAAAAAGCGCTCGCATGCCGTCGACCCAGGGCCAAGGCCCGCCGCCGTGAGAGATGAAGTAAGTGGGAAGTCTCATGGGTCTTGAAAAGCGTGGCCGAGATAGCGCGGATTGTCATCTACGCGGGAGCTTGCCTCATGCTCGCCAACAAGGTTGTCGGCGGCCGCCGCCGTCAACAAGCCCGACTGGGGTCTATTTGTTCTATTGACAGGACAAATGCGCCAAGGGAAGATGGCTTTTTTGTTTTTTCACCTTCATCCTCATGGAACTGTCCGACAAGAGCGCGCGCCAGCTTTTTGCCCAGGTCAAGGCCAACCCCACCCGCAAGCGCTTCGGGTTCGGGAAGACGCCGGCCCTCATCAATATCGACCTGCAAAAGGCATACACCTGCGTGGGCGAGTTTGCGACGGCCTATGAAACCGATCCTCGGCAGCTCGAGCATGTCAACCGACTGGCGCAAGCCTTTCGCGACAAAGGCTTTCCGGTGGTCTGGACTTATGTGGCTTACATGGAGTCGGGTGAGGATTGCGGGGTCTGGGGAACGCGGACGAACACTCCCGATTCCTTGCAGAACATCAAGGTGGGCAGCCGTCGTGCCGAGTTTGACGACCGCCTGCAGATCGACCGGCAGCGCGACATCATCATCAACAAGCGCATGGCCTCGGCCTTTTTTGAGACGAATCTGGGTTCGATTTTTACCTTCCACGGTGTGGATACCTGTGTCAT